>VXSV01000142.1 GCA_009837815.1 Acidimicrobiia bacterium
CGTCTACGCACCCCACGCCCAACTCGAAGCCGAAAGAGTGATCACCACCGACCCCCCCGCCGGAACCCAAATCACCACCGGCGACACGATCACCATCACCGTATCCAACGGCCAAGTCCCCAACTAGGAAAAGCGCCGGCCTCAGGGCTCCCAGGAGCCGGTCCCCGGACAACCCGCGGTTCTTTCTTCTAGCACGCGAAAGTTCTCCGCCCCGGAAGCGCCCGCTAAACCAATGCAGAACAATATCTTATGTTTTATGAATACACCGACTGCTTTACAGAGCGCCGCAAAAACCAACCGGGGCGGCCGGCGGGTCCCCCACATCCGGTCTTTCTCGGTGGAGCTCGTCCCTGCCGACCGGCAAGGGTTCTCCCCAGGCCACGAGTATGTCCGGCTCTTCTGGGCCGCCGCCCTCGGGAAGGGGGCGATTCGCGACCTCCTGGACCTGTTCTTAGCCGGTCTGCGGCGCCGGAGAGTCTGCGAACCGTTCTATTTGGCGGTGCTTGCCTCGGCCGGGCTCGTGCAGGTGACCGACGGTCACATCCGCATGCCCTCGCGGGTGCCGCCCCTTCCCTCCTCCATGGTCAACCGTCTGGCTCCGCATCTGCGATTGGACCATCGCCGCTGGACGACCCGGCCAGGCGCGGCCGGCTCCGTCGGGACATAGACATCGACCCGACCAGCGCCAAGGCGACAACTTCCCCCACCCAAAACCCGATCGCCACCGAAAGGACCGGTCCGTGGGGGCTCAACCAGACGCCCAAGGCCGCGGCAGACAATCCCACGACCCAGGCAGTGGCCAGACGGCCGGTCCGCGACTTGGCCACGAGTATCTGGCCTATCAACTGCACGCCCGCCGCCATCGTCGTACCCGACGCCACCAGGGCGGCCACCAGGGCGGACGGCACGAAGACCGAACTCATCAACAGCCTCACCACCTGAGGCCCCAGGAGGAAACCGAACAGGGCCGCCAGGACAGCCAACCCTGCCGACCATGCCAAGAGCCTGCTCCCCAGCTTGCGCAAGGGTTCTTCCTCGCCCCGGGTGAACATCCGGACCAAGGGAGGGAGTATCCGGCCCTGGAGGCTGTACATCAACGTCACCGGGGCCCGGAACAGGACGAACACTATGAAGGTCACGCTCACCTGCGCGGGCGTTGCCCCCTGATAGGCAACCACCAGCGGCGCGGCGGCAACCAGAATGTGGGCCGCCAGCGACCCCGCCACATACTGCTGGACGAAAACCGCTCCCGCCACAGACGGCGCATCCGAGCGGTTCCCCCGCCGGAAAGCGAACAGGAAAGCCACCCAGGGAGCAGCCGCCATCGCCCATCCCAGGCCGACTGCCCCACCTCCGGAGATCAGCACCAACCCCGCCGCCGACAGTCTAAGGATCCCCTCGGCGCACAGCATCCAACCCACCCGGCCAAACCGCCCCATACCCTCCAGCATTCCCATCCCCACCCTGAATAACCCGTAGCCACCCACCAGAACCAGCATCTGGATGACGTGCACGCCCACCTTGCCGGTGACCGACGGCAATGTCAAACCGGCGGCCAGGGCGGCCAGGGCCATAGCCACCAGGACCACCGTGACCAGAAGCCTCCGTCCACCTGCCAGCGGGTTGAGCCCTTGCGTCTTCTCTCGGGTGACCCACTGTTCCATGGGCACGTAGACCACCGCCATGGTTATGAAGGCGATGGTCCACATCACCCCTATGGGCGCATATGCGTCGGCGCCCAGTCCCCTTCCGCCCAGGGCATGGAACGCATATGCGGACAGTCCGCCCACCACCGCGCCCACCAGCATCATCGGAGTGCCCTTGTTCTCGGCGGGAGGCGCCGACGGTGGTCCGTCTCCCTTCATCTCGAACCTGATCCGGTTATGACCGTCCAAACCGAAGCCCAGAGAATCCGCAGGTCCAGCAGCGGAGAGACATGCTTTATGTAATAGAGGTCATAAGTCAGCTTCCTGACGGTTGCCTGCAGGTCGGCTGCGTAGGAGGCGTTGGTCTGGGCCCAGCCGGTCACTCCCGGCCTGATCAGATGCCGGAGGGAATAAAAGGGTATCGCCCGGGAAAACTCCTCCACGAAAGGGGCCTGTTCCGCTCGAGGGCCCACCAGACTCATGTCGCCCTTCAGCACATTCCACAGCTGCGGGATCTCATCCAGCCGATAGCGACGCAGAAAGGCCCCTCCTCTCACCAGCCGGGGGTCATCGACCTCCGCGAAACGGGGCCCGGCGGCCTCGGCGTCGCTGCGCATCGTGCGAAACTTGTAAATGGTGAAATGCCTTCCCCCTTTTCCCACCCGGGTCTGGCGGAACAACACCGGGCCCGGCGAGAAAACCCGGACCGCCACCCCCACCAGCGCGGCCAAAAATAGCCACACCGGCATGGTGATGATCACCGCTGCCAGATCGAAGAGCCTCTTTCCCCACAGCCAGTTCCGAACTCGGTGCAGGGTCGACGTCATCTGCCAGTCCTGCACAAGCCGGGGAAGCGGGACCCGCCCCGTGTGTTCCTCATAGACAGAGGCGAGAGGCTTCACCACCCGTCCGGCCAAATCGTTTCCGGATACCAACCCCGCCACCGCAGGCGAGTGGGCCACGGCCATGTCCACCACCAGGGTGGCCCGGGGTTCCAACGGTTGCTGATCGGGATGGGAGGCGGGGTCGACTACCGCCAGCACCTCGGCATGGGGCGCTCGCTGAAGTTCTGAAACCATCTCCTGATCGGAGGAGAACACCACCATCGGCTCGATCCATGGGCGCCGTCTCCGCACAGCCCGGTGAAGAACGACGAACAACGTCCAGACCGCCACCGTCACCAACAGCAGGGAGCGTGAGAAGTAGACCCTGGTGGCCAGGACCATCAGGGCACTGGCCGAAAGGGTAACCATGACCATCGCCGCACCCCTGCCATAGCTGGGGCGGGGCACACCCGGACCGGACATGGTGAGGAGGATGGCCGAAGAACCCAGGGCGGCCAGCATCAGGAACCCGAGCAACGGCAGAGCCTGCGTGCCGACCTGATCGGCGTTCCATGGCAGAAGCGTCCCGTAGAGCACCCACGATGCAAGCACCACCGAGACCGCCAGAGACAAGAGATCCACCACACCCATCGACACAATGAATCTGCTCCGCATAGACCGCAAATGCTACGCAGGCCACAGGCCCCGTCGGACACGCATCCGGATGGAACAGGCTAGGGTCAGTGGCCCGTGTCCGACCCGTGGCCAAGCGTCTCCGTTCTAATGCCCCTTCTCAACGAGGCTGCCGGATTGGATGAGGTACTGGCATCGCTCCGGGACCAGGACTACGAGGGAGCGTGGGAACTGGTGGCGGTGGACGGGGGATCCCGGGACGGCACCCCCTCCGTGTTGGCCTCTTGGACCGAGCGCCTTCCCCGCCTGTTGGTTGTCGCCGCCCCGGAAGGCCGTCGGAACCTCACCGGCAGTCTGATGCTGGCCGCCGAGACCGCCGCGGGGAAGATCGCCATCCGGGCGGACGCTCACACCGTCTACGCCGAAGATTACGTGAGACGCAACGTCGAGGCCCTGCTGGAGACCGACGCCGACCTGGTGGGAGGCCCGATGCGCCCTGAAGGGTCCACCCCGTTCGGACGCGCCGTGGCGTCGGTGATGGTCAACCCGTGGGTAGTAGGGCCCGCTCCCTACCGGCGGGTGTTGAAGCGCCGCCGGGCCGACACCGTCTACCTGGGCGCCATACTGCGCTCCCGCCTCCTGGGAATGGGGCTCAGACGGTTCCCCAGCGGGGTGGCCGAGGACGCCGATTTGGCCTACCGCATCCGCAAACAAGGAGGAGAGGTGGTGTTGGACCCGGCAATCCGATCCCGTTACCGGCCTCGTTCCACCCTGGCCGCGCTCTGGCGACAGTTCTACCGGTACGGCCGGGCCAAGGCCGAGATGCTCTATGCAAACCGGGAACTCCCCACCCTTCGCCCTCTGGCGCCCCTGGGTTTGACGATCGCCCTGGCCGCCGGCCTGTCCGCCGCGCCGTGGCTCGGGTGGTGGTGGCTTCTGGGGTGCTCGGGAGGCTGGGCCGTTTATCTGGCGGTGGTTACCGGCGGGTGGCCGCGCCAAGTAGTGGCCGCAGCCACTGTTCAACTCTCCAACGGATTGGGCATCCTCACTGCAATAGCCGCCGGGCCCCGCCGGGTAACCCGCTCTGTCGGCCTCCGCCAGTAGGGCACATCAAGCGTCTGCCGGGCGACTACTCCTTGTCGGCCTCCGCCGACGGCGGGGTTTCATCCCCCGATGCAGCCGAGCCGTTCGCAGGAGTAGCTCCCTGCGGGACGGCGCCGGGGAATACCGAACTCAACAGCTCTTCGCTGACTCCCAGGCCACGGGCCAGGTCGTCGGCCGGATTGAACGATCCGCCCAGTTCCGAGGGAGTCATGGAGGTGGCGAACTCCAATCCCTCGGGAACGACCGGTCGCTCGTACCCCGGCACCAGCGGCTCATGACCCTGATACTGGATCGCCCCTGTGCCGGCCGGCACCAACTTGCCGATGATCACGTTCTCCTTGAGTCCCTTCATGTAGTCCGACTTGGCGAAGATGGCGGCGTCGGTCAAAACCCTCGCCGTCTCCTGGAACGAAGCGGCCGACAGCCAGGAGTCGGTGGCCAGAGAGGCCTTGGTGATGCCCATCAACTCCGGCCGTGCGGTGGCGGGCGCCTTGCCTTCTTCCAATAACCGGCGGTTCTCGTCCAAGAAGGCCTGACCGTCCACCAATTCGGCGGGCAGGAAGCGGGAATCATTGGCCCTCACGATCCTCACCCGCCGCAACATCTGGCGAACCACCAACTCGATGTGCTTGTCGTGAATCTCCACGCCCTGGGACTGGTAGACGCCCTGCACTTCGGTAACCAGGTATTGCTGAGCGTCCCTGACGCCTCGGTACTCCAGGACCTGCTTGGGATCGAGCGGCCCGTCGGTCAGGGGATCGCCCGCCTGCACCGAACTCCCGTCGGCGACCCTGACCCGCGAGTGACGGGAAAGGGGGATGTCCTTATCGCTGTCCGCGCCCAACTCGTCCTTGCCGGTGATCCGAATCCGCCGGCCCTCCTCCGCGACCACTTCAACCGTCCCGCTGATCGGCGCCAGGACGGCTCTGCCCTTGGGGCTTCTGGCCTCGAACAACTCGAGCACCCGGGGCAAGCCCTGGGTGATGTCCGATCCGGCTACTCCTCCGGTGTGGAAGGTGCGCATGGTGAGCTGGGTCCCCGGCTCGCCGATCGACTGGGCGGCCATGATCCCTACTGCCGCTCCTTCTTCGACCATCTTCCCGGTGGCCAGGCTCATCCCGTAGCACAGTTGGCACACCGAAGCGCGGGTGTCGCACGTCAGGACCGACCGCACCCGCACTCTTCTGACTTCGGCCGCCCGGCTGACGATGGCGCCCAGCACCTCCGCGTCTATCAGAACCCCCTCTGTCAAGCGAACGCCGCGATCGGTGGTCAGCACCGATCGCTTGATCTTCACCGGCGCGGCCAGCACCCGCCCGAAGATATGGCTGCGCAGGTACCTCACCGGAGTGAAGATTTCGGTTGGGGCGCCGTCAGACGCCGAGGAAGGCCTCTGCTCGACTTCAACCACATCGAACCACACTCCCCGGTCGGTCCCGCAGTCCGTTTCCCGGACCATCACTTCCTGGGAGACATCCACCAGCTTGCGGGTCAGGTACCCGGCGTCTCGGGTTCGCAGGGCGGTGTCGGCCAGGCCCTTGCGGGCGCCGTGGGTGGAAATGAAGTACTCGAGCACCGAGAGGCCCTCTCGGAAGTTGGAAGTGATGGGGCTGGGGATGATGTCTCCACGGGGGTTGGCCACCAGTCCTCTCATACCGGCAATCTGGCGCACCTGCATGGTGTTGCCGCGGGCGCCGGAACCGACCATCATCTCCAACGGGTTGAAGGGCTCGGACTTGAGCGTCGTCTCCATTGCGTCCTTGACCTCTTCGGTCGCCTCGCTCCAGATCTCGATCAGCTCCGCGCGCCGCTCGCTGTCGGTTATGACCCCTCTCTCGTAGAGACCCTGAACCTTCTCGGCCTTGCGGGCGTGCCGGTCCAGAATGCTCTTCTTTTTCCCGGGGGTCTTGACGTCCTCTAAACCTATGGTGAGGCCGGCCGCGGTGGCGTACCGGAATCCCAGCTCTTTGAGGCTGTCGAGAGTCTGCTCCACCTCGAAGCGCTGATAGCGGTCTATGGCCACCTCCACGAGCTTGCGGATGCCCGACTTGATCACCGGAGCGTCCACATAGGGGAAGGATTCGGGAAAGGCCTGGTTGAATATGGCCCTGCCCACCGTGGTCTCGGTCAAGCCGCCCCCATCGGCCGGCTCGGGGGTGATCAGCCCCTCCAATTCGTCTTTCAGCTCGGCGTGTATCTCCGGATCGCCGACCATGGCGCCAAGCCGCACCGAGATCGGAGCGTGCAAATTCAACTCTCCTATCTCGTGCGCCATGATCGCCTCGTCCACCGACCCGAATACGCGGCCCGCACCCCGGGCCTCGGGTTCGAGTTCGGTCAGGTAGTAGATCCCGATCACCATGTCCTGGCTGGGCGTGACGATCGGCCGGCCCGAGGCGGGCGACAGGACATTGTTGCGGGAAAGCATCAAGATGCGCGCCTCCGCCTGGGCCTCGGGAGAGATGGGCAGATGAACGGCCATCTGGTCTCCGTCGAAGTCGGCGTTGAAAGCCTCACAGACCAAGGGGTGGATCTGGATCGCCTTGCCTTCCACCAACACCGGTTCGAACGCCTGGATACCCAGCCGGTGAAGGGTGGGAGCTCGGTTCAGAAGCACCGGGTGCTCGGAGATAGCCGTAGACAACACGTCCCAGACCTCGTCGCGCTGCTGCTCGACCATCCGCTTGGCAGACTTGATATTCGGCGCCGCGTCGTTGTCGACCAGGCCCTTCATCACATAGGGCTTGAACAATTCAAGGGCCATCTCCTTGGGGAGACCGCATTGATGCAATTTCAACTGGGGCCCCACCACGATCACCGAGCGCCCCGAGTAGTCGACCCGTTTGCCCAGCAGGTTCTGACGGAAGCGGCCCGCCTTGCCCTTGATCATGTCGGACAGCGACTTGAGGGCGCGGGTGCCCTGGCCGGTTACGGCCCTGCCGCGGCGACCGTTGTCGAACAGGGCGTCCACCGCCTCCTGGAGCATGCGCCTCTCGTTGTTGACGATTATCTCCGGGGCCCCGTACTCCAGCAGTCGCTTGAGGCGGTTGTTGCGGTTGATGACCCGCCGGTACAGATCGTTGAGATCAGAGGTGGCGAAACGCCCCCCGTCCAACTGCACCATGGGCCGCAGATCGGGGGGGATGACAGGCAAGGTGTGAAGAACCATGTTGGTCGGATCGTTCATTCCCTCGGCGAAGGGACGAACCACCTTCATGCGGAGCGTGGCGCGCTGACGACGCTGCTGCGACTTGGAGTCCATGTCTTCGGCGAGCTTGTTCATCTCCTCTTCGAGGTCCAGCCCGGCCAGAAGATCCCGAATCGCCTCCGCTCCCATTCCTCCGGTGAAGTAGTCCCCGTAGTTGATCTCCATTACCTTCCACAGCTGCTCGTACTCCACCAGATCCTTGACCTGCAGACGGCGGACGGTCTCGTAGGCCTCCGTAGCCACCTCGCATTCGTCTTCCATCCTCCGGCGGCGTTCGGCGATCTGGGTCTGAGCCGCCTTGTCGGCCTGCCTGATCTCTCCCGGCTTGGCGTTCGCCTCCTCCATGCGGGCCAGTTCTTTCTCCAGTTCCTCAAGCCGGCTGCTCTGCCACCCTTCGAAGTCCTCTCTGACCTCATTCACCTCTTCGAGGTACTCCTTCTCCAATTCGGGCAGGTCCCGCAGCAGACGGGTCCTGTCCACCGAAGTCACCACATGAGCGGCGAAGTAGATGATCTTCTCCAGGTCGCGCAGCGAGATGTCCAGCAGATACCCCAGCCGGGAGGGAACCCCCTTGAAGAACCAGATGTGCGCCACCGGGGCGGCGAGATCGATGTGGCCCATTCTCTCCCGGCGCACCTTGGAACGGGTCACCTCCACGCCGCACTTCTCACAGATCAGACTCTTGTACCGAACCCTCTTGTACTTGCCGCAATAGCACTCCCAGTCCCGCTGCGGCCCGAAGATCCGCTCATCGAACAACCCGTCCCGCTCAGGCTTCAGGGTCCGGTGGTTGATAGTCTCGGGCTTCTTGACCTCGCCGAAG
The DNA here is from genome assembly GCA_009837815.1 of Acidimicrobiia bacterium. Classification (GTDB taxonomy): domain Bacteria; phylum Actinomycetota; class Acidimicrobiia; order Spongiisociales; family ZC4RG35; genus Bin76. The sequence goes on from VXSV01000142.1 coordinate 8,239, forward strand.
GACCAGGCCCTGATCTGATCGCTGGAAGCCAGGCTTATCTGCACCTCGTCGAAGAGGAGCCGACGATTGGCGGCGTGAAGCTGTGGTTCGGTCATGGTCATTGGCTAACCCCCGTTCGACCGTCGGCTAAAAGGTGTAAGAAGGAGAAGGAACCGCCTCCTCGGGTCTCTCGGGACGGGAAATGTCGATCCCGTCCAGCATGCTGGTGGTCCGGTAGGCGTCCTCATCGGTCTCCCGGAGGTCCACCCGCTCACCGGCCGAGAGCATCTCAACGCTCAAGCCGAGGCTCTGCATCTCCTTGACCAGCACCCGGAAGCTCTCCGGTATCCCCGGCTCGGGAGGATTGTCGCCCCGTACGATGGCTTCATAGACCCGGATCCGGCCCCGGACGTCGTCGGACTTGATGGTCAGGAACTCCTGGAGGGCATAGGCCGCGCCGTAGGCTTCCAATGCCCAGACCTCCATCTCCCCGAAGCGCTGGCCCCCGAACTGCGCCTTGCCTCCCAGAGGCTGCTGGGTGATCAGCGAGTACGGGCCGGTGGATCGGGCGTGGATCTTGTCGTCCACGAGGTGGACGAGTTTCAGCATGTAGATGAATCCGACTGTGATGGGCTTGTCGAAAGGCTCACCCGTCCGGCCGTCGTACAGCATCGTCTTGCCCGTCCTGTCGATGAGCTTGTCACCGTCGTCGTTGGGAAGAGAGTTCTTCAGCAGTTTCAGTATCTCCCCTTCCTGGGCGCCGTCGAACACCGGAGTGGCCATCCTGCTCCACGGTTCGCCTTCGGAAGGCAGAGGGCTGTTGTCCTCTGCAAAATTCTTCCATCCGGCCGCGGCCACCCATCCCAGGTGAGTTTCCATCACCTGACCGAGGTTCATCCGGGAAGGCACCCCCAAGGGGGAGAGCACTATGTCCACCGGGGTTCCGTCGGCCAGGAACGGCATGTCCTCCTCGGGAAGTATCTTGGCGATCACACCCTTGTTGCCATGGCGGCCGGCGAGCTTGTCACCCTCTGAAATCTTCCGCTGCTGCGCCACATAAACCCGAACCTGTTCGTTCACACCCGACTTGTGAGTCTCTCCATCGGCTCGGCGCAACACTTTGACTTCGATCACCTTGCCGCCCTGTCCGTGCTTGACCTTCAAGGAACTGTCCCGCACCTCGCGGGCTTTCTCCCCGAATATGGCCCGCAGCAGACGCTCCTCGGGAGTCAGTTCCGTCTCGCCTTTGGGCGTCACTTTTCCAACCAGGTAGTCGTTGGGACTTACCTCGGCCCCCACCCGGATTATGCCGTCTTCGTCCAGATGCGCCAGCACCTCGTCGGGGACGTTGGGAATGTCCCGGGTGATCTCCTCGTCGCCCAGCTTGGTTTCCCTGGCCTCGGTCTCCAGCTTCTCGATGTGGATCGAGGTGAGGACGTCTTCTTTGACAAGCCGTTCCGACAGCACGATGGCGTCTTCGAAGTTGTATCCCTGCCAGGGCATGAACGCCACAAGAAGGTTCTTGCCCAACGCCAGTTCTCCCTGGCTGGTGGACGACCCGTCGGCCAGGACGTCGCCGGCTCTGACTTCTTCTCCTTCTCGCACGATCGGCTTGTGATTGATGCAGGTGCCCTGGTTGGAACGGGTGAACTTCTCCATCCGCAGACGTTGCGTCTTGCCACCCCGCGCTCGTACGGCAACCTCCTCACCTGTCGTCTCCACCACCTTGCCGTTCACCGGGGAGACGATCATGTCTCCGGAGTCCCGAGCCGCGATCTCTTCCATGCCGGTACCCACCAGAGGCGCTTCGGAACGCAGCAGGGGCACCGCCTGACGTTGCATGTTGGAGCCCATCAGGGCGCGGTTGGCGTCGTCATGCTCAAGGAAGGGGATCAGGGAGGTGGACAGGGACACGATCTGCTTGGGGGAGACATCCATGTAGTCCACTTCCGAGGGAGGTACCCGATCGACCTCCCCGCCTGCGCGCCGTACCAGGACGGTGTCGTTGATGAAGGTCCCGTCCTCTCGTATGGGCGCATTCGCCTGGGCGATGACGAACCGCTCCTCCTCGGTTGCCGCCAGGTAGTCCACTTCTTCCATCACCGTGGAGTCTCGTACCTTGCGATACGGCGTCTCTATGAATCCGTAGCGGTTGACCCTTGCGTAGGTGGCCAGGGAGCCGATCAGCCCGATGTTGGGGCCTTCGGGCGTCTCGATCGGGCACATCCGCCCGTAGTGGGAGGGGTGCACGTCCCTCACCTCGAAACCGGCCCTCTCCCGGGAGAGCCCTCCAGGACCCAGGGCCGACAGGCGACGGCGGTGGGTGAGGCCGGCCAGGGCGTTGGGTTGATCCATGAACTGGCTCAACTGGGATGTCCCGAAGAATTCCATGATGGCGGCGGTCACCGGCCGGCTGTTGATGAGTATCCGGGGAGTGATGGAGTGATGGTCCTTGGTGGACATCCGTTCCTTGACCACCCTTTCCAGGCGCGCCAGGCCGATCCTCAACTGGTTCTGCACCAGTTCTCCCACCGTTCTCACCCGACGGTTCCCGAAATGGTCGATGTCGTCGGTGAGTACCGGCACCTCCACCCCGCGGTAAGTGGTCATGGTGGGCCGGCCGGCGTGCAGGGCCACGACATAGCGGAGGGTGTCGATGACGTCAACGTCCCGGAGCAACTGCAGGTTCTCCTCCTCACCGTCGGAACCCACGGCCTTCGGGTAGTCGGTGGGAATCTCGTCGTTAAACTTCTGGGCCAGCTTGTAGCGCCCCACCCGGCTCAGGTCGTAGCGTTTGGGATTGCGGAACCAGTTGTTGACCAGTCCCTGGGCGGACTCCGCGGAGGCGGGCTCGCCGGGGCGGAGCTTGCGGTAGAGATCGATCAGCGCCGCCTCGCGGTTGGCGGGAACCGTGTCTCTCTCCAGGGTGTTCCTCACCGACTCGGCCCCTTCGAACAGTTCCAGTATCTCGTCGTCGGTCAGTTCTTCGTTCTTGCCCCGGCTGGGCACTCCGATGGCCCGCAGGAAAGACGACATGTGCTGGCGGCGTTTCCGGTCCACCCGCACCCCGATGGTGTCCTTTCGGTCGGTGTCCATCTCCAGCCATGCTCCCCGCCCGGGTATCACCTTGGCGGCGTAGAAGAAGGCGTCGGAGTTCTTGTCGAGGGTGCGGTTGAAGTAGACCCCCGGGGAGCGGACCAACTGCGAGACGATCACCCGCTCCGTCCCGTTGATGACGAACACGCCTTTGGGGGTCATCATGGGAAAGTCGCCGAGATAGATCTTCTCCTCCTTGATCTCACCGGTATGGCGGTTCAGGAAGCGACCGGTGACTGTGAGAGGACGGCCATAGGTCTTGTCCTGGGACTTGCAGGTCTCCACGTCGAATGGAGGATCGCCGAAGGTGTGGTCGGCCAGCATCAGGATCAACTGTCCGGTGACGTCTTCTATGGGTGAGATCTCTCGGAAGACCTCATCGATTCCATCATGGAGAAACCAATCGAAGGAATCTCGCTGAATGGCTATTAGATCGGGAAGTTCGTGGGCGGTAGGAATGCGGGAGAAAGAAAAACGCTCAGACAGGCGCGCAGACAAGACGCGTTTCCTCCTTAAGGCATGCAGCGGGACAAGAACTGTCAAGTATAGACGCGTGAAAACCGATCACGCAAATCTGTTTTGTTGGCCGGGCCACGGCCACCCTCCAAGGTTTTTACTCTAGACACGAAGTAGAGCCCCTGTCAAGTAAATCCGGGCCTGCAGGCGTCCCGGCGCCTTCCGCGGGGCTTGCACAAATAGATGAAGGAGGCCGTCCGGGAGAGGCCGGGGCGGAACACTCCGGGAGGCCGGCGCCCGCCGAGGGCCTGTCAGGATTCGGCGGCCGGCGGGTTGGGGGCGCCGACGCCCACCAGGCTGTCCCTGGTAACCAGCGCCACCAGGTCCTCCTCGGCCATCCCCTCGGTTCCCTCCGGCCGCCGGGGCAGCACCATGTAGCGGAGGTCGGCGGCGCTGTCGACGACTCGCACCTCGACCGCTTCGTCAACCTCCAGGCCGAACTCCCGCATTACTCCACGGGGGTCCGCCACCGCCCTCGACCGGTAGGCGAAGCTCTTGTACCAGTCCGGTGGGGGGCCCAGCAACGAGGTCGGATAGCAAGAGCACAGGGTGCACACAACCAGGTGATGCACAGCTTCGGTGTTCTCCACCACCGACAGCACTGCTCCGGACGCCACCGGATACCCCACCTCCGCCAGCGCAGCCCGCGGGTCTTCGAGCAGACGGAGCTTGAATGCAGGGTCTGTCCACGCCCGCGCCACGACCCTGGCGCCGTCCGCCGGCGACCTGGCCGCTATCACATCCATCACCCTCCGGACGTCATCGCCGCCTATCACGCCCTTTTCGACCAGCAGCTCCTCCATCGCCAGGAGCCGTAGGGCCGGTTCGCTCAAGGAGAGTCCCTCCGCCAGGCCGGGATGGCGCCGGCCCCCGCCGTGGCCGTGGTCAGCGCTCATCGTCGACCTGGCCTTCGATCGGTTGGCCGGCCGGCTCCAACCACTGTTCATAGATGTCCACCAACAACCGGTCTTTTTGTCCCCCTCTGTATCGCCGTCCCCAAAGACTCCGCATGCCAAACCCCACCAGATAGAGCTCTCGTTTGGGGAGGCCGCTACCTCCATAGGCGCGGTCCTCGGGGTCATGGAAACTGCCCGACAGGGCGTGCACCCGTCCGACCCGGCCCTTGACGTAGGCGGGTGTCCTGTGATGGGTGTCTACCACGTTCGGCAACACTCTCACCCGGTCTCCCGGGCGGAACCTGGCCAACTCAGCCCCACCTCTCCCCGACCACGGTCGCTCGTCTGCCGATCTCCTGGGTGGTGAGCAGCTCCTTCTCCACCAGGAGAGCCTCCAGAGAGGACGACCAACGCTCGTAATAGCCGAGGCGCCGATACTCATCCGCAGGGATCGCCTCGATGCCGCGACGCAACTCGTCGGTGTTGATCAGTCGTTTCTCCCGCAGCACGTCCACCAGCGCGCCGGTGCGGCGCTCCCACTCCATCAACCGATGTTCCGACCGGTCGATGGGGTCCTCACCGGGCGCGCCGCCCATGTCATGCACGGCGTTCAAGCAGTCACGCTCTTCCGTAGCATGCGATACACCTTACCCCGCAACGGCCGGGATCGGCGCGTGAGGTCTATGAGGTCGAATCATGAGGTTAAAGTGGGCAGACATTGATTGGTAGACGACACCCGACCATGTGGCTCTCTTGAGGACATACCGGGCAGGAAAGTCAGCCCTGTGTGGACTCCTGGCCGCGGTGGTGGCGTCACAGTTGGCGGTGGGACCGGTCCAGGCCCAGGACATCGAGCCCGGCCCTCCCGGCAACGGGGTGGTGGTCACCGAATCGGGGCTGGTGTTGCCGGTCCTGGAGATTCAGGACGGAGGCTTTCGGGTAACCACCCCATGCCGGCGGGAGGGATTCGTCAGTTCGGGCGCGTATCTGGCCGGTGTGGATGTGGTGCTCGACCCGGGACACGGGGGCAGCGAGACCGGAGCGGTCGGGTCCAACGGTCTATCCGAGAAAGACTTGAATCTGGCTGTCGCCCGGATGGCGGCCACCGAGTTGAGGGCCCACGGCTACAGCGTGCTTCTGACCCGCACCACCGATGTCCGGATGCCGGTAATTGTCCGCTCCGAGATAGCCCGCGCCGTTGACCCCTATGTATTCGTGTCGATCCACCACAACGGCGGAGCGGTAAGCCGGTCATCGAATCCGGGCACCGAGACCTACCATCAGGCCCGAAACCCCGACTCGGCGCGCTTGGCGGGGATTCTCTACGAGCGCATACGCGAGGCTCTGTCGCAGTACGACATTACCTGGCGATTCACGGGCCTTCGGGGGGCCAACGCCGTGGTCCGCCAACGCGACGGCAAAGATCTCTACGGCATCCTGCAGTACACCCCGGGGCTGACCTCGGTGATAACCGAAGCTGCCTACCTTTCCAACCCGGCCGAGGCGCGGCTCTTGGCCGACCCCGAAGTCCAGGAGACCGAAGCCCTTGCCATCGCTAATGGCATCATCGAGTACCTGACCACCGACAGCCCCGGGTCCGGCTACAACGGCGCCCTGGTCACATCACGACGGCTGCGCAGCGGAAGCCCCGACGGATGTGTCGACCCACCGCTGGAGGCCGAGTCGTCTCCCCAGGGCGCGCCCCGGCGCCAAGACGCCACACCGGGCGAAGAAGTGCCCGCTATAGATTCCCTCGCCTCCCAGGGAGTCCTGCGGCACACCGAATGCGGCCCCGCGCTGTTCTGTCCAGGCGGTCCCATGCATCGGTGGGTGATGGCGGTATGGCTGGTGCGAATCCTCGAGAGTGATGAACCGGAGCCGATCCAGATCACCCGCTTTGCCGACGTCGATGCGTCCAAGTGGTGGGCGCCTTATGTAGAACGGCTTGCCGCCCTGGGGATCACCCAGGGATGCGACACCAGCCCTGCCCGGTTCTGTCCCCACGGCTACGTCAGACGAGATCAGATGGCTACTTTCGCGGTCCGAGCATTCCAACTCGAAGGCGGGCAGGCCGACGACTACACCGACACCGTCGGAAACCCCCATTCGACCAATATCAAAGTGGCCACCACCGCGGGCGTTGTCGGTGAATGCGCAACCGATCCTCTCCGGTACTGTCCGCACCAGCCTGTGTCCCGAGCCGAAGCCGCCGCGCTTCTGCATCGGGCCGCCAACATCCTTCCCACCGATCCTCCGACCTCCTCTGCCGATTGAGCTGAACGCATTCCTCGCCGGCTGCAATCGTGTTTACGGTCGTGGCGTGGCAAGCCCGGAGTGACGCATCGCAACCGTGCGGACGTCAGCGTGTTGGATCGGGCTTTGCTTTGGTGGGGGTCTCATTTTCGTTGTTTGATGGGGTTTCGGCGGTACCGGTAGGTGAGGTACCGGT
>VXSV01000145.1:0-4262 GCA_009837815.1 Acidimicrobiia bacterium
CGATGGCCGAGTTCATGGCGGCGGTCCTGGATCACTCCAACCTCCGTCCCCGAGGGGTGCTGGTGCAGGTCACCCCCACCGACGGCGCCGACGATTTCGAGATCTTCATGATGGTTTCGGTTCGCGACGCCGACTTCGCACCGATCGACGATGCGGTGGTCGACTGGTTCTACACCGACGATCCGGAAGGCGGCCTGTTGAGCGACGGGACCTGTGACCGGAAAACGATCCTGGCCGGAGGCGACTGCGTATGGGACGGCGACGAGGATGAGGCTGTCGACCTGGACGGAAACTTCTTCGAGGACTTCGACGCAACGCCCGGGGCGACCATGAGCATCTACGCGTGGGTTGGAAGGAGAGACGGACAGAGATTCGACCGGGACACCGCCGTTTTCTCTTTTGCCCGGGCGGTGTCGGAAAAGGACGCAGACAGCATTTCCGTGCGCCACGACGCGCCCGCCACCGCTTCCCGGATTAGCGGCAACGGAGCGTTGATAGTGGACTTGGATCGGCGTTCATCCGTGGCGTTTTCTATCCAACTGTTGGATGAGGATGGCGCTGCGCTGGAAAAAGAGGGCGTGCCCATCGAGATCGAAGTCGAGAGCCGGGCCGTAAGGGTCGATGCCGAGGATGTGCGAGGCGGTCGGCCCGAACCGGACCTGTTCAGCATCGGACGCGACGTCAGCACCGACACCATGGTGCTCACCGACGAGCGTGGCAGCGCCGTCTTCGATCTGAGGGGCCCGGCTCGTAACGAGCGTCTGGACACCGTGACCATGGAGGCGGATTGCTGTGTGAAACAGACCCGCCGGATTGTATGGAGTGACGGCGAGTCGGTCCTGGTGGCCACCCCGCCTGCCTTCGACTCCTACCGGCGGCGGGAGGATGACAGGATCGAACTCAACGTCAAATTCGATCTGGTCGACCAGTACGGCGCGGCGCTTCGGGGCACGGACCCTCGTTACACCGGGAGGCCGAACACCGAAGTGGAGGCGACGTTCAGCTACCGGCTCTACCACGCTCCGGCGCCCGGCGACGACCGCACCTACACGGTAACGGAGATTCCCGATGTCGGGGGGACTCCCGGCATCAAGATCAACCGGAGGGGCGTGAGCGCCGACATCGAGATCGAGATCCCCGCCGGATTGAGGGAGGGCCACGACTTTTTGGTCAGCATCGACACCCGGATATGGAGCGACAGAGATGAAGACGGCCGCCTGGACTCCAACGAGGTCAGGTATGTGGATGGCGATTTGGTGGTGTGGATAGTCAACAACGCCCGCGACGAGGAGGAATTCGAAGTGATCCGGGATCGCGGTTTCGTCGCACCCCCGGGGCTGGATCTCGAAGAAGTGGAGTTGTACGCCTCAGGGCGGAAGTACCGCACCTTCTTCACCCTGTGGAGTTATGAACCCAGCCACATGTTCCAGGCGAACGGAGAGTTCGTAGATGTGGAGACGTTCGAAAACTTGTGGAGAAGGCAGGTCGACAGCATCGATGATCTTGACGTCTTGATCTACGGCTCCGGATTCAGCCTGACCGTGATCAAATGAGGTCGCTGGCGCTGTCCCCTCCCGGTCCATGGTCCCAACGCCCGCAGCCGAGGGCAGATCACACCGGGAAGAAGCAGGCCCAGCCTCCCGCCAAAGCCCGCGAAAACAACCCCTAACCCGCGAAAACCGCCCGTCAACACTCGTCGCAAGGGCCCATCCCCCGCCACCGCCTCCATAGGTCGAGACGCGGGCCGCCGGCCCCGCCAGGGGTCCCGCGTCTTCGACGGTTATGACCTTCACCTCAAAAAGTGCGGTCCGGCGACGTCGGAGCGGACCGGAAGGTGTTTGTGACTACTGTGAGTATCGGTCGGGACTGAGACAGTTTCAACTCCTCAGGCGTCCTTTTCTTCGCGACCCGGGTTCTGCCAATAGAGACTCTCATCACCGGAACCGAACAGAAAGGCCTCTTCACACCAAGGGGGGTTCCTGCGAAGCGGGTACGATAAACCCCTAACCGCGAAGGAGGAAACAAATTGCGTAGAGTTCCCACCACGTCGGCAGCCGGCGCCGAACTGGTTCCGATGTTCCGAGACCACATGGAATTGTGCGGGGTGGGCCCCGGACAGACCGTCATGGCATTTACCAACACCCAGAGCAACCCGGCTTACATAACCGCCCTGATGGGAGCGGTCAGGGTGTTGGGTGGAGACTTCTTCCAGATCATGGTGGCCGCCGACGACTCCTGGATGAAGTCGCGTACCATCGTCGACGCCTGGAAGGGATGTGACCTGGTGGTGGGATTCCTGGCCAGCATGGGATCGCACTGGATCTACTCGGACGCGCACAATGAGGCCCTGGAGTCCGGCGTCCGCAGCCTGATGATCGAAGAGCCCGAAGACCACCTGCGCCGACTGTTCCCGCTTCCCGAGATCCGACAGCGCGGCGACAAGAGCGTCGAGTACATGGCCACCTCCGACGTCATGCGGGTCTGGTCGGAGGCGGGAAGCGACTTCTCGGTTCGCTACACCGGCCGGCCCCTGGGGTCCCAGTACGGCTACACCGACACCCCCGGGCGGTGGGACCACTGGCCCTCGGGACAGTGCGGCGTCGCTCCTCTGGAGGACTCGGCGGAAGGAACGCTGATAGTCGACTCCGGCGACGCTCTGCTGCCGATGGGCAAATACGTCGAGCAACCGATCCGCATCGAGATGCGGGAGGGAAGCATCATCTCCATCGACGGCGGCGCCGACGCTCGGCTGCTGAAGGACTTTTTCGAGCACGCCAAGGACAAGCGGGCCTACGGCCTCTCCCACATCGGCTGGGGGTATGAGCACCGGGCCAACTGGAACGCCCTGGGCCTTCGTTTCTGGGAAGGCGGGGGAGTGATGGACACCGAGAGCTACTACGGCAATATGCTGATCGCCTTCGGGGCCAACTTCTTCCGCAAGCTGGGCGGTGAGAACCGGGCGAACTTCCACTTCGACATTCCCACCCGCAACCATTCGATTGCCATCGGGGACACCCAGATAATCGATCGGGGGAGCTTTGTGGTTCCCGGGTTCGAGCTGGAGTAGCCAGGACTATTTGCATGCGACTGAAAGACAGAGTTGCGGTTGTCACCGGGTCCTCCCGATCGATCGGGAGGGCCATCGCCCTGGGGTACGGGAGGGAAGGTGCGAAAGTGGTGGTCAACTACCGGAGCGACCAGGGTGCGGCCGATTCGGCGGTGGCCGAGATCGAGGCGATGGGTTCGGAGGCCATTGCGGTGCGGGCCGACACCTCCTCATCATCGGACGTGGCCCGGCTGGTGGAGGCGGCGGTGGAGCGGTTCGGACGGATCGACATTTTGGTGAACAACGCCGCCATCCTGATCCGCACCCCGTTTTTGGAGATCGAAGAGTCCGAATGGGATCGGATCCTTCGAGTCAACCTGAAGGGGTTCTTTCTGTGCTCCCAGGCGGCCGCGCGCCAGATGGTCCACCAAGGAGGCGGGGGTGTGATCATCAACATGTCCTCGGCCGGTGACACCCTGGCCGGGAAGAACCTCACCCACTATTGCGTGGCCAAGGGGGGAGTGCGGATGCTCACCCGCCAGTTGGCGTTCGAGCTGGCGCCCCACCGGATCCGAGCCAACGCCATTGCTCCCGGCCTCATCGAGACCGACTTGAACCGAGGGGACCTGGCCGACCCCGAGTTTCGGAACTACCGCCTGTCGATGATCCCTCTGGGCATCATCGGCGTTCCCGAAGACATCGTGGGCGCCGCGGTGTTCTTAGCCTCGGACGACTCCCGGATGGCAACCGGCGCCACTATCTACTTAGACGCCGGCCAAACCATCGCCTGAGGAATCCGACCCGCCTCCGGGAAGGCTCCGCTCCGGGGGGCCGAGACGGCTGTCGTCCCCGAGGCGCCGGCCGGTCGCGCCTGGTTGGCCTGTGATGCGATGCCGTCAAGCACTCTGACAACGTCCTGGTGGACTTCGCCAGGTTGGAGGAACCGTATCAGATGGTGGTAATCCCTCTTCCTCAGCATTACGGGCCGCTCCATGTCGGCGAAGAATCGCTCAAGTACCGGGGTCAGGTAGTCATCGCTCATCTTGGTGTCGATCCTCTTGAGGTTGTTGCCCACCTAGCGCACAAAGGGTCTTTCCAGCCTCACCCCACCAACCCCATAAAACCAGCAGACTCCTAGGAAAGCGAGTCGTTGAGTTTCCCTATGCTCTGCGAACATGGGGGCGGATTAGCACAACCCCTCGCCGCCGAAGATCGC
>VXSV01000145.1:4362-14935 GCA_009837815.1 Acidimicrobiia bacterium
CGCCGCCGAAGATCGCTCTCGGGAATCGGCTGAAACGTATGCCGAGAACAGCCAGTGGGACTGGGAGGCTCTCTCTGGACGCCTGCTTTGCGAACCGCACCCCAAACTGCCGTGCTTACTGGAACCTTCGGCCTTACAACGCGGCGACAGGTGGGTGCCGTGCTGGGTGCTGTTTGCCGGACAGGACCTCCCGGGATGGCGGTTCTATCAAATGGGTGTCGGCACGCAATGACGACTCCCCCCCTCTCTCCATGGAGGAGGCTCCCGAGGTGCTGGAGCGCACTATTGCTGACTTCCTATTTATGGTGGAAAGGCTGGAAGCGGCTTCGGGTGGCGCGATCGGCCCAGGCTGACACCATTCGGACCAACACACGGGTGGATCGATGAAGGTCGTCTGCGTTGACCCACTCGTTGGGTCCATAGAAGTTGCCGCCCAGGCACCCGAATCCGACAGCCGGTACCCCGAGACAGCGGATGGGGAAACGGATGTCGGAGGCGACATGGGCGGGATACAGGCCGGGGGTGATTCCGGTCTCCGCGGTAATGGCGCTTTTGGTGGCGACGACCAACGGATGGTCTGTCGGGATCCGGGCCGGGTTGGAACGCAGACCGAACATCGCGGTGGACGACGCGCCCGCCTCCAGCGCCACCCGGCTGAGCCGGTCATAGAGCTGGGACGCCGTCTCCGATTGGAACCACACCGCTCCCTCCGCTACCGCCTGTTCGGGCACCACCAGGGGATCCGCCCCGGCCGCCACCCGGTTTACAGAGCAAACCACGCGGTCTTTGTTTTCTGCCCATCGCTCCACCGCCTCCAAAACGCTTCGTAGCCGGCTGAAGGCGTTGACGCCCAGGCGGGGGTCCTCTGATTGGGGAGTTCGGATTTCGACAGGGTCGGGTCGACGACCTGAAGTCTTGATCCGAAAGTTGAAATAGCCGCGGGAGGCGACCTTGATCTGGCTCATGCCCCGACCCGTCTCGGCCGGATGACAGTAGACCGCGGCGTCCACGTCTCCCACCCCGGCCATGGTCGGCAGAGTCCCCAGCCCGCCACCGAGCTTTCCGTGCACCAGTCCCACCACCAGCCGCGCTCCCCGCAGATTGGGCACAAGGGCCCGGGCGGCGGCCAGCACCGACACCACCCCCGCCTTGTCGTCGGCGGTCCCCAACCCGTAGATCCGGTCTCCCACCTGCGTCGCCCGGTAGGGATCGGTCTCCCAGTGCTCGCGGGGATCGGGTTTCTCGGTGTCGATGTGGGCGAAGAGGAGGATCCCCGGGCCCTCGCCTGCCGACCCGACCACGCTCACCAGCCGCCCCGGATCGGCGACGTCGACGCTCGGATCGGGCGGGCTCCACTCGGGGTGGCGCTCCAACTCATCCACCCGGGGGGTGATCAGATCCACCTGCATTCGGGCCCTCTCCAACTGGGAAGCGCACAACTCATGCACTGCGGTGGAATCCCCTCTGACACTGGGTGTCGCCACCAGGGAAGAAAGCAGCTCTCGGTGGTATCCCCCCAGGTCATCGACGGCTTCCAGGGCAGAAGACAGGTCAACTTGCATACCGGGTCCCGATTGGCTGCTGTGATAACCTTAGACGTCGTGACAAGTGTCGATTCGGTGCGCCCCGACAGCTCACAGATGAACCCGGCCCCACCCGACGCACTGATAATCGGCCACTACGGATTCAAGAACCTCGGTGATGAGGCAATCCTAGCCGGGATGTTGACCCTCCTGCGGGACAGGTTTCCTGACCGAAGGTGGACTGTGTCCTCGGGCGACCCTGAGGACACCCGTCGCCGCCACCGCGTCGCGGCCGTGGATCGGGCCGACCTTCCCGCCGTGCTGTTAGAGGCGTACCGGTCCCGGATGGTGATAGTGGGCGGAGGGGGACTCCTGTCCGATCAGTGGGGATTCTCACCCGAGCACGTCCTCAGCCGGGACGCCGCCGACATTCCCGGCTACCTGGGCCCGGCGCTTTCCGCGGCCGCGGCGGGCAGACCTGTCCTGGTGTGGGGAGTCGGGGTCGGGCCCTTTCACGATCCGAGCTCCCCGCTGTGGGTGAAAGCGCTGGGCGAGGTCTCTTCTGCGTTCACTGTCCGCACCGACCGGGACTCCGTGGACCTCGAGTCGCTGGGCGTCGCCGATGCGCCGGTGGTGGGAGACCCCGCCTGGCTTGTCGACCGGGTCGACCTGCCGCCCGAGCTGGACCGGATCATCTCCGACCTTCCCCGGCCTCTGGTGGCCGTGGCCCCGAGGCGCTGGGGAGCAATAGAAGTGCAGGCCGAACGCGAGCACAAAATCGCCCGGGCCCTCGACGCCTTCGCCACAGAGTGCGGGGGAGCGGTCCTGTTCGTCCCCATGCAGGAGCTGGGATCCGACCAATTCGACGACCGGAGGTGCTGTGAGCGGATCACCGAGCTGATGCGCCACCCCCACACACACATCACCCCTGCGGGCCTGAGCGCCGGGCAGCTGATCACCGCCCTGGGAAGAAGCGACATGGCCCTCAACATGCGGTTGCATGGGACCATCCTGGCGGCGATGGGACGCACCCCCTCGGTGTCGCTCTCCTACGACCCCAAGGTGGCCCGCATGGCCGCCCAGATCGGTCTCGGGCCTTGGTGTGTTCCCGACGAACCTGAGTCCTGGGAGCGGCTGGGCGAAGCGCTCGGGAGCCTCTGGGAGGACTACGCGGACCAGTCCCACCTGATGTACGAATACGCCGAGTCGATGCTCCGGCGGTCCCGGCCCATTGTGGCTCTGATAGAGACGGCCATGCGCGAGGCGACGGCGCCGGCCGAGGCATCCGCCCATGAACAGATCCAACAGGTGATGGCCCTGGCGGTGACCCGGAACCTGGCCGGAACCCAGGAGGAGCTGGACGAGACCCAGGGGGACAACCTGGAGCTTTCCAACCGGCTGATCCGAGAGTCGGAGGCCGCCCGGGCAAGGTTGCAGGCGGCCCATGATCAACATGCGCATGCCGAACGCAGAGGCGACCTCCTCCAGCTGGAGTTGGACAACCTCCGCCAGACCCGCGCCATCAAGCTGGTCACCCGATACTGGAGGCTTCGCCACAGGCTTCGCCGCAGAACGGCGCCCGCGCTGCCCACCGCCGAGAGGCACGGTCTGCACACACCCCATTCCCCTGGACAGCCGATTCCCCCTCACGTCGCCGACCGGATCGCCGAAAGCGAAGGGGTGGTGGTGTTTCTCCCCACCATCGAGTGGTACATCCACCTGTTCCAGCGACCCCAGCAGCTCGCCCAGGCCTTCTCCCGCCTGGGATACACGGTGATCTATGACAACCCCCGACAGAGCCCGCCCGGCTGGGACGAGATCGCGCCTCGCCTCTTCCTCTACAACGGATCCCAGGAAGCCCTGCACCACCTCCCCGACCCCCTCGTTTGGGCGATCACCTACAACTGGGAGCAGGCGTCCCGCTACCCGGAGGGCACCAGAACGGTGTACGACTGGATAGACGAGATCGAGGTCTTCGACGGCCACGACCCGAACAAGCTGAGAAGGCTTCATTCCCTCGGACTGGCCGGAGCCGGGATGATCACCGCCAGCGCCCGGAGCCTGCTGGAAAGGGCAAGTCAGCCGCGTCCCGACGCCATCTACCTTCCCAACGCAGTGGAGTTCGAGCATTTCGCCGACTGGCAGCTCTCCTCGCCTGCCCATCCCGTCCTTCAACGTCTTCTGGCCGCCGGTCGGCCCATCGTCGGGTACTACGGCGCCATAGCCCGCTGGCTGGACTACGACCTGCTCACAGAGGTGGCCGAGATGAGAGGCGACTGGAGCTTTATGCTCATCGGCCCTCCTTATGATCAGAGCGCCCGCCGCCGGCGGTTGTTCGGCCTTCCCAACGTCGAGTGGATAGCCGCCCAACCCTATGGGGATCTTCCCCGGTGGCTCCAGTGCTTCGACGTGGCGATGATTCCGTTCGTGGTGAACGACATCACCCGGTCGACTTCCCCGTTGAAGCTCTTCGAATACTTCGCGGGAGGAAAACCCGTGGTGAGCAGCGAGATGCCCGAGGTGGTTGCTTTTCGGGAGGTGCGTTCCTATTCCGACGCGGCGGGCATGTCCGGGGCCCTGGACCTGGCTCTGGCCGACTCTAAGAATCCCGAGATCCGCGATGCTCTGCGCCGCAGGGGCGAGGAGAACTCCTGGCTGGCCAGGGCCCGTACAGTTGTGAACAGCTTTGAAGAGCAACAAGGAGGCTAAAGAATGTGGCTGACCGACGCCAGGGTGGTTGATGTGGAGAGAGGCGAGATCCGCGACGGGGTGAGCGTGGAAATATCCGGAGAGAGAATCGGCGCCATCCAGCGCCGGCCCGGCGCCGGGGAACGGATGAGCCTGGGCGGGCGGTACCTGGTTCCCGGGCTTATCTCGGTTCATACGCACCTGTCGGTGGTGTACCCCTTTTCCTCCATAGACCTGGCTGAGAACCCGGCGCTGACGGTGCTCCGTTCCTACCAGCGGGCCCAGGACGCACTCGCGGCGGGAGTGACCACCATTCGGTGCGTCCATGAACAGAACCAGGCCGACCTGCTGCTGGCCGAGGCCGCCAGAGCGGGCTGGGCCGACGTTCCCCGGATCGTGGGCGCCGGCAGGGCGCTCTCGACAACCGGCGGTCACGGCGACGGGATGGGCAGCGTCCTGGCCGACGGACCCGAGGCCTTCCGGGAGGCCGCCCTGGCAGAGTTGGACGCGGGATGCTCCCATATCAAGGTGTTCATCACCGGCGGCATCGCCGGGCTGGGAGAGGAGTTCGACCATCCGGAGATGACCCGTGAGGAAATGCAGGCCACGGTGAGCGCCACGCAGAGCCACGACACCTACGTAGTGGCCCACGCCGGATCGTCGCTGGCCATCAACTGGGCGCTCGACGCCGGCATCCGGTCCTTCGAGCACGCCTACGACCTGGACTCCGAAACCGCCGGGCGGATGGCTGCGATGGGAGTGTTCCTCACTCCCACCCTGTGCGTTACCCGCTCCCAGGAATGGATGCGGCGCAAGGGTTTCGAGGAGTTCCAGATAGAGACGTCGCTGGAAGTGGGACCCATGCACCTGGCCAGCATCCAGAGGGCCATCGCGGCGGGAGTGACCATGGTCAACGGCACCGACTATCCCCCCGGGGACCCGATCGAAGACACCTCGGTGGCGGTGTACGAGATGGGGCTGATGGAGGGCGCCGGGCTCCACCCCCACCTGGCGCTCCAGGGCGCCACCTCCAACGCCGCCCGGCTGCTGGGATTGGAGTCGGAGATAGGCGCCGTCGAGGAGGGGAAGGTAGCCGACCTGGTGGCTGTGGAAGACAACCCCCTGGCCGGCGTTGCGGCCATGCGGAACATCTCCTTCGTCATGCAGTCCGGCAGGGTGGTCCGCGACGACCGTCCGACTTCCTGAATAGCGCACTGTCCTCATAAAGTGAGAGCATGACAGAACGCAGATACCGTCTGGCGGTGGACATCGGCGGCACTTTCGTGGACGCCGTCTCCTATGACGAACAGACCGGAGAGATCACGGTGCGCAAGGCGCCCACCACCCCGTCGGCTCCTGCCGAAGGGGTGATCACCGCCACCGGTGCGACCAACGCTTCCCTGGAGGAAGCTTCCGTCTACACCCACGGCACCACCCTGGGCCTGAACGCCATCCTGGAACGAAAAGGCGCGGTGACCGGCATCATCACCAATGAGGGATTTCGGGACATCTTCGAGATCGCCCGCGGAGACCTGCCGAGCGGCTCCAAGTACGACTTCCAATACCGCCGCCCGGAATTGTTGGTCAAAAGGCGGCACACGGTGGGGGTCCCGGGGCGCATAGATCATCGGGGCAGGGTGGTGACCGAACTCGACCGCCAAGCGGTGATCGAGGCCGGGCGTCTCCTCTCGGAGCGGGGAGTGGAGTCGGTGGCGGTCTGCTTCCTCCACTCCTACGCCAACACCGAGCACGAGGAAGCCGCCAAGAGCATCCTGACCGAAGCATTCCCCGACCTGTCGGTCTCGGTCTCGATCGACCTGGTGCGGGAATACCACGAGTACGAACGGACTTCCACCGCGGTGGCCGACGCCTACATAAGGCCCATCCTGGGCAGGTATCTCAACGATCTGGAGGAACGACTGCGGAGCCGGGGGTTCGACGGTTCCTTTCTCATAATGCGTTCAGCAGGAGGGGCGATGACCTCCGAAATCGCCCGGGTGTCGCCTCTGCTCACCGTCTTTTCCGGCCCGGCGGGAGGTATCGCCGGGACCATCAGCCTGGGAGAGTCCACCGGACGGTCTTCTTTGATCTCCTTCGACGTGGGAGGCACCAGCCTCGACGCCTGCGTAATCGTCGACGGGGCGCCCACCGAGGTCTACGAAGCCGAGATAGAGGCTCTGCCGATCCGCATCCCGGTGTTCGACATCCGCACCATAGGGGCGGGGGGAGGTTCCATCGCCTGGATGGACAAGGGTCTTCTTCGGGTGGGGCCCCACAGCGCAGGCGCGGTCCCCGGGCCGATCTGCTACGGACGCGGGAACACCGAACCGACCGTGACCGACGCCGCTTTGTGTCTGGGGTATCTAGCTGCGGACGAGTTCCTGGGTGGAGAGATGGACCTGGACGGGGAGGCGGCTGTGAGGGGTGTGACCGAGAAACTGGCCGAACCACTGGGCATGTCCACCGAACGGGCCGCAGCTTCGGTGTTCGACGTTCTGCTGGCCCGCACGGTAGGGGCCATTCGGGAGATCACCGTGGAACGAGGCCTCGACCCTAGAGAGTTCTCCTTGGTGGCCTTCGGTGGCGCCGGTCCGATGCTTGCGCCGCTCCTGGCCAGGGAGATGGAGATGCCCGAGGTGGTGGTTCCCGCCGCACCGGCGGTTTTCTCCGCCTGGGGAATGCTGATGTCCGATCTGGAATACGACGTGGGCCGGACGGTGCTTACCATGCTGGACGACGCCACCCTGGCTCAGATGCAGGGAGTTCTGGCTCAACTCGAGAGCGAAGCCGACCAGGTGCTGGCCGCGCAGTCCGTGCCGCCCGACCACCGGGTTTTCATGAGACGTCTCGATCTGCGTTACAACGGACAGGAGCACACCCTGTCGGTCGAGTTGGAAGAGGCCGACGACCACGAGTCGGTGGCTGCCAAATTCCACGAACAACACCTGGAGCGCTACGGGCACGAATTGGACGAGGAAGTGCAGATCCTCACCGCCCGGGTTAGAGGCGTCGGACTCCTCGACAAGCCTGCCGGCCATCCGGCCGGTGAACGAAGTTCCAACTCCGATCAAACCGCTGGCCGGGTCGGGGAGCGTCACGCTTTCGATTTCGCCACCCGTCGGCGACGGCTGTTCCCCATCTACGAGCGGAACCTGCTCCAACCAGAAGCAGAGATAAAGGGTCCGGCCATCATCCGCGAGCCCACCTGTGTGACAGTCGTCCACAGCGACCAGACCGCGGTGGCGGACCGTCTGGGAATTCTGGTGGTTCGGTGAGCACTCGCCTGAAGATGGACGGCGCCACCGTGGAAGTGATCCGTCACTATCTGAACTCCACCGCCGAGCAGATGCGCCGGACCCTGATACGGACCGCCTTCAATCCGGTCATCTACGAAGTGCTGGACTTCGGAATCTCCGTCTACGACCGGCGCCGCAGGTTGATATCGGAGTCGTCGGGGATTCTCTCCTTCCTGGGCGCCAACGACTTCGCCATCCACAAGGGCGTGGAGAAGGTGGGAGTCGAGAACCTGTGTCCCGGGGATGTGGTGATCATCAACGTCCCCTACTGGAGCGGGGCGCACGCCGCCGACGCCATGATGTTCACACCGGTGTTCGGTGAGGGAAGCGACCTGCCCGACGCCTACCTGGCGGTGCGGGCCCATTGGATGGACCTGGGAGCGAAGGACCCCGGGTACGTGCTGGACTCCACCTCCGTCCATCAGGAAGGGTTGATCCTGCCGGCCGTCAAATTGGTCAAACAGGGGGTGGTAGATCCCCAAATCATGGCCATCCTGCGATACAACTCCCGGATGCCCGACACCATCATCGGGGACTTCAACGCTCAGATCTCGGCCATGCGGGTGGGAGAACGCAGGCTTGGTCAAATCTGGGACAAGTTCGGGCTTGCCGAGGTTGACGCGGCCATCGACATGATCATCGAACATGGCGCCCGAACCGCCCGGGAGGCGGTGCGAGAAATGCCGGACGGACAGTGGTCGGCGCACGACTGGCTGGACGACGACGGGATCTCCCATGACCTGATAAGAATGGCGGTGACGGTCACCATCGAAGGAGACAAGTTCACCGTCGACTACGGCGACTCCGACCCCGGCGTGCCCGGTCCGGTGAACATTCCGTTCGGGAGCACCTTGAGCCAGGCAAAGAACGTCTTCAAATCGCTAACCACGCCGGACACGCCCGCCAACCACGGCCACTACCAACCCCTCGAGGTGATCTGTCCGCCCGGGAATCTCTTCCATGCGGTCTACCCGGCCGCCACCTACACGCTCTGGTCGACAATGGTGTCTTTCGAGCTGATCAACAAGGCGCTGGCTCAGGGGATGGATCACATCGCCGCCTCCTCGGGCTCCGACGAGCCCGGGTTCATGGCGGTGGGCACCCATCCCGACACCGAAGAGATGTACTCGGTCAGCAACAACGAGGGGATCGGCTGGGGCGCCACCCCGTTCCACGACGGGGCCAACGCCCTGCAGCATCTCTCCACCACCGCGGTCCGGAACACCTCTATGGAGGTCCTGGAACACAAGTCTCCGATCTTTCATGAGCGTCTCGAGTTGCGCCGCGACTCGGGCGGGGCCGGCCGGTGGCGCGGCGGCCTGGGCGTCTGCCGGGAGGTGAAGTGGCTGGCGGTGGGTGAACTGCTGTCGATGAAGAAGAAGACCAAAACCAAGCCTTGGGCGCTACACGGCGGTCACGAGCCGGAGACCACAAACACCATGATCGTCTGGCCGGACACCGACCGGGCCCACCGGGCGCGCATGGAGAGGTTCACCATGCAGCCCGGGGAGGGGTTCAGAAACTACTCGGCGGGCGGCGGAGGATGGGGGAACCCCCTCGACCGTCCCATCGAGTTGGTTCTAAAGGACGTCCTCGACGAATACGTCTCGGCGGAAAAGGCCCAAACGGTGTACGGGGTCCGGGTGTCCCCTGACGGCGCCGCCACTCCCACCACGGCGCGTCTGGAGCGGCAGGCGGACTGATTCGGCCGGGTGAATGAGGTGAAAGAGCCCCCCGGGTTGGACGGCGCCACCATAGAGGTGATCCGTCATTATCTGAACTCCACCGCCGAACAGATGCGCCGGACGCTGGTGAGGACCGCCTTCAACCCGGTGATCTATGAGGTGCTGGACTTCGGGATCTCCATGTACGACCGCCGCCGCCGGCTGATTTCGGAGTCGTCGGGCCTCCTTTCGTTTCTGGGCGCCAACGACTACGCCATTCACAAGGGGGTGGAGAAGGTGGGTGTGGGGAACCTCCATCCGGGGGATGTGGTGATGCTCAACTACCCCTACTGGAGCGGCGCCCATGTCTCCGACGCCATGCTGTTCGCTCCGGTGTTCTCCGACGGGAGCGAGCTTCCCGACGCCTACCTGGCGGTGCGGGCCCATTGGATGGACCTGGGCGCCAAAGATCCCGGCTACGTGCTGGACTCGACGTCGATGCACCAGGAGGGCCTGATCATGCCGGGCGTCAAGGTGATCAACCGCGGTGCGGTGGACAAACAGATGATCGACATCCTGCGATACAACTCCCGGATGCCCGACACCGTCATCGGAGATTTCAACGCACAGGTGGCGGCGCTGCGGGTGGGCGAGCGCCGTCTTCATCAGATCTGGGAGAAGTTCGGTCCGGCCACCGTGGACGAGGCGATCGACATGATCATCTCCCACGGGGCGGAGACCGCCGCCGATGCGGTGCGAGAAATGCCCGACGGGCGCTGGTCGGCGGTCGACTGGCTTGACGACGACGGGATCTCTCACGATCTGATCAGGATGGCGGTGACGGTGACCATCGACGCCGACCGCTTCATCGTGGACTACGGCGACTCCGAAGGGGCGGTCCCCGGTCCGGTGAACATGCCGTTCGGAAGGACTCTGAGCATGGCCAAGGCGGTGTTCAAGTCCCTGACGACTCCCGACACCCCCGCCAACCACGGCCACTATGAGCCGTTGGAAGTGACATGTCCTCCGGGCAACCTGTTCCGCGCCGTCTATCCGTCCGCCACTTTCACGCTGTGGACCGGCATGGCCGCCTTCGAATTGATGCACAAAGCCCTGGCTCAGGGGATGGACCACATCGCCGCCTCCTCGGGCGCCGACGAACCCGGTTTCATGGCGGTGGGAACCCATCCCGAAAGCGGGGAGATGTACGCGGTCAGCAACAACGAGGGGATCGGCTGGGGCGCCACCCCGGTTCACGACGGCGCCAACGCTCTGCAGCATCCTGCCATGACCGCCGTCCGGAACACCTCGATGGAGGTCCTCGAGCACCGCTCGCCGATCTTTCACGAGCGCCTCGAGCTGCGCCGGGACACCGGCGGGGCGGGCAGGTGGCGGGGAGGGG
>VXSV01000099.1:0-7235 GCA_009837815.1 Acidimicrobiia bacterium
CCGCCACGGCCTCCCCGTAGAAATACATCTCCAGCGAGGTGGTCACGCCCCCGGCCAGCAGTTCGGCGGCGCCGGCGGCCATCCCCACCTCCACGTCCTCGGGGGTGAGGCGGGCCTCTCTCGGCCACATCACCTCGTGCAGCCACCGGTCCACCGGCAGGTTCTCCCCCGCACCCCTCAGGAGCACCATAGGCGTATGGCAGTGGACGTTCACCATGCCGGGGAGCAGCACGCCCTCCACCCGTTCGGTCGTGACCTCGGCAAGGTCCGGGGCCTCCTCCGCCCTCCCCGCCCACACCACTTTTCCGTCCGCCACGTCCACCACACCCGGTGAGTGGATGAGACCTTCGGCCTCCATGGGGATCAGATGATCAGCCAGGTATCGACGGGTCTGTGTCATCTTCTTATAGGCTAGAGGATTGGTATGCAACCTGAATACGAAGGAACATCGCTCGAAACGGTGGAATGGGAGGACGGTGTCGTGAAGATGATCGACCAGACCCGTTTGCCCCAGGAACTGGTAGTCCTGGAGATCTCGGACGTGCCGACCCTGGTGGCGGCCATCCGGCGACTCTCGGTGCGGGGCGCTCCCGCCATCGGGGTGGCGGGCGCCTATGGAGTGGCCCTGGCGGTCCACCTGCACGGAGCGGCGGGCCCGGACCTCGACGACGCGATCTCCAGCCTCCGCTCCGCCCGTCCCACCGCCGTCAACCTGGCCAAGATGGTGGACCGCACCTCGGCGCTGATATCCGAAGGCTTGGAGAGAGTGCTGGAGGAAGCCCATCGGATCCGCAACGAAGAACTTCAGGCCTCTGTCTCCATGGGCGAGTACGGAGCGGATCTGGCCGACGAACTGATCGGCGAGGCGGCCGCCAGGACCATGACCATCTGCAACACCGGCGGTCTGGCAACTGTTGCCCGGGGGACGGCTCTGGCCGTCATCCAGACCCTTCACGAACGCGGACGCCTGGAGATGGCGCTGCCGGTCGAGACGCGTCCCCTGCTGCAGGGCGGGCGTCTCACCACCTGGGAACTGGCCCGGATGGGGGCGCCGTTCCGGTTGCTGGTGGACGGCGCCGGGCCGTTTCTCCTGGCCAGGGGAGAGGCCAACCTGGTGTTGGCCGGCGCCGACCGCATCGCCCGCAACGGCGACGTCGCCAACAAGATCGGCACCTTCAGCCTGGCGCTGGCCTCCCGGCATGCCGGCGTTCCCTTCGTGGTGGTGGCGCCCGAGTCGACAATCGACATGTACACCGCCTCGGGAGCCGAAATCGAGATAGAGGACCGGGGCACAGAGGAGGTGGTCTCCGTGAGGGGGGTGGATGTGGCGCCGCCCGGCGCCGAAGCGCTGAATCCCGCCTTCGACATCACCCCGGTGGAGTTCATAACGGCTATCGTTACGGATCGAAGAGTCATCAGGCCCGACCAGGGCCGAAGTCCCGAAGACGTTCCCTTGGGGGAACTCAGATATGCCCGTCCTCCAGGACTGCTGGAGGTACCTAAGGAGGTAATGAGATGAAGAGTCGCAAAATGATCCTGGGCATTGCCTTGATGGCGGTGCTGGCGCTATTGGCGTCGGCGTGCGGAGGAGACGATGAGGAAGCCGCCCCTGAGGGACCCAGCCTGATCTATGTGACGCCGAACCCGATCGGGGTGAACAAGTTCCTCGAACTCGGTCAGGTGGGCACCCAGCGGGTTGCCGAGGAGCTGGGCGGCACCTGGAAGACGTTCGAGTCGACCAACGACTCCGACCGGCGCGCCAACATCGAGGCCGCCATCGACGAAGCGCCCGACATCGTGGTGCTCACCACCTTCACCCTGGTCGAGTTGGCTGATGAGCTTTCCAAGGCCACCCCCGATCAGAAGTTCATCCTGATCGACGCCTGTCCCGACGAGCCGGCCGCCAACCTGCACTGCGGAGTGTTCCGCGAGCACGAGGGGGCTTACCTTTTGGGCATCATGGCCGGACGCCTCAGCGAGGCGAAGGAGATCGGCTCGGTGGTGGCCCTGGACATCCCCTTCCTCCACCGCTGGTCCGACAGCTTCGCGCTGGGCGCCCAGAGCATCGACCCCTCTATCAACGACACCCAGGTGTTCATCGGTGGAGACAACCCCTTCTCCGATCCCGCCCGCGCCAAGGAGCAAGCCCTGGCGGTGGCGGCCCGCGGCGCAGACCACATCTTCGCGGTGGGCGCCGGATCCAACGGCGGCATATTCGAAGCCGCGGTGCAGGAGGGCTTCTTGAGCTACGGCGTCGACGTCAACCAATGCCCCGAGGCGCCGGGACACATCGTCGACAACAACATGAAGCTGGTGGACGTGCTGGTGGAGCAGTTGGCCAAACAGGTCCTCGACGGTACCGCCGGTCCGGTGGTGGCCTTCGGGTTGGCCGAGGGCGGCACCGGCGTGATGGCGTTGGAGTCGGACGAGGCCCTGGCCGACAGCCAGTGCGTGATAGCCGACCATCCCGACATCGTGGCCGAGGTCCGCGACGCCCGGGACGCCATCGTCAACGGCGACATAGTGGTCCCCGACCCCCTGTTCGGTTGATTACTTGACATTTGAGCTGGAGCTCCGCGGGATAACTAAGCGGTACCCCGGCGTCCTTGCCAACGACGCCGTGGACCTGGCTGTGCGTCCCGCGGAGATCCATGCCATAGTGGGTGAGAACGGGGCGGGAAAAACCACCCTGATGTCACTTCTCTACGGTCTCTTCCCTCCCGACGAGGGAGATATCTTCATACGGGGGGAGCGGGTCGAGTTCTCCTCGGCCCTGGACGCCATCGCCGCCGGACTGGGGATGGTGCATCAGTCGTTCAAGCTGTTCCCGACCCTGAGCGTGGCCGAGAACGTCGTGTTCCGCCAGGAGCCCCGCCGCCGCGGTTTGATCGATCGGGTCGCCGCCGTCGCCCGGGTGAGGGACCTGGCCGATCGGTACGGGCTGGCGGTCGATCCCGAGGCGGCGGTGGAGGACCTGCCGGTCGGCGTGTTGCAGCGGGTCGAGATATTGAAGGCCCTCTACCGGGACGCCCAGGTCCTGATCCTGGACGAGCCCACTGCAGTGCTCACTCCCCAGGAGAGGGACCAGTTGTTCGAAGTGATAAGGCGGTTGCGAGACGCGGGACGCACGGTCATCTTCATCACCCACAAGCTGGGCGAGGTGATGGCCATCTCCGACCGGGTCACCGTGCTGCGCAACGGCCGGGCGGTGGCCGACCTGGTGACCGCCGAAACCGACCCGGCCGAGATCACCCTGCACATGACCGGCCGGGCGGTGGACCTGGACCGCAGAGCCCCCGAACACCAACCGGACCAAGCGGTGCTGGAGGTGGAGAACCTGACCGTTCTGGGCGGGCACGGCCGTGCGGTGGTGAAGGACGCCGGTTTCCAGGTCAGATCCGGTGAGATTGTCGGGATAGCCGGCGTGGCGGGGAACGGGCAGAGCGAGTTGATCGAGGCTCTCTGCGGTCTGACGGAAGCCGACACCGGCGCCGTCATGCTGTCGGGAAGGGACATCACCACGGCCGATGTGGCCGGGCGGCGAGCGGCAGGCCTGGCCTACATCCCCGAGGACCGCTACGGGGTGGGCACAATCCGCCGGGCGTCGGTCTCGGAGAACCTTCTCATTGGCCATCACCGGGAGGAGACGGTCCAACGCAGAGGCTGGTTCGACCGTGGCGCGGTGGCCCGGCTCACCCGGCGTCTGGTGGAGGTGTTCGACATAAAGACGGGTTCGGTGTCAGGTCCGGTCTCCACGCTTTCGGGTGGGAACCTGCAGAAGGTCGTGGTGGCCCGGGAGATGGAACACAGGACCCCCCTTCTGATAGCCGAGCAGCCCACCCGTGGGTTGGACATCGGCGCCATCGAGTTCGTCCACAGCCAGTTGATCCGCTACCGCGACCAGGGCGGGGCGGTGCTGATGGTGTCGGCGGAGTTGTCGGAGATCCTTGCTCTCAGCACCCGCATCCTGGTGATGTTCGAGGGGAGCATCGTCGCCACTCTGGATCCTCGCACTGTCGACGAGCCCGAGGTCGGCCTTTACATGACCGGAGCGCACCTGGAGGCGGCGGTTGCTTGAGCGAGTCCTGAACGGAGTCGGGGACATGAGCCGGCGGGCCGTGAGGAGCCCGGTCACTTTCTCGCTGTTGTTCGCCTTTGCCCTGGCCGCCGCCATCGTGGCCGTCACCGGAGGCGATCCCCTGGCAGCCGGGGGGGAGATGTTCACCGGCGCTGTTACAGGTTCGGGGTTGCGCAACACCCTCGGCAGGTCGGTGCCGATCATCGGCATGGCGCTGGCGGTCTCCATAGCCTTCCGGTCGGGAATCATCAACCTGGGGGGAGAGGGTCAGATGGTGATCGGCGGCCTGGCGGGAACGATCGTGGCTATTTACGTGCCCGGCCCGGGGTATGTGATCGTCCCGCTGGCGATGCTTGCCGGCGCGGTGGTGGGAGCAGTGTGGGGGTTGCTCCCCGCCTACGGACAGACCTGGCTCCGTCTTCCCATTCTGATCACCAGCCTTCTCCTCAACTACGTGGCCCGCGCTATCACCGGTTACCTGGTGCGGTTTCAACTTTTGGACGACGCCGTAACTCTCACGTCCACCCGCCAGGTTCCAGAGACGGCCCGGATGCCTAAGATGCCGATCTTCGGAGGCGTGAGCCTGTCGTTGATCCTGGTCATAGTCCTGGTTGCGCTGCTTTGGATGGTGTACACGCGGTCGGTGGCGGGCTATGAGTCCCAGATGACCGGTTTCAACATGCGCTCGGCGCGTTATGGGGGGATCGACGTCGAGCAGCGGACCGTCCAGGTGATGGTGGTGGCCGGCGCCATCGGCGGACTGATCGGGACCCATCTGATCATCGGCGAGGCTCTGCGGTTCATCGACGGGGAGTTGGTGCTCGCCGGGTTTGCCTGGACGGGCCTGTTGGTCTCTCTCCTGGCGGTCAATCGCCCAATCCCGATCTTTATCACGGGAATGTTCTTCTCGGCCCTCCAGATCGGCGGACTTGCCATGCAGAGAAACGCCGGAGTCTCGTGGCGCCTCTCCCAGGTGCTGCAGGCGGTGGTGATCGTGGCGGTGGCGTGCCGGCTGGCCATCCGGCGGGGTGAACGGCCTTCCACCGAGGTGAGCGATGCGGAGTCCGCGGCGGTCGGAGAGGTCTGATGTTCGAGCAGATCCTCGACGCCGCCCTGT
Organism: Acidimicrobiia bacterium; assembly: GCA_009837815.1. Taxonomy (GTDB): domain Bacteria; phylum Actinomycetota; class Acidimicrobiia; order Spongiisociales; family ZC4RG35; genus Bin76. Next base: position 5,196 of record VXSV01000099.1, read on the forward strand.
TCGACTCGGCGACCCGGGCGATGATCCCCATCCTCCTGGCTGCTCTGGGAGGCATGATCTGCGAGCGGGCGGGGGTCTTCCAGATCGCCCTGGAGGGGATCATGCTGGCGGGCGCTTTCGCGGCGGTGGCCGGTTCCTACCTGGCGATCAGCTGGACGCTGGGAGTGGTGTTCGGGATTGCGGCCGGGATGCTCATCTCGCTGGCGTTGGCGTACGGCACGGTCACCCGCCGAGGCGACCCGATCGTGCTGGGGATCGCCCTGAATCTTCTGGCGATGGGACTCACCGGGTTCCTTCTGCCGCAACTGTTCGACGTGCGGGGGGTGTTCCAGCATCCCCGGATCGACGGCCTGGACCGGATCGCCATCCCGGTTCTCTCCGACATCCCATGGGTAGGACCCGTGCTCTTCGACAACACGATTCTCACCTATGTGGCCCTGTTGCTGGTGCCCGGCCTGTGGGTGCTCCTATTCCGGACAGCGATCGGCCTGCGTCTGAGAGGGGTTGGTGAACGCCCGTTGGCGGCGGAGACCCTGGGGGTGAGCCCCACCGTCTACAAGTACGGGGCGGTGCTGGCGTCAGGCGCCCTGGCCGGACTGGCCGGGGCGCAGTTGTCCCTGGGCAACGTCGTGCAGTTCGCCGAGAACATGTCGAGCGGTCGGGGATGGGTTGCGGTGGTGGCGGTGATGCTGGGCCGCGCCCACCCGGTGGGCGTCCTGGCGGCCGCCGCCCTGTTCGCCCTGGCCGAGGCGCTGGGGTTCCGCTTCCAGGGCAACGGACTGCCGGTACAGATCACCGACGCTCTGCCCTTCGTGGTGACCCTCCTGGCGCTGATCATCGCCCGCAAACGATTCGCCCGCCTCCTCGACCTGACCACCGCCGCTTGACGAGAACCCGCCTACACCGAAACTGTCACAGGGCGGGACCACCATCACTTTGATGGGCGACATGGGATGTCGTCCAGGCGAAAGTGGGAAGATCCTCATGAAGAAGGCTCGACAAACTGTTCTCGAGTTGGATGTTGACAACGGAAAGCAAGGTGGGGTCGAAGCAAGTGATTACATCGACCACGGGAAGATGGCAGATAGAATTGACCCGATCAGATTGCACCAGATCGAAGTTTCACCCATCCCCGCGGTCAACGTCGCCTCGGTGCCGCAACGCAGCCCTCTCCGGTATCCGGGCGGCAAGACGTGGCTGATCCCTCACATTCGAGCCTGGCTGGAAACCTTTTCAGGAGGCCCCCCTCTCTTGCTGGAGCCCTTTGCAGGAGGCGGAATAGTTTCATTAACCGCGGTTATGGAACACCTCGTAGACCGCTGTCTCATGGTTGAACTTGACCGAGATGTGGCTGCTTTTTGGCACGCAGCTCTCCGTCATGGGGATGCATTGGCAGAGAAGGTGCTGTGTTTTACACCCACCAGAGAGGCGGTTAACCAACTGATGGAGCGGCCTCCTGACAGTGTCGTAGAGCATGGGTTTCGCACTCTTGTGCTGAATCGGACCCGCCGTGGAGGGATTCTCGCGCCCGGCGCATCGTTTAGCAGAGCAGGCGAAAACGGTAGGGGACTGGCTTCACGATGGTACCCCGAAACGATAGCCAGGCGTTTAGGGGAGATCACCAAGCATGCCAACCGTATCACTTTCTGTGAGGCGGATGGAATGCAGTTGCTGGCTGCGCTGTTGGGGGAACGGGGCGAGGGTATCGTGCTCTTTGTGGATCCTCCCTATACGGCGGGAGGCAAGAGAGCCGGCAAACGTCTTTATGCTCACAACGACATAGACCATCTCCGGCTATTCCAGGTGCTGGCAGAGAGCAGCGCTGACTTCTTGATGACATATGATCTGTCATATGAGGTCGTCACTCTGGTGCGAGAATATGGCTTTCACGCAGTTCAAGTGACCATGAAGAACACTCACCACGCTCGGGTCCCGGAACTTGTTGTAACTGCGCGGCCGGTTTTCAATACATGACCACCCGCTACGGGATCGCGGAATGGTATGGACACGACCTTTCTGAACTATCTCCGACATCCCGGC
>VXSV01000099.1:7335-14880 GCA_009837815.1 Acidimicrobiia bacterium
CCCGGCTCGGTTCGAAGAAGGCGATACATTAGTCAGTTGGCTTGCCGAGATCGTCGGATTCTCCCCAAGTGATACAAGACTGGCTCGTGAGGTCCCCTTTATGCAGGACACAAGTACGGGCAGACCTGCCGGGAAGATCGATCTGGTTGTGGCAAGAGTAGCGGACACGGGCTTGCAGTGGTATGGCTTAGAAATCCAGGCTGTTTACTTCTCCGGCCGAGGAATGCAATCTGAGTATGAGGCCCTTCAGAACGATGTTGATCCGTACCCGCCGTTTCCCGGCGCGGTGCGTCGGCCGGATTGGCGTTCCTCAAGCGCCAAACGTCTCATGCCCCAGCTACAGATCAAAGTTCCCACTCTTCGACGGTGGGGATCGAAGCTGGCGGTGGCCGTGGATGGTCCATTCTTCGAATCGATGGGAGGCCCCAGTTCAAATCCAAGTCGCGACCTCAACGACGGTGACATCATATGGATGGTCCCAGTGCTCCTTCCCAAAGAGCGTGGGGGTTTCCTTCTGTCCCGAGGTCACTGGGAAGTTCTTACTTTGGAGGAATCCAGCAGAAAACTGCTTGCCGCGGAAACTGTCTCACGCAACGCCTTTGAACAGACCCTCCTCGAGAAACTCAAACCTCTCGTCCGCCCTACAGAGTGACCACGGTTGCCTGATTAAGCTGGGACGGGAAAGGGGGAGCCCGGAACAGCCCGAGCGCGATAGCGGCACCGCGACGGAAGCACAAAGGAGAGAAGTGATGAGCTACAGGAGCCTGTGGGAGCGTTTGGAGAAACGCTCGCATCAAAGGGTGGAGGATTTCGAAGGGGTAGCGGCGGTCTCGGTGCTGGATCTGGAGCGTGGAGACGGGTTCTCCATCCGCGGGGATGAGGTGTTCCCCACGGCGTCCAGCATCAAGATTCACATCCTGACGCAACTGCTGGCCCGCGCCGAGCGGGGTGAGATAGACCTCACCGACCGCGTCAGGATCACACACGAGATGTACGGAAGGGGCAGCGGGGTGATCCATTACATGGAGAGCGAGCCCGAGTTGTCGGTGTTGGACATCGCCATCCTGATGATCATCGTGTCGGACAACACCTCGACCAACATGTGCATCGACTGGGCGGGCATGGAGGCGACCAACGCGCTGTTGGACGACATGGGCCTCACAGAGACCAGGCTGAGGCGGAAGATGATGGACAGTCAAGCCATCGACCGCGGCGAGGAAAACGTCTCGACGCCGAACGAACTGGTGGCCATGATGGAGATGCTGTACCGGGGCAAGCCTTCACCCGGAGTGGCGGACCAGGTTCTGCGCATCCTCGGCAAGCCCAAGTCAACGCCGTTGAACCGGGCCCTGCCATCCAACCTGGCTGTCGCCAACAAGTCAGGCGGAATGGAGCGGGTCCGCTGCGACGTCGGAATCGTGTTCCTCCCGGAGCGCCCCTACGCCATCACGGTGATGACCAAGTTCGGCTTGCGGGACTCAACCGCCGGCGAGGCGTTGATCATGAACGTGGCCCGCGACGTGCACCAGACCATGGTGGCGCTCGCCGGCACCAACGACTACGGCTTGGGTGTCCTCACCTTCACGAGCTATTAGCTGCACACCTGACAGTGCGCTGATCGCCCGTCAATACCCGCCAAACCGAGCTTCGTAGGTTTCTGCCATCTGATCGATGAAATCCTGCCATCGAAGGCCACTGCCAACCGCAGGAAGGCGTGGATCGACTTCTCCGGATTCTCGATCAAACACCACAACTGCAATTGCTTCGAGCAAGTGAGAAGCATCGCCCTCGGTCTGTCGTCCGCCGGCACGTTTGAACCGTCCAATGGCCCGCTCGATCAGACGTGTCGTTGGTTTCCAACCGTCATCACGCCCCGATTGCACCCGCTCCGTAGTGGGCAGCGTCAAAATGCCGCCGACAACCGCGAATGGGAACTTGAGATGGACATTGACGGCGAAAGTTCGGATGTCTCCGAAGCGGTTCCAGACCGCGCGCCCCACAGCGAGGTGGACAGGCTTGATCTCGACCGCTAACTTCAGTCCGTCTGTCTCAGTGATCTCCGAGACGTCAGCTTTCACGCTCCGCAGGCCTCCGCCGACCGTTCGCTCACCCGCAACGGCCCCTTCAAGGCTGAGGCCCTTTGCTCTGAGGCTGGCGAGAGTCACGTTAGAGAGCCCGTTGGAGAGCCGAATCTGCACAGTCTTGCCCTGTGCAGAGCCTATCTGGGACGCTTGTCTGATGTACTGGGCGGCGGCAGCGCAGTAGTCCTCAATTGTTGGAGTGGCTATATCCCCAAACTGGTCTACCAGAGCAAGACCTGTGGAGTCTGGCGATCGAGCCACAGCTAGGCCGTACGATCCAAGGCCAGTTGAGTTGGTAATTCGACGGCGGTTCGCACCCTCTTGACGGAGAAATTGAAATAGGCCGGGTCGATTTCGCAGCCGACGCTGTTTCGGCCCCAAGCCGCCGCCGCCATAGCGGTCGTGCCGGTTCCCAGGAACGGGTCATAGACCGTGTCTCCGACAAACGAGAACATGCGGATCAGGCGCTCGGCCAAGCTGAGCGGGAAAGGCGCCGGGTGGTCCTTCGTCGAGGCTCCGGTGATGCGCCAGATCTGCTGGAAACATGCGGCATGGTCTACGGCCGGGAGAATGGACAGGAGCCGAGAGACCAGATCGGGCTTGCGGTACCCGCCGGGTTTGCGCTGCAGGAGGATGTATTCGATGTCGTTCTTGACGACTCCGTTGGGCTCGTAGGGCTTTCCATAGAACCCCCCGGCACCCATCTCGTATCTGGCGTTGGCGATCTTGTGCCAGATGATCGGCGCCAGGTTGTCGAATCCGATCAGGCGGCACCGCTCCTGGATGCTGGCATGAAGTGGAAACACAAGATGCCGTCCGAACGCCCGCCGCGACACGTTAACGTCCCCTACGACGACTACCATGCGTCCTCCGGGCACCAGAGCACGGTAGACGCGGCGCCAAACCTCGTCGAGTTCGCCCAAGAACTCTTCATAGTCCTCAACCTGGGCGAGTTGGCCAGGTTGATCGTTGTATTCCTTGAGTGTCCAGTAGGGAGGAGAGGTGACCACGAGCTCGACGCTCTCCGGCGCAAGCTCCAGGGCTCGGCTGTCGTCCAGGTGGATCAAATGGGCGCTCGTGAGGCTCTGGACAGCCCTAGTAATCGCCGCACAGGACTCCGGTTCTTTAGCAATCGCCGGGACCGCCCGCTGGGGCTCTTCAGTTACCCGCTTGAGAAGTGCCGGGGGCGCTGCAGCTACTAACGCTGCCGGGTTGGTCGGCGCCCCGAACGTCAGTCGGTGTCCGGTCGGGCGCTCCAGTTGGCCCCCATCGACGCGCAACCGAAACTCGACAGAAATTTTCTCGACGGCCCGTGGAGAACGTGCGACAGGTTGATGGTTCTCACCGGTCAGGACGTGCTCAACCTTGGCAAATGACATCTTTGTCATTATAAGACCGGCCTGTGACAAGCGGCCACGAGGACCCTTCAGTCACCCCGAACTTCCTCCTTCAAATGGGCACCGGCAGCCTGATCTTCGTCACTTCTTCTCCGCGGAGTTCCCCAGGAGTCCGATCTCGCCGAGGCTGGTGTAGACGGACCGGATCTGGACCGACTCACCCTGGACCACCACCGTGCCCAGCGAGCCGTCGCCCAGGTACTCCGGCGGCTCAGGTTCCCCGCAGGAGGCTCCCAACATCACAAACGCGGCCGCAATGGCCATCAAAACCGTCGAGGGACGATCCTTGTCATTTCAGTGCTCTCCTTCTGGCTCTCAACCGTGGGGCATCCTTTCGCCACCCCCCGTCAAGAACATTGGAGAGTGTGGAAAAGTCGGAGCATCACTAATGGTCTGCCTGCTCCGGCTGAAAGAGGGTCATGCCGGGGTAGGTCGCCCCTGGCGAGGTGACCAGGGCGGAGGTGTCCCTTGAGGTGAGTTAGAGGTCGGCTTTCTCGCGGGCTTCTTCGTATTGGTGGAGACCTACCAAAAAGCCGATGAACACCACGGCCGAGACCACCATGAAGGTGATGGGGATGATGCGCACCTCGAAGGCGTTGAGCCCTTCGATGTTCACCGGGCGGGGGCCGCGGGGAGCGTAGAGGACGAAGAGCAGGCTGCCGATGGTCATCCAGGCGGCGGTGCCCGCTCCGGTCACCAGGAAGGCCAGTTTCTTCCCCAGGTTGGTGTAGTTCAGCAGGTAGACGGTCCCGTAGAAGACCAGGATCGAGGTGATGAACAGGATGACCCCGGTGACGAACAGGTTTGCCGATAGCAGGGAGCGAAATAGTTCACGCATGGCTCAGTTCCCCTTGCCGTTGAGGTCGCCTGCCCAAAGGTAATCCACCAGCAGGTCCAGGTCGTCGCTTGACAGCACCGCTCCGAAGGCGGGCATCTGCCCGTTTCCGAAGCCGCTCACCCCGTAGGGCTTGTCAGCCTCCGCTCCCACCAGCAGGAAGTCCCGTAGGTCCTCCTTGAAGATGAACTGTACCCGCGGTCGGCCCTTCCACACCGCCGGTCCGAATCCTCCTGACCCGGGCTGGGCGGCATACGGCGTCCCCGCCGACCAGCCGGAGGTATGACAGCGGGCGCAGTAGCCGGTGAACACCCCCACCGCCCGCTCGGCAAGAGCGATGTCGCCGGCGAAGGCGGCGTCCGCCACTCCCTCCAAGGAGATCTCCCACAGCCGTTCGACCCGGGCGTCCAGCAGTTCCTCGAGACCGGCCCGGGCCGGGCCGAGCAGACGCTCGGCGTTCTCGGTCCGCACCGTCAGGTTGATGGAGGCCGCCTCCATGCCGGAGATGGCGGTGGCGGCTGCCTGGTCGTCGCTGATCCCCCCGCCCGAGGAGGCCCGCTCGGGGTCCAGGTTGACCACGGTCAGGGTGTTGGGGCGCAGTGCGGTCCGGGCGGCGGCCAACTCGGCGGTGATCACCCTTTCCGCCCGGTCCGACAGGCCGTCTCCATCCGAGTCCACCTCGTCCTCGGCTCCCAGGGCCGCTCCGATCGATTCCATGCGCAACTCGAGGATCGGCGCCCGGGGCGTCAGCGATTGAAGGGTCGAGATGGCGTGGTCGGCGACGTCGGCGTCGGGCCGGCCGTCGGTGGCGGGGTTCTGGGGATCGAAGGTCCACGCCTCGATCTCGAAGAAGTCGAAGAGAGAGGCGGCCGTGGCGGTCAGCTCGGAGATGGTCGTCTCGGAGATGTCCGATAGGTTGTCGCCGTCCCGGTCGATTCCCTGGTCTGACAACTCGAGGGCCCGCCGCGCCAGGGCCACCAGATCCGCCAGGGTCTCGGCGTGACGGGGGGCGCCCTCTATGTCGGCGATGAGTTGGCGCTGCTCGATGATGGCCCTCTCCAGCGCCTGGTCGGCGTTGTCCAGGGTGCTCAGCTGACCCACCACGATTCCGTCGGTCTTGCGGAGGGCTTCCTGCTGGGGGATCTGGATGCTCTCTAAGTAGTTGACGATGTCCTGTACCTGTTGTTCGTTCATGGGTCCTCCTCCCACGGTCCCCCAGGGGGGCATGGGGCTGTTGCCCCGGCCGTAGGTCACCCAATAGGAGATGATGTCCCGGTCATAGCGGAAGAAGATGTCGTTGAGGGCCGGGGCCGACCAGGAGACGCTCACCCCGGTCCGCTTCTCCACGTAGCCGGCCACGCCGCCCACCCCGTTGGGTCCGTGGCAGCTCCAGCAGTCGGCTTCGCCGGCGCCCACCAACTTCGCACCCCGCTCTACCGACTCCTCGTGGAATTGGTCGACGAAGCCCAACTGGCGGTCCGTCTCGCTCAGGTAATAGACCGCCAATCCGACAGCCAGGAAGGCCGAGAGCAGCACCGCCCCCTGCTGGATGCGCTCCAGCCGGCGGGTCTCCAGGGCGTCGTCGGTGATGCCCGGCGCCTGGTTGGGAGGAATTCCCTCCCGGCGGCGGGATCTCAGCGCGGCTACTCCCAGGAAGGAGAGCCAGATCACCGCCCCTACCAGCACCAGGGTTATTACCAGCGTGGAATCCATACTTCCCTAAATGCAGGAGGGGCCTTGCGGATATGACACGGACTGGGCGATCGCCCGGGGAGACTCCACGATCACACCGGTCCTGATGATCAGCCGCCCGTCCTCAGAGACGTGGACCGCGAACCGGTCCAGGTTCCGGGGGGCGGGTCCGGCGAAATACTCTCCGATCGAGTTGTACTTGGACCCGTGGCACGGGCACTCGAATCCCTGGGAGTCGTCACACCAGGGCACCCGGCACCCCAGGTGGACGCAACGCTGATAGAGGGCCATGAGCCCTCCGGCCTCGACGTCCTTTCCCGCGAATTGCTCGCTCATCTCGATCGGGGCCGGGACCAGATAGGCCCGCGCGTCAGGGATGAAAGCCGGTGTGATGAGGCCTGCCGCGTCGGTCATCGCCGGCACCAGGTCGGCGGCGTTTCCCGCGTCCACGTCGCTACCGAAGCCGCCGCTTATCTTCGGCCACAAAAAGGCCAGGATCTCGATTCCCATGATGCCGAACCACGCCACCGACATGGCGGCCAGGGACCTGTTGAAGAACTGGCGGCGGGTGACCCCCACCTCTTCGGGGGAGGCTTCCACGATCACCTGGCTCTCGGTCATGGGCGCCAGAACCTGCTCGGACTCGACCTCTTCCACGGCGGCAGTGACTTCCTCGGGCGTCTCCTCGGCCTCGGGTGGGGTCTCCACCACCACATCCATGGTCGGGGCCGAACGGTCGGCGAGCCGGGCCCGGCGCTCCACTCGCTTGGGCCAGAGGGAGGCCGAGTCGGGCTCGGCTCGGCGGAAGGCGATTGTGAACGCGCCCACCGCCGCGGCGATCGCCACCGCCGCCACCCCGATGATGATCAGCTCTACGCCGCCCATCAGACCATCCGCCTAGCCGGCATCAGTGGCCACCGAAGTCGACCCAGTCCTTGAGGTCGTCGAAGAACACCCCGTCCACCCACGGATAGGCGAAGTTGAACCCCGGGCCTCGGAAGAGCACTCCCAGGATGGTGAGAGTCGCCGACCCCGCCAGGAAAATGGTGAACAGCATGATGGCCAGCTTCCGGTCCGAGGGACGGGTGGACGGGTTGCGGTCGATGTAGGGAATCATCATGAATCCCACGATCCCGATCACGGTGGGCACCGTCACTCCGGCGATCTGCGGATCGAAATAGGAAAGCATCTCCTGGAGACCCAGGAAGTACCAGGGCGCCTTGGAGGGGTTGGGAGTCGCGTTGAAGTTGGCCGCTTCCAGCAGGGGCGCCTGGAGAATGGTTGACATGACCAGAAGCAAGGCGGTCATCGCTAGGAGAGCCGTGAACTCGGCGATCATCAAGTGAGGCCAGGTGTTCACCTTGTCGGTGGGGTCGGCTTTGACCTGCTGGATGGCCCGGGCCTTGACCACCGTGAGCAGTCGCTGGTGGCGCACTCCCTCCGGCACCCCGGTCGGGGGCACCGACGGGCGGACTGACACGGTCGCCGCCAGCCGGCCGTTGCCGGGGGCTTCCGGGGCCGCGGGAGCCGGTTCTTCCGC
>VXSV01000094.1 GCA_009837815.1 Acidimicrobiia bacterium
CCTGCCAACCATGCAAGGCCCCGCCCCCACCGGATGGATTTTTGAAAAGGCAGGAACGACACCCCACGGGGAGACGACCTGACGACGCTGCGGGCCGAGTCTCTCCTGGTGCGGTAGCGACGCAGACGGAACCTGCTGCTCATTTGGGCCCCGGTGGCCAGGACACCACCAACACCGCCCTCGCCCGCTGAGGATCGGAGAAGGGCTTCACCGCGCCCCGCAACACCGATCCCACCACTCGGGCTTCTCCCACCAGGGAACCGACCGGCAAACCGGGCGGAAAGCTCACCGACAACTGGGAGGTTACCACATCCTCGCCCTCGGCGACTATCGGTGGGCTGTCGAAGACCTCCAGGCTGAGCAGCACCGACCCCACCTGCGGCCGCAGGACTCCCACACTGCCCGCCACCAGCACCGTCAGACCCTCCACGTCGGCCGAAAGGGGTATAACGGTGGCGAAGTCCTCGGTCGAAGCGCCGACCCTCCCCAACAGGTAGCCGTTCTCATCCAGAACCGGGTTCCCCGCCACCACTCCCTCCTCCAGCCCCTTGTCGATTCTCAGGTGGAATTCGAATCCCACCTGCCGACCCACCACGTTGGCCAGGGTTCTGGTCTGCTCCACATCGGGGAGATCCAGGTCCACCAGCCGTTCCAGGGAATCCAGCCGGGCAAGTTGATCCTCGACCGCCGCCATCTCGGCCTGGGTTTCCGCCAGCTCTGCACGAAGGGCGGCGTTCTCCGAACGCAGGGAGGCAATGCCTGCCAACCCCTCCACTGTGGCCACCAGCGGGTCGAAGACCTCCACTGCCAGCCGCTGCAGGGGCACCAGCCAGCTTCCCAGGCCTACTCTGAAGACTCCCCAATTGTCGGCTCTGACCTCCAGGGTGGCCAGCAGCAGGGAGACCACCAGCAATGTGGATAGCGCCAGGGCCCGGCCTCTGGACCTGAACTCGTACACGGCTATTCCGTCGTTTTAGGTCAAGTGCTGGACGTGATAGAAAGCACGTTTCTGAACGATTGCCTTTCCTCCAGACACTTGCCGGCGCCCAGGACCACAGAGAGCAGGGGGTTGGCGGACACCCTCACCTTGATTTTGATTTCCTTCTCCAACAACTCCTTCAACCCGGCCAGCAGAGCGCCTCCCCCGGTCACCAGTATCCCCTGGCCGATGATGTCGGAGGCAATGTCAGGATTGACGACCGTGAGGGTCTTCTTCACGGAGTCCACGATTTCGTCCACCGGCTGTTTGATCGCCTCTCGGATCTCGGATGTGGACACCACCACCTTGTCGGGCTGGCCGGTATGGACGTTGTGTCCCTGGATCTCGGCCATCCGGTTCTCCCGAGGCCAGGCCGAGCCGATCGCGATCTTGAGATCCTCGGCGGTACGGGTGCCGATCCGAAGCCCCTTCTCAAACTGGATCCACTCGATGATGGATTGGTCCATCGCGTATCCGGCGGTGCGGATGCTCCGGCCCGCAACCACACCTCCCAGAGACAAGACCCCGATCTCGGTGGTTCCGCCCCCTATGTCCACCACCATCGAGCCCTTGGCTTCGGAGACCGGCAGGTCCTCTCCTATCGCGGCGGCCATGCTTTCCTCGATTACATAGGCCCGCCGCGCTCCCGCCTTGAAGGCGGCGTCTTCGGCCGCCCTGCGTTCCACCGTACTGCTCTCCGAGGGAACGCATATCACGATCTCGGGGCGATAGAACCACCTCGGTTGGACCTTCTTGACGAAGTAGCGAATCATCCGGGCGGTGGTGTCAAAGTCGGCGATCACCCCATCGCGCAGAGGACGAATGGCCGTAATCTGCGCGGGAGTGCGGCCGATCATGTGTTTGGCCTCGGCACCCACGGCCAGAAGCTCCCCCGACCGGGAGTCGATGGCGACCACCGACGGCTCGCCCAGCACCACCCCTTTCCCGCGCACATACACCAAGGTGTTGGCAGTCCCGAGGTCAATTGCCATGTCCTGGCTGCCCAAAATCATGGAGAACGTCTCATCTTCGGGTGCAACCCTAAACGGCTACCGAGGATGATAGCCGAACCACAGGCCTATTTCCCTCTTTGCGCTGGTCGGGGAGTCCGAGCCGTGCACCAGATTCCGTGTGGTCTCCAATCCGAAGTCTCCGCGGATGGTCCCCGGAGGCGCAGCAGCCGGGTTGGTCGGGCCTATCAGAACCCTGGCCACCGAAACCGCCGACTCCCCTTCCCATACCATCGCCATCACCGGCCCTTCGGTTATGAAGGCGATCAACTCCTCATAGAAGGGCCGCTCCCGGTGCTCCGCATAATGCTCACCGGCCAGATCGGCGTCGACGCTTCGCATGCGGGCCTCCACCAGCGCCAAGCCCTTCAACTCAAAGCGGCGGATGATCTCACCCACCAGGCCGCGCTCCACCCCGTCGGGCTTGACCATTACAAATGTTCGTTCACACACCATAGGAAAAGAGTCTATTTGAGCCGGAGAGGGATTGCGAAAGGTGGTGTCCGGTTGGGACGGTCACCGCTTTCCCCGCCTGGCGGGAGAGTATGGGGAGGCTTGGTCGGCCCCGATGGACAAGAAAGCCCGCCGATGGACTGAGATACTGAGCAAGTAACCCCACCCCCCACATGTCCTCTAATCTCTGCTATAAAACAACCATCCTCCGACTGCCACCACAACAGAGCCCAATAGCCCCCCTGGGTAACCACCCAACAACACGCATGTCGTCAGAAGCCCACCACCCAGACCTATCCCGCCGACCAATTGCAGGGTTTGAACAAACCGGCGATGCGAGTTCTCCTTCTCCAGCATGACCATGAAACGCTCCGGGGCATTCGAGATCACATCACCATAGGCTCGCAGAATCGCGGGAGGGAGGAGTGGCGAGCTGATCCTGCCTTCAACCTGCACCAAAGTTTCTTGGGTGGTTGGTCCAGTCTCCTGCCCGGAGTTCTCAGGCCGGCTCTCCTGTCCAGAGAGTCCGGTCATGCGCTAACTCTGCTTCGCGTCCCATGTCCGCCAAGAACTTGTCCTGTGCATTGACTGCGGACATTTCAACAGTCCTCGCATCTTGGCAAACAGTTTCCCAATCCTCCATGATCCTGCCCCACGTGTCCACGACCACATTCCAATCCTGCATCACAATAGCCCAATTCTCAGTGACCTCTACTGGCCGGCCTTTTGCGAAGAGATAGAAAGAAGGCCTAAACAGAGAAGACCGACGATGTTCCTTGTTGACGTAGAGCGCGTCCTGTCAATCACTTCTACCCTCCCCCCTCCTGCCCCCTTGGGCTACGCCGAATGATACCCCGTAGTCTGTCGTATCAGAGAGGGGCAAGAGACGGGTGGTTTGCCCGGTGGGAGGCGTCTCAGCATTGGTTCCTTTCCCGTGAAGGTTGGCAGTCTAGTGACAACCGGTCGCCTGTTGCCCTGATTCAGCCCCAAGACCATGAATCCCATCCGCACGGTCGCCATCCGTGGCTGCACCGTGGGGGACTCTCATGTGTGGGAGGAGGTGGAGACCAGATATGGAGCCGGAGAGGGGATTCGAACCCCTGACCTGCTCATTACGAGTGAGCCGCTCTGCCTGGCTGAGCTACTCCGGCCTACGGCTCAAGCCTAGGGGTTCTCTCCCCGTGGTTGGCCCGCTTCTACAGGCCAACCAGCGTTCGGACTTCCCCTACCAGGTAGAGCGAGCCGGTCACCAGCACCCGCCCCCGGTCACCGGCCAGCGCGCACGCCTCCCGGACCGCCTCGGCCGGGTCCTGCAGCTCTGTGACCTCCACATCACACACCTTCCCTATCCGCCGGGCGATGGCCGGCGGGGAGAGGGCTCGAGAGTAGTCGACTCGGGTGGCCACCACCCTGTCAAGATGGGGCGCCAGGCGCCGGACCATCGTTTCCAAGTCTTTGTCCTCCATCATCCCCAGAACGCCCACCCACTTGCGGCCACCGAACTCTTCTGTGAGCGACTTGGCCAGCACCGAGCATGCCTCCGGGTTGTGGGCCCCGTCCAGGAGAATGGGCGTGGAGCCGGCCGTGATCAGTTCCATCCGTCCCGGGACGGAAAGAGCCGAAAGCCCTGTTCTCAATCTGTCGCCGTCAAGGCCTGCGTCGAGCCAGGATTCGGCGGCTACCACCGCCAGCGCCAGGTTCCGGGTTTGATGACGGCCCCTCAGGGGGATTTCCAGGTTCTCATAAGATCCGTACAGCCCGTCCACCGTGACCGTCCATCCCCCTGCCGGCCTGGGAGCGACCGACCTGACGCCGAAGTCCTTCCCGAGCCACACCACGTCTGCGCCTGCGTTTCGCGCTTTCCGCTCCACCACCGGAGCGGCCTCCGAGGGAATCGATCCGCATACGAGCCGCGCTCCCGGACCCACTATGCCCAGTTTCTCGGCTGCTATCTGGGGCAGAGTGTCACCCAGGTACTCGGTGTGGTCGAAGCTCAGGCCGGTGAGCACCGCAACCTCCGCCGACATCACATTGGTGGCGTCCAGCCTCCCGCCCAGACCTACCTCCATCACCATGGCGTCGACGCCGGCCCGGCGGAAGTGGCCAAAAGCGGCGGCGGTTGTCAACTCGAAGTAGGTGAGAGGACGGCCGCCGCCGGCCACCTCCTCGGCAACCACATCGGCCACCTCGGATATGGCCTCGGCGAACTGGGTCCGGCTGAGATCGCGGCCGTTCACCGCGATCCTCTCCTCAACCGTCTGAAGGTGGGGCGAGATGAAGACGCCGGCGGCGTAGCCCTGGGTGAGGAGCACCCGTCCCGCCATCCTGGACGTCGAGGTCTTGCCGTTGGTGCCCGCCACGTGTATGGCTCGACAGCGGTCTTGCGGATCTCCCATCCGGGACATCACCGACCGCATAGGTTCCAGGCCGAATTTTCTCCCTAAACCTATGCAGGAATCGAGATAGGCTAGCGCTTCTGTGTAGTTCATTCGACAAGCGCCTCGCGTCGGGAACGAAGGGAACGTAGCCGGCCCGAGGCCTCTGCAAGCTTCTTGCGCTCGCCCTCCACCACCGCCGCAGGAGCGCGTTCGGTGAAATTCTGGTTGGACAGCTTTCGGCAGGACCGCGAAACCTGGGTCTCAAGCCGAGCGATGGCCCGATCGATGCGTCTGCGTTCCGCTTCGGGATCCACCAGACCCTGGAGCGGGATATAGCCTTCCCACCGCCCGGCGGGCAGATGGATGTGACCGTCGCCCGGCGCCTCGGCCAGGTTTTCGACTTCCACTCCGGCCAGTTCCTCCACCAGGGTCTCCACCCACCCGGGAGGCTGTCCGGTGACTCCCAGCAAAAAGCTCCGGCGGTGGCTCAGGCCCTGGGCGGCCCGAAACTGCCGAACACCGGAAACCAGCGCTTTCAGATCCTCCATCTCGGGGGTGGGTTCATAGACCGGCGCCTGCGGCCAGTCCGATCCTGCCAACAGTCCTTCCCCGACCAGGTGGGACCACAGTTCTTCGGTCAGGAACGGTATGGCGGGATGGAACAGCTTGAGAAGGTCCCTCATGACCACTCCCAGGGTCTGGCGGGTGGCGGCTGCATTCTCGGCGCCGGCCAACGCCGGCTTGGACATCTCCAGGTACCAGTCGAACACCTCCGCCCAGGCAAAGTTGTACAGGAGGCCGTAGGCGTCGGAGAACCGGTACTCGTCGCAGAATTTGTCGAACCGGGCGGTGGTCTCGCCCAAGCCTGCCAAAACCCATCTATCCACCGGTCCGGGATGGACCGGATACCCACCCCGGGGAGGGACGCTTCCCTGCGGCAGGTGGCGGAGGGTGTAGCGGACCGCATTCCACAGCTTGTTTCCGAAGCGGCGCGTTCCTTCCACCCACTCCATGTCGAGCGGTACGTCCTGGCCCGGGTTGGCCGCCTGGATGAGGGCCAGCCGCAGGGGGTCGGCGCCATAGGAGTCGGCCACCTCCAATGGGTCAATGGTGTTCCCCAAGGACTTGGACATCTTGCGCCCGGCGCCGTCCCGCACCAGCCCGTGAATCACAGTCTCTGTGAAGGGGACTTCTCCCAGGAAACGCAGGCCCACTTTCATCATGCGGGCCACCCAGAAGTAAATGATGTCGAAACCGGTGATCAACACCTGGTTTGGATAGAACCGGGCCAGATCCTCGGTCTCATCCGGCCAACCGAGGGTCGAGAAAGGCCACAGGGCCGAGGAGAACCAGGTGTCCAGAACATCGTCATCCTGGCGGAGTTCTCCGGCGCCGCAAACCCGGCATGCCTCAGGCGCGGAACGGGCCACCGTTATGTGGTCGGCGTGGCAATACCAAGCCGGAATCCGATGTCCCCACCAGATCTGGCGTGATATACACCAGTCACGGAGATTCTCCATCCAGTGGAAGTAGCTCTTCTGCCAGTGGGCGGGGACGAAGCGGTTCCGCCCGTCCACGACCGCCTCGATGGCCGGCCCGGCCAGTTCATCGACCCTGACGAACCACTGGGTGGACAATAGAGGTTCGACCACGGTGTCACACCGATAGCACAGACCGACCGAGTGCCGGTGAGGATTCCGGCTGATCAGGCGCCCTTCGCTCTCCAGGGCCTCGATCACGGCCTCCCTCGCCTCGAAGCGGTCCAATCCCGAGAACCGCCCTCCCGCCGGGGTTATCACTCCCCTGTCGTCCAACACCAGGAGTTTCTCGAGGGACTGGCGTTCGGATATCTCGAAATCGAGAGGATCGTGGGCCGGTGTGACCTTCACCGCTCCGGTCCCGAACTCGGAGTCCACGCCCCGGTCGGCCACCACCGGGACAATCCTGTCGGTCAGGGGAAGCCGGACGGTGCGGCCAACCGCCTCCCGATAGCGGGAGTCATTTGGGTGAACAGCCACGCCGGTGTCTCCCAGCATGGTCTCGGGCCGAGTGGTGGCCACCGTCACGCCCCCGCCGCCGTCCGCGAAGGGATAGAAAATCTCCACCAGTTCGCCTTCGGCGTCCCGGTACTCCACCTCTATCTCGGCCAACGCCGTCTCACAGCGGGGACACCAGTTGATGATCCGCTCTCCCCGATAGATCAAGCCCTGTTCGTAGAGACGCACGAACACTTCCACCACCGCCCGGGAGAGACCCTCGTCGAGGGTGAATCGCTCCCGGGACCAGTCACAGGAGTTGCCCATTCTCCGGATCTGTCGGGTGATCCGCGATCCGTAGACGTCCTTCCACTCCCAGACCTGGTCGACGAACGCCTCCCTGCCGAGATCGAACCGGTTGAGCCCCCTCTCCGCCAAGGACTTCTCCACCACGTTCTGTGTGGCGATGCCGGCATGATCGGACCCCGGCAACCAAAGCACCGCGTACCCCTGCATTCGGCGACGGCGCGCTATGACATCGTGTATGGCGTGATTGAGGGCATGACCCATGTGGAGAGAACCGGTGACGTTGGGAGGGGGGATCACCACGCAAAACGGTTCTCCGTCCGGTCGGTACTCGGGTCGGAATACGCCTGCGGTCTCCCATCGGGAATACCAGCGGGATTCGATCTCCGCCGGTTCGTAGACGTTCTTCACCAGGACAGTCTTGCGGGCCGCAGCCGCGACTCAGGCGGTTTGCTCACGATGGCGCTTTGACCGTGCGTCCCTGAGTGAAGCTACGTTTCCTTCCTGCACCATCAGGTGATCCACAACCACCCTCCGTATGTCGGCTCGGGTGGGCGCTTGAAACATGAGGTCGCGAAGCAGGTCCTCCATGATCGCTCGCAAGCCCCGCGCCCCTGTCCCGCGGGCCAGGGCCTGGTCGGCTATCTCGCTGATCGCCTGGGGGGTGAAAATCAGCTCGACGTCGTCGAGATCCAACAGGTGGCGATACTGCTTGACCAGGGCGTTGCGAGGCTCCTGAAGAATCTTGACCAGGTCCTCGACAGATAGGGGATGCACTGCGCTCAGCACCGGCAGACGACCTATGAACTCGGGGATCAGGCCGTACTTGATGAGGTCCTCGGGAAGCACCTGGCGAAAGAGATCGCCGTTGTCCCGATCGCTGCGAGACTTGATGTCCGCCCCGAATCCCACCGACCCGCTCCCAACCCGCCGGGCGATGATGTCTTCCAGGCCGTCGAAAGCCCCACCGCAGATGAACAGAACGTCGGTGGTGTCGAGTTGGAGGAACTCCTGGTGGGGATGTTTCCGCCCTCCCTGTGGAGGGATCGAAGCCACCGTCCCTTCCAGGATCTTCAGCAACGCCTGCTGGACTCCCTCCCCCGACACATCCCTGGTGATGGATGGATTGTCCGCCTTGCGGGCCACCTTGTCTATCTCGTCGATGTAAACGATGCCGCTCTGAGCCAGTTTCAGGTCGTAGTCGGCCGCCTGCACCAGCCTGAGGAGGATGTTCTCCACGTCCTCTCCCACATAGCCCGCCTCCGTGAGAGCGGTTGCGTCGGTTATGGCTATTGGAACGTTCAATTGACGGGCCAGAGTCCGGGCCAGGAGCGTCTTCCCCGACCCGGTGGGCCCGATCAAGAGGATGTTGGACTTCTCGACTTCGACGTCCGAGTGGCCGCGGTGTCCCAGCCTGAGGCGCTTGTAGTGGTTGTAGACCGCCACCGCCAGGGACCTCTTGGCCACGTCCTGGCCGACCACGTAGGAGTCGAGGTACTTGTAGATGTCGGTGGGATTGGGTACTTCTTCTATCCGGTGGCTGTCGGTGGAGGTCTCCTCGTCGATGATTTCGTTGCAGAGATCGATGCACTCGTTGCATATGTAGACGCCTGGACCTGCGATCAGCTTCAATACCTGTTTCTGGGACTGTCCGCAGAAACTGCACTTGAGGAGGTCTGCTCCTTCCCGGACCACCAACCGACCTCAGTCGTTTCCGACCGCGGTGAGGGTCTGGCGGGTGAGCACCTTGTCTATCACCCCGTACTCGGCCGCCTCATCCGCCATCATCCAAAAGTCCCGATCGGTGTCCTGGGCAACCTTCTCCAGTTCCTGGCCGGTGTGCTGGGCGAGTATCTTGTTGGTCTGCTCTCTCATCTGGAGAATCAGCCTGGCCTGTATCTCTATGTCGGTGGCCTGACCCTGGGCCCCCCCGTGCGGCTGGTGGAGCATTACTCGGGCGTGCGGCAAGGCGTAACGCTTACCCTCCGCACCTCCGGCCAGCAGCACCGCCGCCGCCGAAGCGGCCATCCCCATGCATACGGTGCTGATGTCGGGCCTCACATACTGCATGGTGTCGTACAGAGCGAAGAGCGAGGTCATCTGTCCGCCCGGTGAGTTTATGTACAGGAAGATGTCCTTGTCGGGATCCTCGCTTTCAAGGTGCAGCATCTGGGCCATGATCAGATTGGCCACGGTGTCGTCGATCGGGGTCCCCAGAAAGACGATCCGGTCTTTCAGCAGCCGGCTGTAGATGTCAGAGGTGCGTTCCCCCCTGCTGGTCTGCTCCGTCACATGAGGGAGGGGAATGTATCCGTGGATGGGATAGCCGGAGGATGGCTGCTCAGTCGGGATCCGGGTCATTTATTACCTCCGCTTCGTAGACGGCCTCTGCTGAGCCGCCCTCTGTTTCTGGATTCTCAGTCGGCTCAAACCAGGCCCTCACCCAGGAAGGCGGCTCGATCTCAACCGGCTGACCTTCATCGTCGACCGGTTGGATCTGCATGGCAAGAAAGGCCTGGGCCCTGGCTATGAGCATATCACTCCGGATACGCTCGGGATGATCACTTTCCTCCATGTGCTGCAGGAACGCTTCCGGGTCCTCCGATTCCCGGGCCCCCTCCTCCAGGGTTTGGGCCAACTCGGCGTCGTCAACCACCAGGTCCTCAGAGTCGACCACAGCCTCGATCAAAATCCGCGACTTGAGGGATGTCACCGCCTGGGCTCGCAGCTCCTCCAGGAACTGCTCATTGGTGATCTCCAGCCCCTTGAGGTAGGTCGTGTGGTCGATCTCAAGCCTTTCCAGGAAAGAGAGGTGTCTACGAAACTGCAGCTCCATTTGGGCCGATTCCAGACGCTCCGGCAAATCCAGCTCCAAATCGGAGGCGAGTTCAGCCAAAGTCTCGGTGGTCAGCAGACTCCACTGGGTTTCCATGAACTTGGGCTCCAACTCCCCACCCATCTCCTGGCGAAGATCTTCCAGGGAATCGTGCCCGGTGTACTCCGACGCCCAGGCATCGTCAAGGTCGGGTAGCGAACGGGCCTGCACCTCGACGATCCGGATCCGGTACAAGGCGTCCGGCGGTTCGCCGTCGCTCCCCTCGGAGGCCTCGGAGTCCTCACCGGCCTCGGACAACCCTCCCCCATCTGCTGTGTCGGCCTGGGAGGAAAGCCATTCGGGCAGAGGGGCGGAGATGCTGATTTCATCCCCCGACTCGTGTCCCAGGAGCCCCTCGTCGATGCGGGCGTTCAGCGTCTCCGAGCCCACCTCGTAGCTGAATCCGTCGAGCGCCAGCGACTCGACCGAGTGTTCTCCATCCCATGCCGTCATGTCGATCACCACGAAGTCACCCTCCTCGGCGGCCCGGTCAACCGTTTGGAGCGGGGCGTACATCTGGCGAAGTTCCTGGATACGGGATTCCACCTCGACGGAGACCGGGGGCAAGGTCCGCACCTTGACGGTTCTTCCCCGGTAGTCGGGAACCGACTCCAAGCGAGGCCAGGTGGTGACCCTCACCTCCACCCTCACCGATCCGTTTGCGCCGTCGGTGACCGACTCCAGCAGGGGGGGGACCACCGGCGCGATCTCGGTTTCCGAGAGGATCTCCCCCACCCGATGTGGAACGAGTTCCTCCAGGGCGTCTGCTCGGATCCGCTCGAAACCCACCTGATTCTCCACCAGCCGCCGCGGCGCCTTGCCGGGACGAAAGCCCGCGATGTTCACCTGGCGGGATATCTGACGCGAAGCGCGGTTCATGGCCTGATCGAGGTCCGAGGAAGATATCTCGAAGGAGACCATCTTCTCGTACGGACCGGCGTCCGCCAATAAAGCTCCAGCCGTCATAGGATGGAGATGGTGTTCATGTGAACCTCGGAAAGTGGGCGGTTGGGACGACCGAGGGGACTTGAACCCCCGTCCTCCAGGGCCACAACCTGGCGCTCTAACCTGACTGAGCTACGGTCGCCATGTAGGGGGACCTCCCCGGCGCCCCCGGGAGGATTCGAACCCCCGGCCAAGAGCTTAGAAGGCTCCTGCTCTGTCCACTGAGCTACGGGGGCTCTGGTGGTTACCAAAGGAAATCCCACAGAGCGGGTGAAGGGAATCGAACCCTCACCACCAGCTTGGAAGGCTGGGGCTCTACCATTGAGCTACACCCGCCGGTAACACCGCGACAAGGGTAGCGACCCGTCGTCTTGGCGATCACCACCGTTTCCATACCGTCGGGCTGGTCGGATTTGAACCGACGACCTCCTGCTCCCAAAGCAGGCGCGCTGCCAAGCTGCGCCACAGCCCGTACCGTTTCATTCTGGCAGAAAGCAGTGACAGCGCGCCAGTCCCTTTCGCCGAGGCTCGACCCGTCACAACCCGGTATACTGTGAGTCGGGTCGCTAGCTCAATTGGCAGAGCAACGGGCTCTTAACCCGCAGGTTCGGGGTTCGAGTCCCCGGCGACCCACCAGAGTGGACAAATGCGCTCTAAGAGTGGCTCCGCGACCACGCGCTTTCCCGCGAGCGAGCGAATGAGAGGTTGCCGACCGATGAACTACATCAGCTGTCGTAGATTCTCTTTCCAGCCCTCGACTCAGCAGAGCCGGCGTCGGATGTCGGCGCTGACGTTGGCGCTGACGGTGGTCGCCTTCCTGGCTGTGCAGGCACTGTCGCCGTACCAGAGCGTCGCCGACGCCGGCGAGAATGCCGACTCCACGCCGGGACCGTGTGAAGACGGTTACGTCGCGCCGACTCCGGTGGCCGTGGCAGTGACCGGCGTCCCGGTTGTCGTGACTTCCACCGCCAACGATTACTTCGTGCTCTACGCGACGGTTCCGGCAGGGCCGGACGCCACGCGGGAGGTGCCCGTCTCCGTGACGCGCGGCGAAGCCGGCACAACGACGCTCAACGACCGCCTGGAGCCACTGAGCAAGGACAAGTACCGCGTCGAGAAGTATCAGGTCGCCGGCCCCGGCGACCTGGACGGCGATTGCGTCGATGACATCACCGAGCTCGACGGGCTGGGCGTCTACCACCCGCTCAATCCGGCCAAGAAGATCAGCATCGGAGACGGCAGCGTTGTCATCGACTCTCATGAGATGCTCGAGACCCTGAGGTACAAAGGTCATCTAGAGCAGGTATTCATAAAGTTCGTGATCCTTGATTTGGAAGGCGGCGATCCGCAGGTGTACTTCATGAACACCACAAAGTACCTTGCACATGAAACGTTCCTGGACGAATGGAAGCCTGATGACTACCACCATGGGCGCACGACAATATACGGCAATTTGGGTTACAGCCCCAACGTGGTTGCGTCTGACGGATCGCTGGGGATCTACTATTTCACCCTCTTGCGCGGCAACAATTACTGGCAGGCGCACCACGTCAACGAACTGCTGGCCGCCACAATGCCGGTCGTCCGGAACAATCTGGCGTACAAGCCGAGCGTAAGTCCGCGGGCGGGCTCGCTTGAGGCCAAACACACCGATGACAGACTCGTGATCCTGCAAGACAGCGACCTTCATCCGGACGTGCCGTTCGTACCGCTGAATCAAGCGGAGGGCTACGGTCTCTTGCGGCTGATGGAAGACGGCGACGAGCCCCGCCCGATCGACATTGCCATCTACAAGTCGCTGCCCAACGACCTCCCGCGGGTGGCTGGGACGATCACCACCATCCCGCAAACGCCGCTCTCCCACGTGAACCTGCGCGCCATCCAGAACAGCGTTCCCAACGCATTCATCCGCGACATCCTCAAGGACGCAACGCTAAAGGCGCTGATCGGCAAGCATGTCTACTACGCCGTGACCGGCGAGGGATACACGCTGCGCGAGGCCACGAAGAAGGAGGTCGACGACCACCATGCGGCGGCGCGGCCAACCGCGACGCAAACCCCGGAACGCGATCTGACAGTCACCAAGATCGCCGCGCTCGCGGACATCTCCTTTGACGATTGGGATGCCTTCGGCGTCAAGGCGGCCAACATGGCGGAGCTCAGCAAGCTGAGTCTGCCCGCGGGCACCGTGCCGACGGGATTTGCGGTGCCGTTCTACTTCTACGACGAGTTCATGAAGAATGCCGAGCTGGCAGACGAGACCCTCTTCGGCAAGAAGAAATGGCCTGCAGCCGACAAGCTCACGCTGCCTGCCGGCACGAAGCTCAGCGCCGTTGTGACCCAGATCCTCGCCCACCCGCGCTTCCAGGCGGACTACGACATCCAGGAGGAGATGCTGGACGACCTGCGCGACGCCATCAAAGACGCCGACAGCCCTGATTGGATTGTTGAGGCGTTGGAGGATTTGCATGAGGAGTATCCGGTGGGGACGTCTTTGCGGTATCGGTCAAGCACGAACAACGAAGATCTCTCCGCGTTCAACGGGGCCGGGCTATATGACTCTAAAACACAGGATCCTGACGAGACAACCGAAGACGGGATAGACAAGTCGATCAAGGCGGTGTGGGCGAGTTTGTGGAACTTTCGGGCGTTTTTGGAACGAGATTATTACCGGGTGGATCACAAGTCGGTGGCTATGGGGGTGTTGGTGCATCCCAACTTCTCTGATGAGCGGGTGAACGGGGTAGCCGTCAGCTACGACCCGGTCACCTTCTCTCCTGATGCCTACTATGTGAACTCGCAGCTGGGCGAGGACCTGGTTACCAACCCCGAAGCCAAGTCGCACCCCGAGCAGCTATTGCTGGATTCTAAGGGCAAGGCAACCGTGCTGGCCCGCTCCAACCTGGTCTCGTCGGGGACGCTGCTGATGAGCGATACCCAGATGGTGCAACTCCGCAACAACCTCAAGACCATCCACGACAGATTCAAAACCCTCTACAACATACAAGACGGTGACCGGTTCGCTATCGAGATCGAGTTCAAGATCACAGCCGACAACACGCTGGCCATCAAACAAGCCCGTCCCTGGGTGTTTTCTGACACGTCGTCGCAGAAGCCGAAGGTGAGCGTCACCGCGGGTACGGGAGTGACCGAGGGCGGCGATGCGGTGTTCACGGTGTCTGCCGGCCCGGCACCAAACGCGCCGTTGTCGGTTGATGTGTCGGTGGCCCAGGTGGGTGATTTCGGTGTGTCGGTGGGTTCTCGGACGGTGACGGTACCGACGAGCGGCAGCGCGACCGTGACCGTGTCTACTTCCGATGACGATGCGGATGAGGTCGACGGGTCGGTGTCGGTGACGGTTGCCGGTGGGTCGGGTTATACGGTTTCTTCGTCGGAGGGTTCGGCTTCTGTGGTGGTGTCTGATGATGATGTTCCGCCGGTGTTGGGGTGTGGGGATACTGATGCGTTGGGGTTGGAGGCACGGGCCAATCATGATGGATTGCCGAATACTTTGGCGAACCGGAAGG
>VXSV01000138.1 GCA_009837815.1 Acidimicrobiia bacterium
CGGAGCAGACGGCGCCGGACTCGCCGACACCGTAAACACCGCATCCCCACCCTCAACCACACCACCGCCCCCAACAACACTGACCTCAGGCACCGGCGCGGGATTCTCCTCCACGGTTGCTGTGGCCGATGAGGAGGCGCCGACGACATAGTGGCTGCCGGCCTTGACCGCTGCGGTGACGCTGCTGTCTGCTTCGACCGCTGCGGTGAGAGCCGTCGGCACCGAAACGACAGCCGTCGCCTTGCCGGCCTCGAACTGGACCGACTCGGGCCTGGCTCCCTGGATCCTCTGACCCGGGTCGGTCCAGGCAAGGCCGACGCTGAGGGGCGCCGACATTGTGCCGCCCGCGCGGGTGGCCACGAGCTTCAGCGGCGAGCCCTCAGTGACTGTGGGCGTGGCGAACGACAGCCACACCGTGGGCTTCATCGAGATGGTGTTGGCGAACAACCAGGGCCGGGCCTGCTTGATGGCGAGCGTGTTGCCCGCGGTGATCTTGAACTCGATCTCGATGGCGAAACGGTCGCCCACCCCGACGTTGTAGAGCAACGCGAAGCGCTCGTGGATCGTCTCGAGGTTCTTGCGCAGCAGCAGCATCTGTGCGTCGCTCATCAGCAGCTCGCCCGACTGCACCAGGTTGGAGCGAGCCAGCACGTTGGCCTCGCCCGCGGCGTTCAACAGCAGCTGCTCAGGGTGCGACTTGGCTTCGGGATTGGTTACCAGATCCTCGCCCAGTTGCGAGTTCACGTAGTAGATGTCGGCCGCGTAGGTGATCGGGTCGTAGCTGACCGCCACCCCGTTCACCCGCTCATCGGAGAAGTTGGGATGCACCAGCACTCCCATGGCCACCGATTTGTGATCCACACGGTAATAGTCGCGCTCAAGGAAGGCCCTATAGTTCCATAGGCTCGCCCACACAGCCTTTATGGATTTGTCGATCCCGTCCTCGGTCGTCTCGTCGGGATCCTGCGTCTTTGAGTCGTACAGCCCGGCACCGCTGAACGCGGGAAGATCCTCGTTGTTGGTGCTTGAACGGTACCGGAGAGAAGTCCCGGCAGGATACTCGTCGTGCATGTCTTCGAGCGCCGCGATGATCCAGTCGGGGGTGGTGCCCTTCTTGATCTTCTTGCGCAGCGCCTTGAGCTGCTTCTTCTGCTCGTCGTAGTCGCTCTTGAAGTCCTCGTCGGCCAGCATCGTATTGACAACGCCATACAGTCCGTTGGCCTTCATGAACTCGTCGTAGAAGTAGAACGGCACGGCGTATCCCACCGGCACGGTGCCCGCCGGCAGGCTCAGCTTTGAGAGTTCGGCCATGTTGGCCGCCTTGACGCCGAAGGCGTCCCAGTCGGCGAACGACACGTCTGCCAGTGCAGCGATCCCGGTGACAGAAAGGTCGCGAACCAGAGTCTGGTCCACAGCGGGGCGCAGATTCTCGTGGTGCTCGTCCACCTCTGCCTTCGTGGCCGCCCGCAGCGTGAAGCCCTCGGCGGTGACTGAGAAGTAAACATGCTTGCCGATCAGGTCGGTGTACTCCTTGATCTTGAGCACGTCACGCAGGAACGCGTTGGGCACGCCGTTCTGGATGGCCCGCAAATTGACATGCGACAACGGCGTCTGCGGCACCGTCGTTATCGATCCGGCCACCCTCGGCAGATCGTTCGGCAGCGATTCATAGATGGGAATCTCGTTCATCCGGGGGTCGTCGTCGTCGGGCCCCATCAGCCGCAACAGCCCGTACCCTTCCGCCTGATTCAGCGGGACATAGTCGACGTCGGGAAGAATGTCGGCTGTCAGCAGACCATTGACCCGCAAGGCGTCGAATTTGGCCTTGTTGGCCTTGTAGTGGGGTTCGAACTTAGGCCTCGCAATATGGAACGCGAGATTGTTGTCCGTGAAAGGCAGCGCTGATGCCATCAGCTGATGCAGATGTGCGATGTATGGAGGGGGAGGATAACTGTACCGAAAGTCGTACGCATATACGCCCAAGGATCCGTCTGGCGCAATAACATTGGGCCAGTAGTCCATCGTGCCTTTGAGGCTCGAATGCAAGTCGGTGTCCGCCACCCCTACACGACGCAATTCCTGTCTCAGATAATGGTGGAACTGCCAGTCAGTCTTGCTGTGATCCATGAAATACACGGCTGGATTGCTGGTCAGCCAACCGGTGATCGTGAACTTGACCAAGGGCCGGCCCCATTTGTGACGTGCGGAATCGGGAGCGTTCAACGCCGAGATCGCTTCGAAGGTCTCTTGAGAGTCGATGGCCACCCTGCCAACCGAATTGCTAATCTTTAGGCCCGGGTTGAGGGGGTTGTAGGCGCCCAGCCCGTCGAGTTCGGTGATGTCGTCGATACAATCGCCGTCGATGTCTCCCGGCTGGGCTACCTGGTACTTCTCCACCCGGTACTTGACTGGTGCGAGCGGCTTCAGGTTGTCACGAAGAACAGTGCTTCCCTCTTGTCCCCGAGTGACCGAGACGGCAATGTGTTCCGGGTTGACCTGGTTCCCGCTCGTCCTGCCCGCATTGGGGTGGGGGACGAACAGCACGAAGTAGTCCGCCGGAGTCGATTCGACGACGATAGGCACTTCGCTCACCGCAACCGACTCCGGGGTTGGGGCCACATAGCCGTCCTCGCACGGGCCCGGCGCAGACTCGGCGTCGTCGCTGCTCGCCGCGGCTACGCCCACCAATGAGGACGGTGCGACGACACCCGACAAAGCGAGCAACACCCCCCCCCGGTCAGCAGGACCGACAGCGCCCGCTTCATGGCCGCGCCCTGCCCCCGGTTCGGGAGCGGATTGCTTGAGTGGAGGCGATCCTGGCCGCCAGCAGCCTTCCAGCCTTTGCAGCCGGTCGCGCCCGGCACGCTCCACCCCCTACGGCGCGGACCAGCGGATCTTTTGCTCTACGCATTCTCTTGGTGTTCATCGGAGCAGACAGTGTTCACAAAGGGAGATGTAATACCTGACTTGCCAAAGTAGCACTTGATGCGCTCCTTGACCGCAAGGATGGTACCGAGCATGGCGACGAAGAAGTCAAGGTTAGCGGGTCCGTCCTTGGCGCGTTTGTCATCGTAGTCGATCTCCAGCAGTTCGCAGAACTCAGCATTTCGCGAGACAGTGACAGTGTTCGCGACTAGGGGGGAAGCTACAGTATGCTGGCGCCGGCGACCCCCTGGGCCGAAGTGTCAGCCTGATATGCCTGCCATTTGGACGTCGGTGGGCTCCGCGCAGCAGAACCAGGACTCGGTGAGTCCGGGGGTGGGCTCTCCCAGTTTCACCTCATCCACCGAGGGGGGCGGCCTTCGGATTGCCCGGCGGGCCGCCGACCATTGGGCGTGGAGGGTTTGGCGGGAATCCATCTCACCCCGGCTGCCCTGCTCGGCCAGGGACAGCACTGTCCGCTGCAGTTCGTCAATCGCCGGGTCCGGGGACTCCCAGGCGTAGCTGAGAGTGCCGAAGTCGTATCCGCCCAGGATCTCGGTTCGGGCGCCGGGGATGTCCAGCACCAGCGAGCCTTCTGGGACCAGGAGGCGTATCCCCATCTGGACGGGGTCGGTGGCCCCCATGAGGTCCTGGTCGGCGATGAAGGTGAAGATGTCATCCAGGTCCGACAGTGCGGTCCAGGGAGTGAAGGGAAGCCAGGAAGGACGGACCACGAGTCCGGCCTCTTTCAACACCCCCACCGCCTGAGGCAAATCCGAGACGGTGTGGCCCTTGTCAAGATGCGCCAGCACCCGATCATTGACTGTCTCGAAGGCCGACACCACGAACACCACGTTGCGTCTGGCCATTTCTCCCCAGATCGAACGATGGGCGAGGATGTGCTCAACCTTAACAGTCAGGTCGAAGGTCAAGTCAGGAAACTCCGAATGGGCTGCTTCCACCAGACGACGGGCGTGCGCTGGCCCGTTGAGAAAGTCGGGGTCGCCGAAGGTGATGTGCTCCGCTCCGTGCTCGGTCAGCCATTGCAGGTCCGCCAGGATGCTTTCCACCTCGACGATCCGGTACCGACCGTCGTACACGGCAGGCAGAGGACAGTGGCGGCACCGATGGCGGCATCCCCTACTCCCCTCGACGTATCCGACCAGTCTCCTGGTTGCCCCGTGGTTCATGCGTGCGTAGCGGTCCAGAGAAGGCAGGAGGCCGCGGGCAGGTACCAGAGACGGGGAGCGAACGGTGGAGATGCTGATCGGGACCGGCTCTTCGGCTGACTTCCTCCTCAACCCTTCGACCCAGTCGACCAGTTCGGCGGTGTATTCCCCCGCTATCGCCCGGTCGGCCACCTCCCCCACCACCCGGTCGGAAGCCGCAGCCGCGTAGAGTCCGTAGAAGGCGATGGCCAACCCGGGACGGCCGGCCCTTACCCGCCGAGCGGTCTCGACGCCGAGCCGCATGGCGGTGTGCATCGGAACCGAGATCCCGACCACCTCCGCCCAGGCCACCTTGGCGTCGTCCCATTCCTCCACCGCCAGGTCCATCGCCTGCACCGAGTGCCCTGCGGACAGGAGGGCGGCGGCCGGCCATGCCACGTGCAGCGGCTGGTGACCCAGTTCATAGGTGGATATCAGCAGTACCCGCAGAGTGGTCGTCCTTTCTCACCGGAGTTCCGACAGTAACCGATCCAACCGGAGACTCCCGCCATCGGGGGTAGTCTTCGCGGTAGCTATGACCTACTGGAAAGATTACAGCCTTTCATATGTCGATGGCTTCGTCCACCAGCATCAGGACGCCGATCCCCAGGAGACCGCGGAGTGGATCGAGTCGCTGGACGCGGTGGTGGAGGAGGGAGGCACGGCGCGAGGGGAGTTTCTTCTCACCAAGCTGATGGACCGGGCCCGGCAAAAAGGCATGTCGGCGCCGGGCTCGATCAGCACCCCCTATGTCAACACCATCCCCCCCGAGGAGGAGCCGCCTTACCCCGGCGACCTGCTCATGGAGAAAAGAATCCGCCGCTTCATACGATGGAATGCGGCGGTGATGGTGATCAAAGCCAACTACATGGAGAAGGGAATCGGCGGGCATCTCTCCACCTTCGCATCCTCGGCGCTGTTATACGAAATAGGGTTCAACCACTTCTTCCGGGGAAAGGAAGAAGGCCGGCCCGGGGACGCCATCTACATCCAGGGACACGCCGCGCCGGGAACCTACGCGCGGGCTTTCCTGGAACGCCGCCTCGACGAACACCATCTGGACAATTTCCGCATGGAGATCGACGGAGGGGGCCTGTCCTCATACCCCCATCCCCGGCTGATGCCCGAGTTCTGGGAGTATCCCACCGTCTCCATGGGCCTCGGACCGATCAACTCCATCTACCACGCCCGTTTCAACAAATACCTCCAGAATCGAGGCTTGGACCACACCGAGGACAGTCGCGTGTGGTGCTTCGTGGGCGATGGGGAATGCGACGAACCCGAGGCGCTGGGTTCTATCTCCCTGGCTGCTCGGGAAGGTCTCGACAACCTGATATGGGTGGTTAACTGCAACCTCCAGCGTCTCGACGGCCCGGTCCGGGGCAACGGCAAGATAATCCAGGAGTTGGAGGCGATCTTCCGGGGAGCGGGCTGGAATGTGATCAAAGTGGTGTGGGGATCGGGGTGGGATCCGCTGTTGGAGCGCGACCACGACGGAGCATTGGTGGACGTGATGCACCGGACCCTCGACGGGGAATACCAGCGCTACAAGGCAGAGAGCGGGGCGTACGTGCGGGAGCACTTCTTCGGCAAGGACCCCCGCACCCTCGAGATGGCCAAGACACTGAGTGATCGCGACATCTGGGAACTGCGCCGGGGAGGCCACGATCCTCACAAGGTGTATGCCGCCTACCAGGCGGCCACCCGCTCCTCGGGAGCCCCCACCGTGATCCTGGCCAAGACCATCAAGGGGTGGACCCTGGGACCGGACGTGGAGGGAAGGAACGCCACCCACCAGATCAAGCAACTCACCAACCAGCAGCTCAAGCAACTTCGCGACCGGCTCGAGTTGCGCCAGGAAATCCCCGACGCGGCCTTCGAGGAAGATCTCGACCCCCCTTACTACCGCCCGGCGGTCTCCTCTCCCGAATACCAGTACCTGATGGAGAGCCGGAAGCGCCTGGGGGGCTGGCTTCCCAGCAGGGTGATCCGCGTCCGAAAGCCCCTCACTCTCCCCCCTCCGGAGACCTTCGACGTGCTCTACCAGGGCAGCGGCAAGGTGGAGGTCTCCACCACCACCGCCTTCGTGAGGCTGCTGCGCAACCTGTGTCGGGTGCCCGAGTTCGGTCCCCGGGTGGTGCCGATAGTCCCCGACGAGGCCCGCACCTTCGGGATGGATCCGCTGTTCCGGGAACTCGGCATCTACGCGTCGCGCGGTCAGCTCTATGAGCCGGTGGACGCCGCCATGATCCTGGCCTACCTGGAGAGAAAGGACGGGCAACTCCTCGAAGAGGGAATCACCGAGGCGGGCTCGCTCGCTTCTTGGACGGCCGCCGCTACCTGCTACGCCAACCGGGGAATCCCGATGATTCCTTTCTTCATATTCTATTCGATGTTCGGCTTCCAGAGGGTGGGGGACATGATCTGGGCAGCCGCCGACGCCCGGGCGCGCGGGTTCCTGCTGGGCGCCACCGCCGGGCGAACCACCCTGATGGGCGAGGGTCTTCAACACCAGGACGGCCACAGCCTGCTGCTCTCCACCACCGTCCCCTCCATGAGGAGCTACGACCCCGCCTTCGCCCACGAGTTGGGGGTGATCGTCGAGGACGGGATCCGGCGGATGTACCAGGAGAACGAGGACATCTCCTACTACCTGACCGTGTACAACGAGAACTACCACCATCCCGCCAAACCGGCCGGTGTGGACGGGGGTATCCTCGCCGGGCTGTACCGGTGGGCCCCCTCCCCCGAAGGCGTGTCAAAGCAGGGATCGATCCTCTTCTCGGGATCGACCGTGGGCGCCGCTGTGGAGGCCCAGCAGGAGTTGGCCGAACATTACGGGATCGGAGTGGAACTGTGGTCGGCTACCTCCTATCAAGCCCTGCGAACCGAGGCGATGGAGGTGGAACGCTGGAACCTGCTCCATCCCAACCAACGTCCCAGGCAACCGTACGTCACCCGGACACTGGCGGCGGCGGGGGAAGTGATCACCGCGGTCACAGACTTCATGCGCGCCGTGCCCGACCAGATATCGAGATATGTGCCAACCCCGTATGTGACCCTGGGCGCCGACGGCTTCGGACGGTCCGACACCCGCAAGAAGCTACGGCGCTTCTTCGAGATCGACACCGGCTATCTGGTGGTTAGCGTGCTCTCGGCGCTCGCCACCAAGGAAAAGCTGGCGCCGTCGGTGGTTACCGAGGCCATGAAGCGATACTGGATCGACCCCGATCTGGAGCCTTCCTGGAAGCGCTGATCACACAGCGGGGACAGCCCGCCAGGCTTCTCTATCAGGAGCGGGAGAAGAGTCCCTTGATCCGGGAACCGAGCGTCTGGAAGAACAGGGCGATCCCCCTAACTTCTCCGGCTTGAACCTGTGCGGCCTCCTCGGCCGTGACCGCGCTGAGCTTTCCCTCCAAACACTCTGCGAACTCGCCGATCAGCCGGTTGGAGATCTCCTTGATCAGCCCGCTCCGCCCGAACTGGGCCACCGCACCCGCCAGGGACACGTTGGCCTCGATACCCACCCCGGTTCCCCCCTCGGTCTCGCGGAGCCGATACTCAACGGTCATCCGGCCCCGACTTCCCCCCCGCCTGTCCACCCCCTTGCCGGTGATGGTGGCGGATCGGGCTTCCGGGTCCGGGACGATAGTGGCCTCACCTTCGAAGTTGGCGCTGAGCGGCCCGAGCTTCACCGAGATCTTCCCGGCGTACACGCCGTCGCCCTTGTCCTCGGTTAACTCCGCTCCGGGCATGCACTGGGCCACCGACGGGATGTCCTGGAAGAAATCCCAGACCATCGGGAGGGGCTTGGCTACTTCGATTTCGTGCTCGATTTTCATGTGGGGCTCCTCTGGCTCCTGAACCGGTCTCGGTGGGCGGGATTTAAAGAGTACGGATGTGGTCAGTCTTCCCGAGATGATACCGGGCCCTTGCGGTCCCGCAGATAGCCGCCGGATTGACGGCGCCGCACCGCCAGTATCTCAGCCATGATCGCCCATGCGATCTCCTTGGGTCCCTCTGCGCCGATGTCCAGACCGGCCGGTCCGTACATCTTGGCGAGGTCTTCAGTGGAGGGAGGCGATCCCGACTCCTGTAAGTCCACTATGAGACGCTCAAGTCGTGCGCCGGGCCCCAGAGTGCCTATGTAGGGGACGTCGCTTCCCAGAACAGACCGCAGGTAATCGAGGTCCCGGAGGTAGTTGTGGCTCATCACCACCACGTAGGTGCGCCGGTCAAGGCTTACATTCGCCTCCAACCGGGAGGCAGGCGCCGGCACCAGGTGGGCGGAGGGGAAACGGTCGGGGGTGAGGAGCCCCTTCCGTTCGTCGGTGACCACCACCTCGAATCCCAGCTCGGCGGCGTACCGGGCCACGGGATCGGCGTCATGGCCGGCCCCGCATATCAGCAGCCTGGAGGGGGCGCCCAAAGCCTCCACCATCATCCGCCGACCCTGAGGAGCGCTGACATGGGAATTGCCCTCGGCGATGGCTTCCCGGGCCATGGAGACGGCCTGCGGTTCCATGGTGGAATCCGACAAAGAACCGGCCTGCACACCGTCGGTCCCCACGTACAACTTTGCGAACTCGGGCCCGAACAGCTCATGCACCACTGCCAGGGGCTGTCCGTGGGTGCGGGAGAACGCCACCTGCTCCGCCCAATCCCGGGCATCGGCGGCGGGGACCACCAGCAACTCCGTGGCACCGTTGCACCCTATCCCCCATCCCCATATCGCCTCATCGTCGGCGGTCAGGTCGAATTCCACCAGCCGAGGATCACCTGAGGCCAGCACGTCGGTCACCACCCGATGCAGGTCCTGGTCCAGACAACCGCCCGACACGGTCCCCACCGAGTAGCCGTCCTCGGCAACCAGTTGGCGGGCCCCCAGCTGCCGATAGGTCGAGCCCCTCACCCCCACCACCGTGGCCATGGCAAACCGCTTGTTAGCCCGACCCCAATCCAAGGCGGTCTGCAGGATGGTTTCCAGATCGGACATGTGCGCCAGAGGATAGAGAACCTGCACCCATCATGTTCTCAAGGCTGTCGGGGCAGACGTTGGCGAAACTCCCTTATGTGGTTGACGCGTCAGACCGACACGTCGAAACCTGATCACTCGCCGCTGCCTACCCGGCTCTGTTGGTGTGCTTTCCAGGCCTGATCGATGATGTAGGTGGTAACGGCTGGGATCGTCTTCATCTGGGAGGGGTACGCATCCTGGACCAGCCGGTATACCTCTTCCCGCGTTTCTATGTCGGATGCCGACAGCAATGCTGGGATGTCCCATTTGTCCACATCTCGGGCGGATACCAGTTTCATGGCCAGCGCGTACCGGGCCGGAACAGCGTATACCCTGAGCCGTTCCCCATCGAATACGGGTATCGGATTGTCCACCGGCAGCGCAGGGGCATGGAGTTTCGCGGCGTCATTGAACCAGCCCGGTTCTAAGTCATAGTCCCGGGCAACCCGAGCGATCGCGGACCGCAACAGCGGGGTCATGCCTTCGGATACAACGTCCACGTCGTTGGTGATGCGCCGGTTGTCCCACAGCAAGGCCACCGCCGCACCACCGGCGATCATCACATCGTGATTTCTATCTGTGAGTTCACAGAGCTGCGCGTCGACTTGTTGGAACAATTCAATGATGCGGGGAGGAGTTAGGTCCACGGAAGCCACCAATCGGGTGTGCCTTTGTCCAACAGCCGAGGATGGAAATACACGCGATGGTGAACACACGTTGTGGGAGCCTGGGCCATGGCCCGCTTCCAGAAATAGGACTCGTGTTCCCCCGGTTCGCACAGCAGGACCCAGTCCTCGGCAAGGCGGTGTTCCCGCACCCACTGTGGAACCGTCAGGTTCGCCCTGTCCACCAGAGCGTGAACAACCGCGGATATCGAGGGAAGAAGATACTTGTCAGGACCTTCATAGAAGGGAGCCTCCTCGACCATGGCCACCTTGTCAGTTGAACGGTTCCAATCAGCAACGAACTGCAACAACGGCGTCCGATAAGCCTGGAAAAGGGTCTCGCCCACCATGTGAGGTGGCAACTCGGCCGCAGCACGACGACGGACCCGAAAGGAGGGTTTACCCCTGGTAGGCACCTCGGATGAAGGACAGGTAGGAAGAGTCAATTCGCCAGCCACAGCTCGGTTGCGTCCGCCCCTTTCAGTGTAAGGACACCCACCCCGGGCACTTGAGGGATTATTCCACCCCTCATCGCGGGCTAACAATTCATAGGCAGTTACCCGTCTTATCACTCCTCTGGACAGACGGGGGAAGTCCCACATCGCTATGCCCGCCGGGGCTAGAGCCTGACAGCAGAGAACCTTACTGAGCTCGCGGCTCGGACATCGGAGTCCAGGGCGGGTGATCCCTCCGCCGGTCTCTAGGAGATCTTCATGAGCGGGATCGGCTCGCCGGGCGGGACCTCGTCGGTGGGGGGCATACCCCGGTCGGATCGCACCGCGTCGATCTGATCGAAGACTTTGTCCATCGCCTGGTAGCGCTTCCCTGTGATCTCGCCCACCTTCTTGTCGGCGTTCTTGATGTGGGTTTGGAGCACCCCGATGACTTCCTGGGTGTCCATCCATTCTCTCTTCACCAGGTTGAAAATCTCGAGAACCTCGTCGCCCGCCTTCTCCAGCGCGAACGCCGCGTTGGCTTCCCTCACCAGCGTAAGAACTGCAAACAGGTTGGCGGGACCGCAGAGCATCACCCCGTTCTCGAACGCGAAGTCCAACAAACCGGCTTCGCTCTCCCAGATGAAGGCATAGATCGATTCGAGCGGGATGAACATCAGGACCATCCCGGCATCTCCGTAGGACTTGGTTGAAAGGGCCTTAATGTGCCCTCTCACCGCACGGAGGACATCCTTGCGACGCGCCTCCTTGTCGGCTTCGGGCGCCTCCTGGTAACTCCGGTAGGAGTCGAAGGGGAATTTGGAGTCCATGCACAGAAGCTGTCCTCTGGGCAGACGGAAGGCAAAGTCCGGAATCTCTCCTCCCGGGAGCCTCTTTCTCACATCGTAAGAGACTCCTTCTTTCATTCCCATCGCCCGGAGGATGTCCTCGGCCACCTTCTCGCCCCAGTTTCCCTTCTGGCCGGGAGAGCTGAGCATGTGGGTGAGCGACTCGGTGGTTCCCCCCAACTTGGCCAGGGTCTCGTTCACCTGGCCGAACTGCTCCGACCAGTTTCCCTGCCGGGAAACCAGATCGCGCTGGACCCCGGCAAGCTGCTCCCCGATCTGCTCGGCAGTCCGGCTGAAGGTCCTCTGGTGCTGGGCCATCAACTCGGCGCTGGACCGCGAATGGGTCTCCAATTCAGCTTTGGCCATCCGGGCAGCCTCCAAACCGGCGGCGGCAGCCGTCTTCTCGCTGAGCTCCCGGGCTTCGTTTTGCCGATCCTCTCGATCCCGATCCAGCAGATCCACCACCGACTGCATGGCGCCTTCCGCCTGCTGCTGCAACCGGGTCTCCCGTCTCTTACTGCGGTCCCGGGCGATGTTCCACCCCAGTAGACAAGCCACAACCGCCAACACAATGATGAGCAAAATATCCATGCCCACAAGTATGAAGAGGAGGTGTGACAAAACCCGGTATTGAGGAGGTTCAACCTCCAGGCGACGGCTTCTGCCTAGTGGACCGTGTCCCCCGCCAGCAGGTCGAGAGCGTGGGGCAGCACCCCCAGCACCGGTTCGAGATTCTCCACCGCTCCCTTGGGACTGCCCGGAAGGTTGATTATCAACGCCGATCCCCGGGCGCCCACCACCGCCCTGGAGAGGGCGGCCATGGGGGTGACCGCCAGGCCGGCGGCCATCATCATCTGGGAGAGGCCGGGTACCTCCCGGTCGATCACCCGCCGGGTGGCCTCGGGCGTCACGTCTCGGGGGCCCAGCCCGGTGCCTCCCGTCGTCACCACCAGGTCCACCTCATCGCAGGCCTCCAGCAAAGCCGTCACGATCAAGTCCTCGGTGTCCTCCACGGCCCTTCGCACACAGATCTCGTATCCGGCTTCCGCCAACATCCCCGACAGCACCTCCCCGGAGCGGTCCTGACGGGTCCCGGCGATCACCCCGTCGCTGAGAGTGATCACCGCCGCTCTCCATGCTGTGTCCCGGGCCATCGGATTCGAGTCTACCCGGCGGTGATAACCTCCCCGGCTTGATGGAGATTCCTCCAGCGCCCTACCTACCCACCTCCGACCCCGAGGTTGTGGAGTCGACTCCCCTCTCCCGATCCGGATGGTACGAGGACGGACAGCACGGCGGTCTTGTGGCCGGTCTCCTGGCGCGGGCGGTCGAAGCGGTCCCCACCCTGACGCCGATGGAGATCGCCCGCCTGACAGTGGACATCTTCCGGGTGGTGCCTGCCGTCCCGCTCCGGGTCACCACCTCTGTCATCCGGGAGGGAAAGCGCATCCAGTTGGTGCGGGCGCGTCTGCGGGCCGGGGACACCGAACTGGCCCAGGCAACCGCCATGCGGCTCCGAACCGCCGACCGGCCCCCGCCGTCGGCCGCCCTGCCCGACCCGGCGCTGCTTCCGGTCCCGGTGGCCGAGGCTTCGCCGGTGGACATGGAGCGGGTGGGCGTGGGCGTCGGAGGGCGGCCGTACTTCCATCGGCACGGGGTGGAGATGCGTCAGGCCGAGGGAGCGTTGGACAAGCCCGGCCCGGGGGCGGTGTGGATGAGGATCGTCACACCCATGGTGGCCGGGGAAGAACTGACGCCCCTGCTCCGGGCGGTGATCTGCTCCGACCACGGAAACGGGACCAGTTGGGTCCTCCCCTCCTCCTGGGTATTCATGAACGCCGACCTGAACGTCCATCTCCTGCGTATGCCGGCCGGAGAGTGGGTGGGGCTCCGTTCGGTCTCATGGTTCGCCAACCTGGGTCGAGGGATGTCCAACTCCCAGCTGTTCGACACCGGCGGGGTGATCGGCAATTCGGTGCAGACCCTCTTCGCCGACTACCGCAGCGCCCTGCCGGGCACCATGGCGGCGCCCCGACTTCTCCCAAACGTAAAACGGACGCCTGGATGACTCCGTTGCCTGTCCTCAGCGGAGTTGCCAAGACCCCCGCTGGAGGAACCGGCCCCACCCCGCCGGCGAAGATCGGATGGGCGGATTCCCCGAGCTCGTGTCGAGGACCTGGCGCCCCCACATTGCGGATTCTCTCTTTCACCCCTCCCGATCTGAACCGAGCCCTCGATTCGGGGGGAGTGTCACACGGCCCGGGTTACCCTCAATTGTCGTAAGAGTGACCCCCGAACAGTTTCTTCACCACCGAGAACCCACCCGATGGGCCGCCCCTCCAGGGTTTCCCTCCTCCCTGTCCACCCGGCTTCTCTTCACCCAGGAGGCCCCCCTCGGCCTGGAGGTGGCCCTGGCCACGGCGTCTCATCGCCCGTCGCCCGCCCAGGTCCGCCGGGCATGGGACAAGCGACTGGCCGGGCGCGCAACGCCGGTGCTTCTGGTGGTGCTCTACCCCGGCCCGGACGGGCGTCTGGCGGCGCTGTGCGGCCCCACCGACCGTCAACTCGTCCATCGCGATCTCGACCCCTCCCAGGTGGAGCGACTGGCCGACCACGCCCTGTCGGAGCCCAACTACCATGCCGCCACCAGGTTTCTTCTGGCCCACCTGCCGGCAGTCGACTCGCCGCTTCCCGGAATTCGCAACGTCGGCCTGGTAGCCACCCAGGAACTGCGCGCCGGGGTCCCCATGCGGGCCGACTGGCCGAGGGCCGTCTCGAAGTCCACTCCCCTGCTGGGATTGAGAGGCACGGAACTGATGGAGAGGCTGGGCTTCGGGGTGGCGCCGCTGGCGGCGGACGCCTCGATTCTCACCATCAACGGGCAAAAGCGCGCTGTGGGCATCTTCTGTGACGACACCGAGCCCTTCGAGGCGCCCTCCCTTCGATTCAACAGCGTTTCTCCGGTGTCGCGGGCTCTGGCCCTGGCCGATCGGGAACGGGTGGACTGGGTGATCCTCACCCGCTCCGCCGAGATACGCCTCTACGCGGCCCGGGCCGACACCGGGGTGGGCCGCAAGGGCCGCGCCGAGACCTTCATCGAGATCAACCTGGCTTTGCTTCCCCGCCGACACAGCGGGTATCTGCATCTGCTGTTCTCGGCCGAGGCGCTCGACCACAAGGGCGCCATCGAAGAGATACTCACCCGCTCGGAGGACTTCGCGGCCGAGTTGGCGGTGCGCCTCCGGGAGCGGGTCTACCACGACACGGTGCCGCTCCTCTCCCAGGCGGTCGCCCGGAGGATGGGCCGCCGATCGACCATCAACGATCTCTCCGAA
>VXSV01000026.1 GCA_009837815.1 Acidimicrobiia bacterium
CACCTGGGGAGGGTCGGCGATGCGGTACTACGGCGAGTCGCCGGAGACGGTTCGGATCGTGGCTCTCGACTACCTGCTTCCGGCCGTGGCGGGCTGCGACCCGCGTGAGATCGCGGTGGTCCACGCCCGGATGGACAGAGCCGTGAAGGGCCATCCCTATGCAAAGGCGATGATCGACATAGCCTGCTACGACCTGGCCGGACGAGCCATGGGGGTGGGAGTCCCAACCCTTCTCGGGGGTTCTCACCGCCGGGGGATAGAGTTGGCCCACTCGTTGGGGATAATGCCGATTGAACGCTGCCTGGAGGAAGCGGAGCAGGCGGTTTCGGAGGGCGCCCTCACCATCAAGTGCAAGACCGGACTGGACCCCTTACGGGACGTGGAGTTGGTGCGCCGCCTTCGGGAGTTGGTCGGTCCGGGGATCAAGATAAGGGTGGACGGCAACGAGGGGTATTCCCATGTGGCT
The DNA here is from genome assembly GCA_009837815.1 of Acidimicrobiia bacterium. Classification (GTDB taxonomy): domain Bacteria; phylum Actinomycetota; class Acidimicrobiia; order Spongiisociales; family ZC4RG35; genus Bin76. The sequence goes on from VXSV01000026.1 coordinate 467, forward strand.
GAGGCGGTGAGGGTCACCCGCGCCCAGGAGGAATACGAAATCATGCTGTGCGAGCAGCCGGTGGGCGGCGCCGAGGCGCTGGCGGCGGTGGCCCAACGGATCGAGACGCCGGTGATGGCCGATGAGTCGGCTTGGACCGTAGAGGACATATGGGAGTTGGCCGACCTGGGCGCCGCCGAGTACTTCTCCTGCTACGTAACCAAACCGGGGGGACTGTTCCGCGCCCGCCAGCAGGCCGAAACCGCCCGTCGTCTGGGCATGCTGTGTGACATAGGAGGCTCGATCGAGACCGGGATCGGCAACGCCGCAAACCTGGCTCTGGGGGCAGCGGTGGAGAACGCCGTCCTTCCCAGCGTGTGTCCGGTCTCCGGCCCGGAGGGCGGCGCCCGCCCGGATATAGCCGGCATTTATTACACCGACGACTTGATCGCCGCCCCCTTCGGTTTCGAGGACGGGCGGGTCGTGGCTCCGGATGGTCCGGGACTGGGGGTGGAAGTCGATGTGGCCAAGGTGGAAAAGTACTCGGTGGCCGAGCCGGTCAGACTCGACTTGGGTGAGGACGGGTGAGAGAGGTCCGATGACGCGGGTAGTTGTGATGGGGGGCGGAGCGGGAGGCATGGCGGCGACGGTCGACCTGACTCTGCAGGGATTCGAGGTGATCTGGTGGCGACGCACCGTCCCGGAAGAGCCGCCCACCGGGTTCCGGCTTGCATACCGGGGCGTGTGCGGGGAGGGTGTGATGCCGGTGATGTGCACCGATGATCTGGCCGGGGGCCTTGCCGGAGCGGCCGGGGTGCTGGTGTGTCTGCCTTCCACCGCCCACCGGCACATAGCCCGGCTTCTGGCCGAGGTCGGATGCTCCGCGCCGGTGGTGCTGGCGCCCGGTCACCTGGGCGGCGCCCTCGAGGTGGCCAAGGTGTGGCGCGACGCCGGAATGAAAAGCCCGCCTCCTCTTGCGGAGTGTTCCACGCTCCCCTACACGGTGCGGGCCTTTGCGGTGAACGGACACGCAGACGGGAGCGGGCCGACGGCGCAGTGGGGAGTGAACATCACGGGCGCCGCTGCTCGGCTGCCGGTTGCCTGTCTTCCCGGTGGTGAAGCGGCTCTCGAATTGGCCGCCCGCCTCTACCCCGGGGCTGTCACCCTGCCCGACGTGCTGGCGGTGGGGTTGGCGGAGGTCAACATGGTCCTCCACCCTCCGGGAGCGATCCTCGGAGCGGCCTGGGTCGAGGCCACAGGAGGCGGTTTTCGTTTCTATGTGGAGGGGATGACCTCGGGGGTGGCGTCGGTGATGGCCCGTTTGGACGCCGAACGCCTGGCGGTGGCCAATGCCTTCGGGTACCGCTTAGGATCCCTGATGGAGGAGATGTCGGCGATCGGCACGGTGGAACCGGACGCCGACCCCGAAGACATACAGGGTGCCATTTCCACCGGCGAAGCCAACGCCCGGATCATGGCGCCCGACTCTTTGGGCCACCGCTATTACACCGAGGACTTCGGGTATGGACTGCTGCCCCTGGTGGAGTTGGCCAAGGCGGCGGGAGTGGCCACCCCGGTAGCTCAAGCGCTGCTCGATCTGGCATCCGCAGCGGGTTTGGAAGCGGCCATCGCCGAGGGCCGCACCCTGGAAAGGCTGGGGTTGGACGGTCTCTCGACCGACGAGATAGTCGCCCGGATCAGGCCGTAGGAGCGACGGCCTCGCGGTCCCCCGATTCCTGATTGAAGAAGCGCCTTACCGTCACAGTGTCCATGTTCAACTTAGCACTGTTAACTGTTTACATATCACTGTGTGTAAGCAGATGCAACTGTTTACGCAACAGTTACTTGTAACATATCACTTATCTCATGTATAGTAATAAGTATCCATGGACGAAGGACTTCATCAGCATGCTGAAGAGGCTATCCGCCAAATGCGACGAGTTGGGTCCGACTATCGCACTGTTGAGGCCAAAGCTGCCGAAGGAGGCTTACCCCGAAACGCCAGGAATTCTGTTGCGGCCTTTGCCAATACACACGGTGGATTGCTTCTCCTGGGGCTGAGGGAGCCCGACTTCAAACCCCTGGCAGTGGATGCCGCAAGACTTGCTGGTGATCTCGCCGCCACTTGTGCGGAGGACCTTGAACCACCGATCCGTCCTGAGATTGAGATAATAACTATCGAAGGGCAACAGGTCGTGGCAGCCCTCGTGGATGAACTCCTACCGACGCAAAAGCCCTGTTTTGTGAAGAGCAAAGGACTCCAGGCCGGCTCTTACATTCGTACGCATGATGGGAACCGTCGCCTGAGTCACTACGAGATACATGTCTTGATATCAGGCCGAGGTCAACCACAAGACGACATGGCACGGGTACCTGGTGCGATCCCTGAGCATCTGGATCCGGATCTTGTGGCGCCGCTACTTAGTCGGCTCCGAAACCGGCGCGGACCCGGGTTTGCAAGTTTGGACGATGATCAGATACTGCGTTCGGTAGGGGTCCTTGTCGGAGGAGAAGAACCGGGGATAAGCCTCGCCGGTCTTCTTGCGCTCGGCCGATATCCGCAGCAGTTTGTGCCGCAACTCAATGTGACCTTCGTGGCTTACCCGACCACCAACGGCGAGCCCCTTGAAGACGGCACCCGGTTCCTCGACAATGAGTCCCTGGACGGTTCCATTCCAGTGATGCTTTCTGGTTCTCTCGCAGCTATCCGGCGGAACCTGACCCGAAGAGCAATAGTGACCGGCGAGGGTCGGCGAGATCGCTGGGAGTATCCCGAGGAAGCCTTGAGGGAACTTGTGGTGAACGCCCTGATGCACCGTGACTACCACCCACTGGCACACGGCAGCCAAATCAGGATCGAACTCTATCCGGATCGACTGGAGATCACCAGCCCTGGTGGACTTCATGGACCCATCGACCGCCAGTCGTTATTCGCCGAGGCAGTGACGTCTTCACGAAACTCGCGACTTGCCAAGCTACTTGAGGATGTGGAGTTGCCGCGCTCTGGGAGAACCGTTTGCGAAAACCGCGCCTCGGGGTTGGTGGCGATCGCCCACTATTTCAGAAATGCGGGCCTCGAGCCCCCGGTTGTCAAGGACGATGTGAAGAGCTTTCAGGTTGTTCTACGCAATGACGGGTTGTTGAATGCGGAAGCGGCGGTGTGGTTGTCCATGCTCGACTTGACTCGGGTTAGTGACAACCAACGTCTCGGACTGGCGTTCATGGGGCGGAACGGAGTGATCAGCAACTCGCAATATCGGGTTCTTACCGGTTGCGAGCCCAAGGAGGCAACACAGGATCTCGTCGATCTGATGCGCTTGGGGATCATCGAAAGAAGTCATGATCGCCTTTGGCCGACGTGGCGATTGTCGTCGGGCTCCGGTTACCGTAAACGGCAACCGGGTCGGACCGTCGGCAACTCCTCTGACGGCGGGGCCGGGAAGTCTTTAGGTCGGCGCGCTCAAATCAGATTTCTTTTGGCCAGTGGTCCTAAGTCGGCAGGGGTACTGGCAGAGGAGTTAGGTATGACCCGGGGAGGCTTGCTGCGCTGGCTGCGCCGAATGGAAGAGGATGGGGAGGTGCGGCCCACCGAAGCTCGAAGACAGAGCCCTCGCAATAGATGGAAACTTGATCTCTAAACGGAGCGTGATGTCCTCGTCGAACTTCGCCACCCCGGTGCCGCTCGCAATAGATGGAAACTTGATCTCTAAACGGAGCCATTCAACCTGGCCGTGTCGCCACCACCGGCGGTAACTCGCGATAGATGGAAACTTGCTCCTTACCCGTTAGGGGTCTCCGATGCTCTCTCTGTCGGGTCATCGCTCGGGTTTTCCTCCATGCGGCGTCCGATGGCGTCTTGCCAGGTGCGGGAGGCTACGGCCAGGTTCACGGCGCCCCGCACCCCGCCGCTCTCGAAGGAGATCTCCCGGCCGCCGAAGGCGCCTATCCGGGACACCGGCAGACCGTGTCGAGCGGCAATCCCGGTCAATCGAGGAACATCCGGCGGGCCAACCGCGGTCAGCAGTCGGTTCGGGTCCTCGCTGAAGAGGCTGCGCCAGTCCCGAAAGGTCACGTTCACTCCCACCTGAGAGGCGATGGCTATCTCTGCGGCGGCCAAGGCCAGACCGCCGTCGGAGATGTCATGCAGTACAGGCGTGACGCCCTCTTTCACCAGGTCTAGGGAGGTCTCGATGGCTGCCCGGCAGAGGGCGAAGTCGGCGGCGGAGGGGCGACCCCCCAGGTGACCGAAGGCGATCTTGGCGAAAGCGCTTCCCGCCAGGTTTACGGCGTTACCCAGTCCCAGCAGCCACAATTCCATGCCCTCCTCCGCTCGGTCCATGCCCGGAGGCATGGCGGGGGCCGGATCGGCGACTCCCACCACTCCCACCACCGGCGTGGGATGGATGGGATAGCCGTCGACCTCATTGTGGAATGAGACGTTGCCTGACACCACCGGAAGGCCCAGCAGTTCGCAGGCCTCGGCCAGGCCTTCCACCGTCTCGCGGAACTGCCACATCACATCCGGGCTGTCGGGGCTCCCGAAATTGAGATTGTCCACCACCGCCCGGGGCCGGGCGCCGGAGATGGCCACGTTCAGCGCCGCTTCGCAAACCAGCCTTCCCGCTCCGCGCCGAGGGTCGAGGTAACACAGCCTCCCGTTGCCGTCCGTGGACACGGCTATCGACTTGGAGGTGCCCGGGATCTGTACCAGGGCATGGTTCTGACCCGGGCCGACCGTCACGTCCCCCCGGGTTTTGGTGGGGTACTGCTCGTACACCCAACGCTTGGAAGCCAGGTGGGGGTCGTCCAGGATTTCCAGGAGGACGCCTCCCAACGCCGGCCTTCGCAAAAACCGGATGCTGTTGGACCAGAGGTTCTCCATCCACCCCGGCTCACCGACCTGATGATGATCGGCCACCGCTCCCTCGGCCAAGGAACGGATGGGCGCCTCCATCACCAGCTCCCCCTCGCTCATCACCCGAAGCGTCCTTGAAGAGACGACCGTCCCGATCACCGAAGCCTCCACCCCCCGTCGGCGGGCGGTTTCCAGCACCTCATCCACCGATCCGGGTTCCGCAAAGGCCAGCATCCTCTCCTCCGTCTCGGCGGTCAGCACGCCGGCCGCGTCGATCTCCTCGGCCCGGATGTGTACGGCGGAAAGGTCGAGGTCGATCCCTACGTCCGAACGGAGAGCCGGTTCCGTCACCGCACTGGCCAGTCCGGCGCCTCCCAGGTCCTGGAGGCCCTTCACCAGGCCGTGCCGGGCCAACTCCCGGCACACTTCCAGCAATCGACTCGCCAGTTCCGGATCCCCCTCGGGGATGACCTGGGGGGAGGAGTCGGCAAGACTCCGCGCGCCGGTGGTGGCGAGAGTCGCCACCCCTCCGACGCTGTCCGGACCGGTGGAAGCGCCCAGCAGCACCAGTCTGTTTCCTTCGTCTCCGGCCCTTCCCAACACCAGTTCTTCTCGCCGGAGGATCCCCACGCACATCACATTCACCAGGGGATTGTTGAAATAGCTTTCCGAGAAAGCCACCTCGCCGCCGACGATGGGAACCCCCACGTCCTGGGCGTACCCGGCCATTGCTCCCACCACTTCTCGCAGTCGGAGCCGGCTCTGCGGTTCGCTCAGAGGCCCGACGCGAATCTGGTTCAACAGGGCCACCGGCCGGGCCCCCATTGCCGCCACGTCCCTGAGCACTCCTCCAACTCCCGTGGAGGCGCCCCGGCGGGAGTCCACGTTGGATGCGTGATTGTGGCTCTCGATCCGCAGGGCCAACAACCATCCATCACCCAGGTCTATCACCCCTGCGTTTTCCCCAGGCCCGACCACCACCCAGGGGGCGACGGATGTGAGTCGGCGCAGGTAGAAACCCGAGGACTTGTACGAGCGGGCTTCCGACCACATTCCCGCGTAAACGGCCAACTCCACCTCAGAGGGGTCGCGACCCAGGTCTCTGCGGACCCCCTCCAAGTCGAGGTCCGTCAGTCCCAGAAGTTGATGGGGGGTAACCGGAGTCTGGATCTCGGCCTCCTCCGGATCGGCGACCGTAGGCCCGGGGGCCTCTGAGCCGGTGGTCACGCTGGTTGGTCTCTCAAGGCTGCCACGTCCCGTTACGATAGTTCGGGGGCAGACGGTGGAGCTTCTGCGGGGATTGTCACATTCCGGCAAACTCCGTCGAAGGACCTTCCCCCGATCTATAAGACCGGAAAAGGCAACAGATACTCCGCAGAACAGTCACGGTCTGAGCTCTGTCAACTATTCGATGTCAGTCTCAAAAAGGTAAACTGCCCGGGCATGAAGAGAGTGGCGGCCATAGAACATTCCGCCGCGTCGGATGGGAAGACCGGGGGAGCGACTGGACCGCTCGGGAGTGGCGCTTCGCATCGTGGATTCGGGACTTGGAAGGTTGACCTCTAGAACCGCGCTCCGGATGAGGCGGCGCAAGGTGCAACGCCGGATCTGGGTTGGGATTGCCGCGTTGGTGCTCCTGCTCATGGCGTTGGCGGGATGGCGTGTGTACGGGGGCTTCAAGGAGATCGCCGATCAGCCCTTTGCCCCGGATGAGGCCGGGGTTGCATTGGAGGAACGAACTCCTGAGCAGGTCGAGGAGGGTCGTCAGGAAATAGAAGCCCAGGAGACGCAGAACGCCGACCGCTCGGAGGAGGAAACAACCGAGGCCGTCCCGCCACCGGAGGACCAGGAGCAGGTGGCGCCGGACCCCGAGGAAGGGGAGGGGGTGGCGCCGGACCCCGAGGCGGACGGGGATGTCGCCCGGGAACCCGAGGAGGAGGAGATGCCGGAACCCCCTCCCGTAGCCCATGCCCGCAGCTCGGCGAAGGCGCCTGACGCCAAGTACGACTCGGTGCTGCTGATGGGCGCCGACGCCAGCGGCTACCTGGCCGACGCAATCCTGTTTGCCTTGTTCCCCGACGATGGCTCTGCGCCGGCTCTCGTATCTATTCCGCGAGACCTCTATCTCTACAATTTCTGTTCTGAGGACTTCCGGCGGGTGAACGCCAACCTGGGAGGATGCACCGGGTTCGCCAATGGTCCTGAGCTGTTGGCCCTGGCCATCGAAGACTTCACCGGCATTGCGGTGGACCACTTCGCGAAGGTGGACTTCGACGGATTCGTCGAGTTGGTGGATGGCCTGGGAGGGATCGAGATTTGCTTCGATCACCCCACCTATGACGAGAAAGCCCATCTGGACATCACCGAGCCGGGATGCCGTATCGCGGACGGCGCCACCGCCTTGGCCTACGCCCGGTCTCGCAATGCCCGCCAACTGGTGGATGGGGAGTGGCGGCGAGCCTGGTCTTCCGACTTCACACGCCAGGCGCACCAGCAGGAGTTGCTTTTGACGCTGGCCGGCCGGCTTCGGCTCAACTCTCCGGCCGACCTGCTTTCCACCATGGACAGTCTTTCCCACACCATTCGACTCGACAAGAGATGGTCGATAGCCCAGGCGGTGGACTGGGCGGTGCGCTATCGGGATCTCGATCCTTCCTCGGTTTCCCGGCTGACTATCCCGGTGGCCGATTATCAGACTCCCGCCGGCGCCCAGGTGCTGGTCCCCACCAAGTCTTTCGCCGACGTTCTCGCCAACTGGTGAGAAGCTCAACGCCGTGGGTGGTAGGGATCACTCGGCGCCCACCGCGCCCAAGCGACCGCTTGGCCACTAGCCTCGTCCGGCTATGAACGTCGAGGAATCCCTGGGTCTGGATGGAGTTGTGAAAAGGTTCGACCATGTGTCGTGGGCCGTGGGTGACATCAGGGACGCTCTTCCCCTGGTCGAGTTGCTGGGAGGCCGCTTCTACCAGGGCGCCGACCATGCCCGCAACTCCTTCCGGTGGGTACAGTTCCGTCTTCCTCTCGGGATGCTGGAGATCATGTCCCCGCTTGGCGCCGAGTCCTTCCTCCACAAGTTCCTGAGGGAGCGGGGCGAGGGCCTGCATCATCTCACCTTTGAAGTCGCCGACTTGTCGGATGCCGTGCGGATCGCCGAGGAAAAGGGATTTCGGGTCACCGGACTCAACTTCAGCGAGCAATGGAGCGAGGCCTTCCTGCATCCGCGCACCACCAACGGGGTGCTCATCCAACTTGCCCAGTGGGAAGAGGACATCTGGGTCGGGTACACCCTGGAGGAGGTGCTGGCCGGGCTTTCCGTCGACGCCTCCTAGCTCCCGAGGATGGAGGTCGTGGCGGCGGTTCCTGTTAGGCAGGCCATTTCCCCAAAGTCCCGACTGGCAGCGGTTCTCTCGCCCCGCACCCGGCGCCTGCTGAGCTTGGAAATGGCCGCCCGGGTCGTGGGCGCTATCGAGGAGGCCGGCGCTCGGCCATTGGTGCTGGCCGCCGATCGGGTGGTCATGGAGTGGGCCTGTGAGAAAGGATGGGAGGGGATCCGGGACCGGGCCCCGTCACTGAATGCGGCCGCGGCCGGGGCCGTGGCGGAAGCGACAAGGCGGAAGGCGGGGTGGATGATCGTGCATGCCGACCTCCCGCTGCTGACCCCCGCCGACCTGCGGGGCAGCATGGCCGCGGTGGGCTCGGGGAACTGGGTGCTGGCCCCCTCCTCGGACGGCGGAACGCCCCTGATAGGAGGGTCGGGCGATCCCCACTTCGGGTTCGCCTACGGTGAGGGAAGTTTTCACCGGCACCTGGCCAGGCTCCGCCGGCGGTCCCCGAGGGTGGTCTTCCGGCCCGGTCTGGCCCTGGATCTCGACCGTCCCTCCGACCTGGCTGCGGCCCTCTCCCATCCGCGCGGCCGATGGCTTGCGGACTGGGTGTCCGAAGTGGACAAGACACAATGCGCGGGCGTCGAGAAAAGTAAACTCCCATAACGCGAACGCGCAGAATTCAGCTGTATGCAGTCGGCGGCTATCAAGGAGGAATCAGTTGGTGCTATCCCCACCTTCACTTGATCGTCCTGTGTACCAGATGAACGAGGCTGCTCGGCTCCTGGGCATACCGGACAAGACTTTGCGCAGATGGCTGGACGGGGATCGGCGGTTCGAGAGGGTCATCGAGCCCCTGATCAGGGCAGAGCGCACCGGAGAGACCGATGTCACTTGGGGCGAGTTCGTTGAAGCGGGGTTTTTGTGTGTCTGCCGGAATAGGCGTCTTCCTATAGAGAGGCTTCGCCCCCTAATTCTTGCTCTGCGTGAGGAATTGCAGACCCCATACCCGCTTGCTCAAGCTCGGCCTCTGTACTCCGATGGCCGGCGGTTACTCTGGCGCAGTCAGCAAAGCTTGGGCATTGACCGGGAGTTGTATCTGGTGGTTGAGGGATCAAGCGAGGATGCGTACCAGCTTGTTTTGGCGCCCGTTGCCAAGCAGTACTTTGAAAGGGTCGAGTTTGAGCCTCCTGATGCTGAAGGCGGTGTTGCTGCGAAGTGGTTCCCCTGGCAGGAGCATCGACGGATTGTCTTGGACCCTCGTGTTTCTTTCGGCTTGCCGCACATCAACGGTATTCGAACCGAGGTGATCGCCGAGCTTCGGACGGCGGGCGAACCAGTTTCTGCTTTAGAGGCGATGTTCGGCGGCTACGGCATTACGCAACAAGACATTGAAGAATCGATTCGCTTTGAGACCGCGCTCTGGGCGGCGTGAACCGCCGCCTCTTCTTCGACGCCAGTCTCATCGGAGTCGCTCGTGTTCTGGAGTCGCATCATGGGGGAATCGTTTATCCTGGTCATCCTGAATGGCCCTACAGTCAGGAGGCGCCGGATGAAGTGTGGCTCCGATATGTTGGCGAACGGGACTGGTGCGCCATCTTGCGGGATAAGCGGATACGCTATCGGTCGCCGCAACAGACAGCTCTGCAGGAGTACAAGGTGCGAGCTGTGGTAATCGCTACCAGCCGAAACCTGAGTGTCGGGGAAAACGCCACCTTGCTGCTCGACTTCTGGGATCAAATTGAAGAATCCCTGGATGGCCCTCCTTCCTACATGCATTTGACCAGGGCGGGTCTTAGGACCATGCTGGAATACGAGCTATAAGTAAACAACGGCGGCGAAGCGACGGAGGAGTGAATGAGTTGAGTGAGCAGTTGCCTACTCCGGACCGGGTGCTGACTATCGGCGCTCACCCCGACGATGCCGAGTTCGGGGCGGGAGGCGTTCTCTCCAAGTGGTCCGACCGGGGGTGCGAGGCCTCGATGCTGGTGATGACCGACGGATCGAAGGGGAGTTGGGACCCGGCCGCGGATCAGGGCGATCTGGTCGAGACCCGGCGCGCCGAGCAACACCGTTCGGCGTCGGTTCTGGGTATCACCGGCGAAGTGGTGATGCTGGGCCGGGTGGACGGGGAGCTGGAATATTCCATGGAGCTTCGGGAGACCCTGTGCTGGTGGATCAGGCGGCTGCGTCCCAACGTGGTGATCACCCATGACCCTTGGAAGCGTTACATGCTGCACCCCGACCATCGGGTGACGGGGTTGGCCGCCACCGACGGGGTGGTCGCCGCCCGCGACCATCTCTTCTTCCCGACCCAGTTGGGCTCAGAGATCGGAAAGCACCGACCGGACGCGGTGCTGTATTGGCAGGCCGACGAGCCCGACCATCGGGAGGACATCGCAGGTTATGTGGACCGGAAGGTCTCCGCCCTCCTGTGCCACTCCAGCCAGACCCAGACCACAATGGACGATGCGGGGGCGTCCGCCACTCACCGTGAGAGGTTTGCGGCCAGGATCACCCAGCGAGCCGTGGAGGTCGGAAAACCGGGGGGCCTGGCTGCGGCGGAGGCCTTCAAGCTCGTCGTGCCCTGAGAATGGCGAACCCGTGGCTGAGAGGGGCGTTTCTGGCCGCCTACCGGGCGGCTCTCCGCTCGGTGGATCCCTGCATTGTCACCGAGAGGCACCTGTCAGGTTCGGGGGAGCGGCTGGAAGTGGGAGGCCAAACGGTAGAAGCCGGGCGGGGGGTGCGGATCCTGGCAGTGGGGAAGGCGGCGCACGGCATGGCCCGCGGAGCTGCTGCGTTCCTGTCCTCGCGTCTGGTGGGCGGCCTGATCATCTCCGATCACCACCGGCCCTCTCCCCATCCTCGGTTGAAGGTGATTGTGGGTGATCACCCTTATCCCGGCCGGGCCAGCCTGTCGGCGGGCCGGGCCGCCCTTTCCCTGGCGGCGGAGGGTCATCCCGACGAGCTGCTTCTGGCGCTGGTGTCGGGCGGCGGATCGGCCCTGATGGAAGTCCCCGCCCCGGGGATCACCTTCGATGATTTGGCGGCGGCGGGCCGGGTGCTGGTGACCGGGGGAGTCCCGATCGCGGAGATGAACGTTGTCCGACGTCACCTTTCCTCCATAAAGAACGGCGGGATAACCCGGATGGCCGGCCGCCGACCCCTGGCCACCCTGCTCATCTCCGATGTGGTGGACGGTCCCGCCTCGGCGGTGGCTTCCGGTCCCACCCTGGCGGACGGCACCACTCCCGAGGACGCCCGGGCGGTGCTGGCCGACTACCGGCTGGAGCGGAGGATGCCGCCCTCCGTGAAGACCTATCTGGAGTCCTCCCGGGCGGCGGTTCGACCTTCGGGAAGGCGCCCACACCAGGTGATAGCCGATGGGATGGAGGCGGCGCGGGGGGCCGGCGTCGAGCTGGAGCGCCGCGGGATCTCGGCGGAAACCGTGACGTCCCCGGTGGTGGGAGACGCAAGAGACGCCGCAGAGGTGGCGACGCAAAAGGCCATAGCGGACCATGTGCACATCTACTGGGGGGAAACCACGGTAAGGATCGACGTCTCGTCGCCGGGACGGGGAGGAAGGAACCAGCACGCCGCCCTGGTGGCCGCCGGAAGGCTGGCCGAACGGGGAGGCGGGGTCTTCGGAGGATTCGCCACCGACGGCGTGGACGGGGAGAGCGACGCCGCAGGAGCGCTGGTGGACTCGGGAACCATTTCACGGGGCAGCGCCGCCGGCCTCGATTGGCGGGAACATCTCCGTCGCTACGACTCTTCTTCCTTTCTTGCCTCTTCGGGTGACCTGGTTGTGACCGGGCCCACCGGCGTCAATGTGGGCGACCTGTGGCTGGTGGCCGGATGACAAGGGACGATCGGTCGGTGACGGGTCGTATGATGGGGCGGAGATGAAGCATCACAGGTCGGCGGAGCTTTTCGAGCGGGCAAAGAGGGTACTGGCCGGAGGCGTTTCCAGCCAGTTCCGGTCGCACGACTATCCCCATCCGATGTTCTATGAGTCGGGCAGGGGAAGCCGGATCACCGACGTGGATGGAAACACTTTCCTGGATTTCACGCTCAGCCAGGGCCCCCTGATTCTCGGCCACTCCCGGCCCGAGGTGGTGGAGGCCGTGGCCAGGGCGACAGCCTCCGGACAGATCTTCGCCGGTCAGCACCTTGCCGAAGTGGAGTTGGCCGAGACGGTCGGGCGGTTGGTACCCTGCGCCGATCTGGTTCGGTTCAGCCTGAGCGGCTCCGAGGCGGTGCACGCCGCTATCCGGGTGGCGCGGGTGCACACCGGAAGGGAGCGCTTCTTGAAGTTCGAGGGCCATTATCACGGCTGGTTCGACAACGTGGCGGTGAGCGTCTCGGCGCCCTCCGCGGACGCGCTCGGTTCCCGGCTGCGTCCCCGGCCGCTGCCCTGGACCGAAGGCCGTCCGCTCTCCTCGGACGCCGAGGTGACCACCGCCTGCTGGAATGACCTGGAGGGGGTGGAGAGAGCCCTGGCGTCCGATCCGGACGGGATAGCGGCGGTGATCACCGAGCCGGTGATGTGCAACAGCGGCTGCATCCTTCCGGACGAGGGGTTTCTCGAGGGTCTGCGTTCCCTTTGCTCATTCTATGGAGCGCTGCTGATCTTCGATGAGGTGATCACCGGATTCCGGCTGGGAATGGCCGGCGCTCAGGGGTATTTCGGGGTGGTTCCCGATCTCGCCACCTTCGGCAAGGCCATGGCCAACGGGTTCCCGATCAGCGCATTGGCGGGGAGGGCCGAGGTCATGACGCACGTCGCCGAGGGGAGGGCGCTGCACGCCGGAACCATGAACACCTCGAATCCCACCGTGGCGGCTGCTGCGGCCACACTGTCCGTACTGGAGGGAGAAAGGGTGCATGAGCATCTTTATCGTCTGGGGGCCGACCTCATGGAAGGCCTTCGGCGTGTTTCTATAGAGGCAGGGCGGCCTCTGCGAGTGGAGGGCCCCGGCCCGATGTTCCACGCCGGATTCACGACCGCCGAGCGCATCCGGGACTACCGGGACGCCCTTTCTTACGACACGGCCCGCTATGGACGCTTCGTGGCGGGAATGCACCGGCGGGGCATAAGGCTGATAGGAAGGGGCCTCTGGTACCTGTCGGCGGCCCACACCACAGACGATGTGGACACGGTCCTCGCCGCGGCGTCCGAAGCGCTATTGGAAGTCTGAGGACCGGGGAGGCCGGCAAATGGCATCTGAGAAGGATTTGGAAGGGCAGGCGGAGAGCGCCGAGAACCTTGACCATCATGACCGGGGGCATCACCACGGGCATGAACACGAGGGATGGTGGCATCAGCTCCGGTATCTGCGTCACGCCCCCCAACTCTGGGCATCACCCGTCAACGTGGCAGTGGTGGACCTGATCGACCCGAGGGAGGGGGAGACGATGCTGGACGTG
>VXSV01000048.1 GCA_009837815.1 Acidimicrobiia bacterium
CCGAAGCCGACGCAGCACAAGCAGCTCTGGAGGCAGCCCAGGCCGAAGCCGACGCAGCACAAGCAGCTCTGGAGGCAGCCCAGGCCGAAGCCGACGCGGCTCAGATGGCGCTGGAAGAGGCCGAGGCGGCAGCAGCGGCCGGTGGCGAGGAGGCCCAGGCAGCCTTGGACGAGGCTATGCAAGCAGCTGAGGAAGCCGAAATGGCAGCCATGGACGCAGCCAAAACCGCCGAAGAAGCCCAAATGGATGCCGACGAATCGCAGAAGCAGGTCCAAGAAGCCCAGATGCAGATCGATGAGTTGATGAGCGGAGGCACCATCGTCTTCGGCACCAACCAGGAGCCGTCGCAACTGGACGCTTTTGCCTCCACCACGGTGAACGACCAGGCGGTGGTGGCTCAGATCTACGAGACGTTGGTCATCCTGGGCCAGGGTATGCAGATCCACCAGGGCCTGGCGACTCATTGGAACCAGAGCGCCGACGCCACGGAGGTGACCTTCACCCTCCGGGAGGGCGTCACATTCCACAACGGTGATTCCCTGGACGCCGCCGCGGTGAAGGCCCACTTCGACCGCATGAAGGGCGACGTGTCCGGATCCCAGACCGCCTTGATCGCCACCAACTTCCAAGACGCCGAAGTGATCGACGACTACACCGTCAAGTTGATCTTCTCGGCGCCCGTGCCCGACATACTGATCGACCTGGCCGCCCCCGGCGCCGCCATCACCAACGCCGCCGCCGTGGAGGCGCTCGGCGACGACGCAGGCCGCCGGCCGATTGGAACAGGCCCCTTCATCTTCGAGGAGTGGGTGGAAGGAAGCCACATCTCGCTGGTGCGCAACCCCGACTGGACATGGGGCGCGTTCTCCTTCTATGGCACTACCGGCCCGGCGCGCGCCGAGCGGGTGGTCTTCCGGTTCATCCCTGACGAGCAGGCCCGGACAGCGGCGCTCTCGACGGGTGAGATCCACTTCCTGGACCTGGTCCCCTTCCAGAACATCGCCCCGCTCGAGGCTCTGGACGGCATCACGGTTGAGGGATTCTCCCTCCCCGGATTGCCCCAGGTCAACTACATCAACCCCAACATCTCGCCGACCTCTGACATCCGGGTGCGCCAAGCCATCCTGCATGCGGTCGACCAGGACGCCATGGTCCAGGCAGTGTTCTTCGGTCGCGCACCCCGGGCCTACGGTCCCCTCTCGAGCGACTTCGCCGAGTACGACCCGATCGTAGAGACCTATTACCCCTACGATCCGGACCTGTCGGTGGAACTCCTCGAGGAAGCCGGATGGGCTCTGGATGACGACGGGATCCGCCGCAAGGACGGCGAGACGCTGGGGGCCCGCATCATCGAGAACCGCAGTTGGAACCCCTGGGTAACCCTGCTACAGGCCCAGTTGGGCGACATCGGTTTCGATGCCGAGGTCATCACCCTCGAGGGTGGCGGATACTTCCAGCAAACCGGGGAGATTCAATACGAGTTGGCCTCGATGGGCGACGTATTCGGGTCCCCCGCAACTCTGAGAAGGGACTTCCATTCCTCCTCGGTCGGCCCCGGCAACATCAACGTCGGGCACATAGCCGACTCCGAGTTGGATGCCCTGCTGGATGCGGCGTCCACCGAAGTGAACCTCGGCAAGCGCGCCGAAATCCTCTCGGAGGTGCAGCGCTACATCATGGATCAGGCCTACATAGTCCCGATCATCGAGTTGCACTTCTTCACGGCGTTCTCGAACGCCCTGAGCGGATTCTCGGTTGACGGCACCGGGTTCTACAAGTACTTCGCCGGTGCATCGATCAGCGGATAGCGGTTGATCGAAGACCGGTAGAAACGGCGCCGGCCTGAGGGTCGGCGCCCGGGGCGGCAAGGCGGACAGCCTTGCCGCCCCCAAACCATCGGGCTCCAGACGGATGAACAGACCTTGCTGAGATACATTGTCAGCCGGCTGGCCCTCACCATCCCTGTGCTGGTAGGAGCAGCCATTCTGATCTTCCTCCTCATGCAATTGGTGCCGGGCGACGCCGTGTCGGCCAGGATGGCGGGGGGCGCCAAGCTCTCTCCTGAGCAACAGGAACTGATGCGGGAGGCGCTGGGCCTCAACCGCCCTCTGCTGGTGCAATTGGGTGACTATTTGTGGGGGCTGGTAAGAGGTGACCTGGGACGCTCGGTGTCGGGGCGCTCGGTGCTGGGACTGGTGGGGGCCCAGATTCCCTCCACCCTGATCTTGGTGGCGGCGGGGATGGCGGTGGCGCTGGTAATCGGGATCCCATTAGGGGTACTGGCTGCCCGGCGTCGCAACACCATGGTGGACACCGCCGCCATGGGAACCGCGGTGCTGGGACTCTCGGTCCCCCAGTTCTGGCTGGGACTGATGCTGATCTTTCTATTCGCCGTCAATCTCGGATGGTTCCCCGTACTCAGTTCGGGAGGCTTCGACGGATTGGTGCTACCCGCGGTGTCTCTGGGCCTTGCCGAGGCCGCCATCCTGGCCCGGCTGGTCAGGAGCAGCCTGATCGAGTCGCTGGAGCAGGACTACATCACCACCGCCCGGGCCAAGGGCGCCTCGGACTCGCGGGTGACCTGGAGGCACGGCCTGCGCAATGCCCTGGTCCCGGTTGTGACCATGATCGGCCTACAGATCGGGAACCTCCTGGGCGCCTCGGTGGTGATCGAAACACTGTTCGGGCGACAGGGCGTCGGCAAACTGGTGGTGGACAGCATCCTCCAGCGCGAGCTTGCGGTGCTTCAGGGGTCCATCCTCATCCTTGCTTCCATCTTCGTGCTGATCAACGTGGTGGTCGACATCTTCTACAAGGTGCTCGACCCGAGAGTCAAACTGGGAGCCGCCTGAGATGATCGACGCCTCCCCGGCTCGGACGCAGGCCACCGAAACGGTCCACCTGTGGCGCAGGCTCCTGTCCCATCGGTCGGTGGTGGTGGGGGGCATTCTCTTCGCCCTGGTCCTGGTGGCGGCCCTGTTCGCCGGATGGCTGGCGCCCTTCGATCCGTTGGACACCGATCCCACCAATGCCCTCCAGCCTCCCGGACGCGATCACTGGATGGGCACCGATCAACTGGGGCGGGACATCTTCAGCCGGGTGATCCATGGCGCCCGCCCATCCCTGATCATGGGCGTGGCGCCCATGATCATCTCCTCGATCATCGGGACAGCCTCGGGAATGATCATCGGTTATTACGGACGATGGGCCGACCTGATGATGACCCGCTTCTCCGACATCGCCCTCGCCTTCCCCCCGATCCTGCTGGCGTTGACGGTGGTGGCGGTGCTGGGACCGGGTCTGTGGAGCATTGCCTTGGCGCTGGGCCTCTCGGGAATCCCCTTTTACCTACGCATGGCCCGGGGTCAGGTCATTCAGGCCAAAGAGGCTCCCTTCGTCCAGACCGCTGTCTCCATAGGGGCCGGCGACGCCCGGGTGATGTTCCGCCACATCATCTACCGGGTGTTCCCTCCCATCCTGGTGATGATGACCATTCACGTGGCCGGGGCGATCCTGGCCGGCGCGGCGCTGAGCTTTCTGGGACTTGGTATCCCACCACCCACCGCGGAGTGGGGAACAATGATCCAGGACGGGCGCCAATTCCTGGTACTTTCGTGGTGGATGGCGTTCTTCCCCGGCGTGGCGCTGGCCATCACGGTGTTCGCCACCAACCTCCTCGGCGACGGGTTGAGAGATGTGATCGACCCCAGATCGAAGGGAGAACCGATCAGATAATGGAACATAGAGTGGCGGTTGTCACCGGCGGCGCCGCCGGCATCGGACGTGGATGCGCCTTGCGGCTGGCGGCGGATGGTTTCCGAGTGGCGCTGGTCGACATCGACGTTGATGGGGGCAATCAGGTGGCAGACCGGATAAACGAGGTCGGCGGGGAAGCGTTCTTCCTCGAATCGGACATCGGAGAACCCGACGCCTTCAAGCAGATAGTGGCGGAGGTGGCCCACCGGTGGGATGCCTTGCACGTGCTGGTCAACAACGCCGGACTGGACTACAACGAGCCCCTGTCGGAGATGACCGTCGCCGCGTGGGACAGGTGCCTGGCGGTCGATCTCCGGAGCGTCGCCTTTTCAGCCCAGGCGGCCGCTGATCTAATGGAGCGTTCCGGAGGGGGCAGCATCGTCAACATAGCCTCGGTAATGGCCTGGTACACGGTCCCCGACTACGGCGCCTACACGGCCTCCAAGGCCGGAGTGACCGGTCTCACCAGGACCCTGGCTCTAGAACTGGGTCCGAGGGGGATCCGGGTGAACGCCATCGCTCCGGGATTCATCGACACCACCGCCTGGGAGAGGGTGCTGGCGAAGATGGACGACCCGGAGGAATTCGCCGCCTCGATTTCCGCCCTCCATGCTGTGGGACGGCGGGGAAAACCCGCCGACATCGCCGGGGCGGTGGCATTCCTGGTCGGAAACGACGCCGGTTTCATCACCGGCCAGACCCTGGTGGTCGACGGAGGATTGACGGCTCAAATACGACTTGGCTAATGCGGCGGCAAGGCGTCTCTCTACTGCGGGACTGGACGGTTTAGCAGAACAGGGGCCGGCCGGGAGTGTCGGGGGTCATCACCGAGATGTGCCAACCTCCCAGGTTGGCCAGAAACAACTGCTCCAGGTCCGGGCCTCCGAAGGCGCAGTTGGTCACCCGGTTCATGGTCAGGCCTCGCTCGTCCCGGGCCACCAGTTCGATTTCCCCGCCGGGGCGGATGCGCTCCAGGGCGCTGGCTCCGAATGAGGTCACGTACAGGTTCCCGTCGGCGTCGAAAGCCAGCCCGTCGGGCATGGGCAGCAGGGCCCCCGGGGCGCACACCTGCTCGGGAGCGGTTCCCGATCCGTCCAGGGGAACCCGTACCACGTCGTCGGTGGCGGTCTGGGCGACGTATAGGAAACTGGCGTCCTGATCGATGGCCAACCCGTTGGCGTAATGGAAGAGACCCGAGTGGAACACCGTGGCCTCGCCGCCGGGATTGATGCGGTAGATCTCCCCGGTGGGTCCCGGGTAGTCCCCGGAGCCCGACACGTAGAGACTCCCGTCGGGTCCGAAGGCCGGGAAGTTGGGTCCCCTCAGGGGGCGGCCGTCCACCGAGTCGCAAAACACCTCCCATTCGCCCGAGGCGGCAACCCTAACGATGGTGTTGTCCTGGATGCAGACATAGCAATGGCCGTTGCGGTCGAAGGCCAGGCCGGCGGCCATGGCTTTCAACCGGCAGATCACTTCGGGCTGACGGGTCTCGGGGTCAATTACATAAATCTGCCCTGCTTCCCCCCCGGCCCAGACCCGGCCGTCGGGGTCGATCGCCACACATTCGGGATGGTCAAGACCGGCGCTGTAAACCTCTACCTGGCTCATTTCACTTCATCTCCTCTCATAACTCGCCGAGCCGCACGCTCAACCATGCCTTATGGGTCTCTCCACCCCTCAGCACCGGCGCCTGCCCACGGTCCACGGCGGCAGCCAGCCCATCGGCGGGCCAGGCGTTCACCGGCTCGACCGCCATCGAACTGAGCCGGCCGTACCAGGGGAAACGCGAAGCCTGCCGGTTTATCCACAACCAGGCATAGGGAAAGGCATCCGCCGACCATTCAAAGGTCAACCGATCGGCGGTGTCGGGTCGCAGGAAGTGGCAGGCTGGTTCGGGAATGTCTGTGAGATACGCCAAGCGTTCCACCGCTCGGCGGGGCATCTCGCCCAGGTCGACCGGCTCGCCATCCCGGTCCTGTACCCATGGCCACGAGTAACCGCCTCCCGGTGACAGGTCGTCCTCGGGTACACCCAATCCCGGAACCTCCAGACGGGCCCCCTCCATGATCATGCGGGTGCCAGGCGGCGCCTCGAAGGTGGGGTGATGGCCCCACAAGTAGTGAAAATCCATCTCCGACGGATTGTGGGCCTCCTCTTCCAGGTGAAGGCGGGGGCTCTGGGGATCGAGACTCATCTTGCGGGTCAGGACCAGCGGGATGTGGGTATAGCAGCGGAGGGTGGCCTGGCTATCGCGGGAGGTATCCAGGATCTCCCAAGGCGCCAGGGATGCTTCACCGTGAACGGGGTGGGTGACGCCCGCTACAGTGCAACCCGCCCCGGCGTTGGGGAACATCTCTTGCCACCCACCCCGATGCTCGGACAGCCAATCGAGGTCGGAGGAGTAATAAGAGGCGCCGGCCGAGGCGCGCAAAGGCCACTCGGAATCGATCCGGGCCAGACGATTTCGCCCCCCCGGCCGGCCCAACCAGAGGATCTCCGCTCCCTTCATCTCATCGACCCTCACCTCGAGGTGGGCGGTTCGAAGTCGGATCATGGGTGTGTTCTGACTGCTTCCACCTGCTCCGGGAAGTGACAGGCCGCTCTCCCGCTTCCGGCCAGGCGATGTTCCAGCGTAGGCGTCTCGGTTGCGCACAGTTCCTGCGCCTTCCAGCACCGGGTCCGGAACCGACAGGCCGAAGGAGGATCTAGAGGACTCGGCGCGTCGCCCTCCAGGAGGATGCGGCTCCGTTCCTTCCGAGAGAACGGCTCGGGTACCGGGACCGCCGACACCAGAGCCTGGGTATAGGGGTGACAGGGCCGGGAGAACACCTCCTCTCTGTTACCCCACTCAACGATCCTTCCCAGGTACATAACAGCCACCCGTTCGCACACGTGACGCACCACGGACAGGTCGTGGGCGATGAAGAGATAAGCCAGCCCCAGGTTCTGCTTCAACTCGATCAGGAGATTGATGATCTGCGCCTGGATGGAGACATCCAGGGCCGACACCGGCTCGTCCAGCACCAGGAGCTTGGGCTGCAACGCAAGGGCCCGGGCGATGCTGATGCGCTGGCGCTGGCCTCCTGAGAACTCGTGGGGGTACTTCTGGGCGTCGCCGGGATGCAATCCCACCAGTTCCAACAGGTCTGCGACCCTCCCGGGGTCGGGACGCCGCCCTTCGTGGACCACTAGGGGCTCGGCCACGATTTCTCCGGCTTTCATACCGAGGTTCAGGGAGGCGAACGGATCCTGGAAGACGATCTGCATGTGGCGACGCAGCGGACGCATCTCCCGTCTCCCCAGGTCGGTGATGTCCCGGCCCATGAATACAACCCGACCGCTGGCGGGGGTCAGCAGCCGCATCATCAGCCTTGCCACCGTGGACTTTCCGCAGCCCGACTCTCCCACCAGCCCCAGGGCCTCACCCTCTGAGATGGAAAAGCTCACTCCGTCAACCGCTGTCAACCGGCGCCGGCGCCCCACTATCCCCTCCATTCTGACCGGATAGTGCATGACCACATTCTCCAGACTCACCAAAGCCCGGCCATTGCCATTCATCATCCTGTTTTCAGAGTAGCAAGCCGCGCTCGGCCGCCACTCCGGGAGCTCTGGAAGGAGGAGCCAGCCGGCGGCCCGGATTGGGAAGAGCAGGCGCAGATCGTATCATCTGACCTATATGATCTGGCGGCACCTGGGGCGGCTCATACGACCACTCATCAGATGGGGATCGCTGGTTGCCTTAACGGTTTTCAGTCTGGCCGCCTGCAGCCTGGTGGAGATCGAGGACGCCCCTCTCACCACCTTCGAACCCGCCGGGCCCTTCGCCGAGCGGATCGATGCGGTGTTCTGGCAGGTGTTCTGGATCGCAGTGGTCATTTTCGTGGTGGTGGAGGGAGGGATCCTTCTCATAGTCCTGTTGTTTCGGGACAGAGAGGGACGCAAGGAACCACGCCAGATCCATGGCAACAACAAGCTGGAGATCACCTGGACCATCATCCCCGCCCTGATACTGACCGTCATCGCGGTGCCCACCATCCAGGGGGTTTTCGACCTGACCGAATGCGGAGACGACGCCATGCCGGTGGAGATCATCGGGCATCAGTGGTGGTTCGAGTACCGGTACCCCGATCACGGGATCGAGTCCGCCAGCGTACTGGCGATGCCCATCGATCAGGAAGTCTGCGCCTACATGACTTCGGCCGACGTGCTTCACAACTATTGGGTTCCCCACCTGATGGGAAAGCGTTACCTGGTTCCCGGCCAGGAGACCACCCTCAGGCTTCAGGCCGATGACCCTGCCGAATACTGGGGACACTGCGCCGAGTTCTGCGGCCTCTCCCATTCGCTGATGAGGGCCAGGGTGGTCTCGATGACCCAGACGGACTTCGACGCCTGGGTAGCGGCTCAACAGCAATACGCCGTTCCGCCTGCACCCGAGAGCCCGGCCGAGGCCGGATTGAAGGTGTTCCAGGAACAGGGATGCACCCAATGCCACACGGTTGACTACGGACCCGACCACCAGGGCACCAACCTGGTGGCGGACGAGTTCTTCAACGGACCGAACCTAACCCACTTTGCTTCCCGCAACGTGTTCGCCGGCGCCATTCTTCCCCGCGAGGGACAGTCCTGGTCGGATGGTCTGCGTGAATGGCTGGCCAACCCTCCCAAGGTCAAACCCGGATCTTTTATGCCCAACCTGGATCTCACCCACCAGGAGATCGAAGATCTGGTCGCCTGGCTGGATACCTTGAAGTGAGCGTAAACTTGCACCTGAGCAGACCCTTTCCCGAGACAGTCCCCTCAAAAGCTTCCAGGCCGGAGTTCTCCACATGACCGCCACCGCCGAGCGCCGTCCCGCCACAACCATCTTCCGCAGGCCCCGCTCGACCACGGGATTCTGGGCGTGGATCACCACCGCCGATCACAAGAAGATCGGGATCATGTACGGCTATGCGTCGTTCGTCTTCTTTCTGGTGGGAGGCCTCGAGGCGCTTTTACTGCGAATCCAGCTCTCATCAGCCGACAACACCTTTTTGACCGCAGCCGAATACAACGCTGCCTTCACCATGCACGGGACCACCATGGTGTTCCTGTTCGTCATGCCCATCTCCGCAGCCTTCATCAACTATCTCCTCCCGCTGATGATCGGCGCACGCGACGTGGCCTTCCCGCGGATGAATGCTCTGTCCTGGTGGATCTTTTTGTTCGCAGGGATCTTTCTCTACTCCGTGCTGATCTTCAGCGACCCGGCGGCGCCCGCCGGCGTAGAAGGAGTGTCGGGAAACCTGGATCCAGCGGACAACACCGTCCTGGGCGGGATGCCGGACGGCGGTTGGTTCGGCTATCAGCCGAACGCCGGGCCCTTCTACTCACCCGGCACGGCCATGGACTACTGGGCGCTGGGCGTCCAGTTCCTGGGGCTGGCCTCCCTCATCTCGTCGGTCAACTTCATCGTCACCATCTTCAACATGCGCGCCCTGGGCATGCGGCTGCTCCGGATGCCGGTGTTCGTGTGGATGAGCCTGGTAGTCGCCCTTTTGCTGCTGTTCTCCCTTCCCATCATCGCTATCGCCCTCTTCATGGTGACTTTCGACCGTCAGTTCGGAAGCCTGTTCTTCGTGGCCGAGGCCGGTGGCGATCCCATTCTCTGGCAGCACCTTTTCTGGCTGTTCGGCCATCCCGAGGTCTATATCCTGATCCTCCCGGCCATGGGGATCGTCTCAGAGGTCTTACCGGTGTTCAGCAAGAAACCCCTCTTCGGATACGCGGCGGTGGTGTTTGCCGGAGCGGCCATCGCCTTCCTCGGATTCGGTGTATGGGCCCACCACATGTTCGCCTCCGGGATCAGCCCGGTGGCCCAGGCCGCCTTCGGCCTCTCCACCATGACGATCGCGGTCCCAACCGGAGTCAAGATCTTCAACTGGATGGGCACCATGTGGGGAGGTCGATTAAAGTTCACCACCCCGATGCTGTTCGCCATCGGATTCGTGGCGATGTTCGTGATCGGGGGGCTGTCCGGGGTAACCCACGCCGTGGTTCCCTCCGACTGGCAGCAGACGGACACCTACTACATCGTGGCCCACTTCCACTATGTCCTGTTCGGAGGGTCGGTGTTCGGGATATTTGCCGGGCTTTACTACTGGTTCCCCAAAATGACCGGCCGGCTGCTCAACGAGCGGCTGGGCAAGCTCAATTTCTGGACGATGTTCACCGGGTTCAACCTCACCTTCGCTCCCATGCACTGGCTGGGACTGCAGGGCATGGTGCGGCGGACCGCCTACTATCCGCCCGAGGCGGGATTCGACTTCTGGAACCTGGTAGCCACGGTCGGATCATTCATCATCGCCGCCGGGGTCCTGATCTTCATGTTCAACTGGTGGAGGTCCAAGAAACACGGTGACCCCTCCGGAATAGACCCATGGGACGCCCGAACCGTGGAATGGACCACACCCAATCCCACGCCCGAATACAACTTCGGGGTGGCGCCCACCGTTACGTCTCTCGATGACTTCTGGTACAAGAAGTACGAAGAGGACTCCGAAGGGAGGCCGGTCCGCAGACCGGAGGCGGAAGAAACGCTGACAGACATGATGGAAACCGGGACAAACCCGCCCCACCCCATCCATCTTCCCGCACCTTCCTATTACCCCATATTGCTGGCGGCGGGAATACCCCTGGTGGGATGGGGAATCATCTATCACACCTCCTTGGTGGGGAAACTCCTGATCCTCATCGGGGTGCTGGTGGTGGCCTCCGCCTCCTTCGGCTGGAGCATGGAACCACTGGAAGAGCCACACGACGAGCATGACCACTCCGAATCCTCGGGAGACGGGTACTCCCTGCCGGAGGTCGACGCCTGATGGAAGCGGCGGCCGCAATGGACCACCACGACCAGCACGAGTCAACCGGCATTGACCATCGCAAGCTGGGGATGTGGGTTTTTCTCAGTTCCGAGTTCCTCTTCTTCGGAGCACTGATCACCAACTACCTTCTCTACCAGGGCCAACCCGGCTTCGCCCGTCCCTACCCGGCCGAGATCTACGACATTCCCTTCACGTCGTTCTCCTCTTTCGCCCTGCTGATGAGTTCCCTGACCATGGTGCTGGCTCACAACGCCTTGGCCCGCCACGACCAGCACGCCACCCGGACCTGGCTTCTGGCCACCGCCATGCTTGGCTCGGTGTTCCTGGGTGGGCAGGTGTTCGAGTTCACGGAGTTCGTCACGGTCGGTGGGATGAAACTGACCACCAACCCGGCTGCCTCGGCCTTCTACCTGCTCACCGGCTTCCATGGCTTCCACGTGCTGTTGGGAGTCTTGATGCTGCTCACCCTGTACGGGATCTCTAGGCGCCAGGGGGAACTCTCGGAAGCATCCGGGCTGAACCTGGAACTGGTGGGCCTCTACTGGCACTTCGTGGACATCATCTGGATCGTTATCTTCACTGTGGTCTACCTGCTGGCCGGCGTCCCGGCGGGAGTAGGTTGACAATGGCGACCCACCCCGGCGAGCACCATCATCCAACCCCGCTCCAATATGTGAAGATCGCCATCCTGCTGGCGGTGCTGACCATTATCGAAGTCGCTCTCTTCTATGTGAACGAGGCGGCGGACATGGGCGGATGGGACGCTCCGCTACTGATCATTCTGGCCCTCTTCAAATTCGTGATCGTGGTCGGCTGGTACATGCACCTGCGTTTTGAGGACTCAACCCTCTCCAAGTTCTTCACCGCCGGATTCATCCTGGCGCTGATTCTGTATGCGATCGTGCTCCTTGCCTTCGGCGTCATAGCCCTGGGAAGCTGACGACTTGCCGGCTTGGCATCCTCACTGGGATGTCTTGGCGGTGGTGGTGGCGCTGGGAGCGTTCTACCTGCACGCAGAGTGGCGCATCCGCCCTCTCATAGCCCCCGGGCTTCCCGCCGCCACCCCTCGCCAACGCGGTCTCTGGTTCGGAGCGCTGGCCATTCTGGCCGGGAGCGCCAGTTGGCCTTTTCACGACCTGGCGGAACAGGTCTTCTTCAGCCTGCACATGGTCGAGCACATGCTGGTGGCCCTGGTGATTCCACCTCTGATGCTGATGGGCGCCCCCCGCTGGATGGCTGAACATCTCCTGACCTCCCCACCAGGTCTGAGGACCCTGCGCCTCCTTTGCAGGCCGCTTCCCGCCTTTTTCCTTTTCCACCTGAGCCTGGCGAGCATGCATTGGCGGCCCATCGTGGAGGCCATGGTGAACTCGAGTCTCTTCCACTTCGCAGCCCACCTGTGGCTGTTCGGGGTCTCGATCCTGATGTGGCTCCCGGTGGTAAGCCCCACGCCGCTGATCCCCCGCTTGAACCCTCCCCTCCGGATGCTGTATTTGTTCCTGCATTCCATCATTCCCACTGTGCCCGCTTCCTTCCTGACCTTCAGCCGCTCTCCCCTCTATCCGTCGTACATCGACTCGGCGTCCCGCTTCGGGATGTCGACGGTCACCGACCTGCAGATCGCCGGACTGATAATGAAACTCGGAGGCGGATTGATCCTGTGGGGCGCCATCGTGGTGATCTGGTTCAAGTGGATAGCCTCCGAGCGGACCTGGGATTCAATCGAACGGGACCTGCGGCGCTCTTCCACCCCGGGAGTTGAACGTTGAGGGACTCCCGGCCGCACGACTCTATGGGCTCCGCGGGAAAGGGGTAGAGGAAACCGCTATATCTGCGACCTGTTTGATTTGGCGGACGAGGTCGTCCAATACCCGGTCGTACTCGACGTCGGTCCTCAAATAAATGGGCATGTCGTAGTAGTCGGGCCACGTCGATTCCTCCATCAAGGAAGGGATTTTGCTCTTCAGGTGTTTGTATCCGGGTGGCACGTTGTTTTTGATCCTGAGCCACAGAGGCGTATCGCCCGTGGCCCACAAGTCAAAGTCGACGCACAGGAACAAGAACCCGTCCATGACCCCGTCCTTGTCGCTAATGGCAAAATACCGCCCGTAATGTCCTCTTCCCTGCCCGACTGCCAGACCTTCGGTAGTCATCCACTTCTTCCCCACCCCGCGAGAGACCGCATCATCCACCAAGCGCCATAACCACGGAAGGCGCCTCGGGAACTCTGGTCCCAGTTCTTTCGGGTGGATCGGAAGGAAGGCTTCCTCGTCCTGACGCTGGGCAAGGCCTCGAAGTTGTTGGATGTCCGCCGCCATTCCCGGATCGGCACACTCCAGAATGTCCAGCAGGCCGGTCCAACTGACCAACAGCAAATGCCGATCCGAATCGCGGTGAGCGACCCTGGCTCTACGGGTCCCCTCCTGAGACTCGAGGCATTCCAGCCGATCCACAGACTCCGCTATGTGCGCCGGTTTTTGGTGGCGGGTTTGGAGTCCGTCCTCCTCGCATTCCACTTGGTGCCTGATTTCCCACCAAAGGGTTTCGATACGGCTAGCCGGCGCGATGAACAGCAGCACTCCAGGTCCATCAAGCAATCGCAAGTACCTAACAGCTTGATCCTTCTGCAGATGCGCCCAAAATTTCGCCTCCACCACCAACGGTTTGCAACCGTCACAGGCATAACCGATCATGTCAGGCCGGGAATCCTTGTCATCCGACACTTGTGTCTCCACCCTGCTGATTGGCGCGACCTTGAAGTCTTCGGCATGCAAAAGCCGGTCCAAAGCACCACGACAGGCCGCCGACCTGTTCAGGATGAAGGCAAGCACCTCCGTTGCTGCATCCTCTACCCTGGACGTCAGCCTCGGCACCAAATGAGCCAGCAATGTGGGCTCTCAACCATGTGCGTCTCCTCCTCCTGACTCAGGGGACGGGCACTCACGCTTCCTCAAGGTACCAGCGGGCCGCGTCCTCGTCAACCTGGTCGCCGCACCACAGAGCCGTCACCCCTTTGTCAAGACCCTCCTCAGAGCCGCCCACACAACGGTTGTCCTCCCCGTCCGGTGACACCATGTAGATCACACCGCCGGTGCACCCTCACAGGGAAACGAGATAGGAGGGCCGATGAAGTCGTCCCCCACCAACACTTCCAAGTCCCTCTCCGAAGTCTGCTGTGTGGCGGCAACGACCGTGGACGCTGCCAACAGCGCACCATCACTACCCCCAAAAACGGCTTCCTCTTTCTCATCGCAACACCTCCACAGGCGGTGTGTGAAACCTGGCTTTGGCACCTCGGGGGTGGCTTCTGGATGGGGGTGGGGTG
>VXSV01000106.1:0-1288 GCA_009837815.1 Acidimicrobiia bacterium
CCCGTTACGGACTCTGCCACGGGAGGCAAGAAGGCCCTGATGATTCCGGCGTTAGACCTCCATCCCCTGGGTCCTCTGGCGACCAGCTGGACGCTCTGAAGCCTGTTCAGGTCGCGACTCAGGGTTCGGGGACCTTTCCTGGCGTAGAGACGCGCAAGCTTCGGGGTGAGTTCGGGCAGGCTCCCCTTGGGAATCTCCACGTCTGAAGACATGGCAAGCACCAGGGACCTTTGACGGTCTCTCGCCGGGCTCGACGGGAACTGCCTCATCGTCTCATGCACAAAGTTGAGCCAGGTCACGCGGAAGTGCTGCTGTAGCACTTGTTCAATTTGTATCCTGATCCCGTCCACCAGTCCTTGTATTGCATAACTTAAGAATTGGTCGGTCCGCTGCGTCGTGCCGGCTGCGGCCAGTTGGCGGTAGTACTCGTCCCGGGTCAGGTTGTAGTGATTCGATAGAAGGTGGGCCACCGGGAGGGGAATCATTCCGCACCTTGCCAGGATCAAAAACTCGAGAAGTCTGGCCGTCCGCCCGTTTCCGTCGCCAAAGGGATGCAGCCACGCTATGTAGAGATGAGCGTAGACCGCGCAGGCGATAGCCAGAGCGAATCGGATCTCAGCGTCCTCTGATTGGAATGTGTCACTCTCCAGCCAATCGGCCAGCCGATCAACCAGGTACTGACAATCCTCGGGTGGCGCGCCCCGGTAAGCAGGCACGCCGACGGAGTAGTCACGTATTCGTCCGGGCACGACGTGCGGTTCGTACCGGGTGCCCTCCAGCACCTGTCGGTTGTAGTCGCAGATCAACTGGCTGGTGATAGTTGGAAAGCCGCCTTCCATGACCTGTTGGGCGATACTCGTCAGAGCCTCAAGCACATTCTTGACTTCTCGCTCCTGATAAGCGCGGGAAGGGGGAGCTCGGTAGGTTCCGCTCAGGATGCCGGCTACCTGCTCCTCGGTGAGGGTGTTTCCCTCGATGGCCGTAGTCGCCTGAGCGCCCTTGACAAGGGCTACCCTGTAGAACTTCTCAGCTACTTCAGGTTGCAGCGGAGTTCCCGCAAGATGCTCGGACTTGGACCGCGCCTCGCCCAGCAGCATCCAGATCCTGGGATGGATCGAGTTGATATCGGTGGCCTCGAAGGTGATCCACGGATGTGACCTCGAGTAGGAGCGCATAATCACCTCTCCTTAACGACATGCTGATTTGACCACTCTAGTGTCCATCTTGATGTCAATGTAAAGCAGGTGGAGCTTACGGAGATGGGCTCCCTTCAGACGCCCCTGTCGCC
>VXSV01000106.1:1388-13817 GCA_009837815.1 Acidimicrobiia bacterium
TCCTTCTCGAGGTCTATGTCCGGGCACTCCGTCATGGTCCAGTACTTGTAGCCGCCTAAGAACAGATACTGGCGCTTCTGGTGGAAGAACCAGCACTCCACACCTTCTCCGGCACAGATCCTGGCGCAGAAGGCGGCCAGCAGCGCTTGCTGGCCGTCCTTCTTGATCACCACGTACTCGTGAGGCCAGGTCTTTCGATATGTCACCGCCTCCCGCCACGGAGCACGGGATATCAAGTCCATAATTCCATTTCGCTCTGTCACCACAGTTACCTCCTTCTACTACCAACCCACGCTATCAGGCAGGTGTGACAAAGCAGACCGAACCTATCCCGAAGATCTAGAATTGGGACTTGACGCCCGGAAATGATGGAGAAGGAAGCAGCAGGAAGGCGCGGGCCGGTCTTCCTGAGGAGGTCTGAGACATGGGAACCGGAAACGTACACAAGCTGGAAGCCCTGGGGCTCATAGTGGGCCCTGTGCTGGCGCTGCTGTTCTTCCTGTTGGAACCGGGAGGGATTCTGATCGATCCTGTGGAACCGGGCGACGCGGTCGGCGGCATCACTGCTCTTGCGTCAAACTCCGCATTGGCTCACGCATCCTCTCTTTTGGTGCCGTTGAGCCTTTTGCTGATGCTCTTCGGGCTGGTCGGGATCAGTCGGGTGACGTCGGGAGAGCAGATGTCCGGTGGCTTGTCACGGCTTGGCATCTTGTGTATGACGATCGGCGGCGCCGGCTGGATCCTCTCGGCCGGATTGACTCATGTTCTCGCCGAGACCGTGATGGAGAGTGATCTGGCGTTGCAGCAGGCGATTGCGGTCTACCGTGTGGACTCGGGCCTGACCATCATCTCGAGCATGGTCGTCTCAGCCGGGGTCCTCGCCTTCAGCCTGGGTGTGTCAGCCATGTCTCCCGGGGGTGTCGGCCGGACAGTCGCGTTGGTGGTTTCCGCGGTCTCGGCCATTGCGCTGATAACTCTCATCATCGGGCACACCGGACCGAACCCGGACATGATCCGGGTGGCCAGGGCCTGCTACTTCCCCTGGGCGGCCTGGATCGCCTACCTGGGCGTGAGGTTCCTCAAGGGGAGCGACCTCCCGCAGACAGCGGGAAACTGACCGGGCAGGAGCCTGTCTCAACAGGTATCAGGGTGATTCCTGATTAGAACCCGGGGGTCTTGCGGATGCTCCAATGCACCACGGAAATCCCCAAAGCAGTCAGGGCCACGCCGATCGTCTCCACCAGGGACAGTGCCTGGCTCAACGCCACCCAGGCTGTCAACGCGCCCACTATCGGCTCGGAGGTGGCGGCCACTCCCATCGGGCCGGGACTGATGTGCCGAAGGGAGCTCATCAGCAGCAGGAACCCGATTCCCATGGCGATGATCGACACCCAGCCAACCCCCAGCCAGCCGGCGATGGAGAGATCGGGGATCCTCACCGGGAGCACCGCCAGCCAGATCAACGCCGCGATGGTCAGGCTGTAGGAACTGTACGTGAGCGGATGGAGGGTCTTCCCGAGCCTCTCACCCACGATGGTGAGCGCTGCGTAGGCCACCGCAGCCGCCAGGCCTGCCGCCACTCCTATGGCATCGGCGTAATCGGCGGTGAATGCCCCGGTGATCAGCCCGATTCCCACCACGGCCGCCGCCGCTCCCAGCCAGCCGGTGGGAGGCACCGCCAGACCCTGCACGAACCGCCTCCACATCAGCATCAGAATCGGTCCCAGATACTGGATGGTGATCCCGGGCCCCACTCCCAGGCGTTCGACCGCCACGAAGAAGACGAAGGTGATCACCGCGGTGATGCTCCCCTGGAGAAGCAACCAGCCGAGCATTCCCCCGTGATGAGTCAGGCCCCGTCGAGCCGCTATTGCAGAGATGAAAACCGCGGCCAGCACCAGCCGGAACTGGTTCAGTTCGGCCGGGCTGATTTGTGAGAAGAGGCCGGCCGCCACAGTGTCGGCGATGCCGAACAGAACTCCGCCCGTCAACGCCATGGCGAAACCCAAACCGGGACGACGAGCCAGAGAGGCGGGATGCGGAGACGGGGTCATTCCCACCCCAGACTATGTGCGGCGCCCTGGCCGGATCCGGCTGCGGAGAACCACACACTTCGAATACCCTGACCAGCCACAGCCACCCGGGGGGTAACCTGAGTGCAGTTCCGATTCCCTGACCTTTCCTCGCTTGACGCTTTCATGAAGACATCCGGCCGGCCGGCGGCCACTATTCGCATCGGGGTCGACATCGGAGGGACCTTCACCGATCTCTTGCTGATCGACGACCTCTCAGGCGAGACGGTGGTTGGAAAGGTCCTCACCACCCCGGACGACCCTTCCCGGGGGGTTGAGGAAGTCCTGGTCCGGGCACTTGACAGGTCGGGTCTTCACCCCTCGGACATCAGTCATCTGGTGCACGGGACCACCCTGGTGACCAACACCATCATCGAGCGAAAGGGCGCCCGCACAGCTCTGCTTGCCACCCAGGGTTTCCGGGATTCGGTGGAGATCGGGCGAGAACATCGGTACGAGCTCTACGACCTGTTTCTGGAGATGCCCGTCCCTCTCACCCCTCGACATCTTCGGTTCGATGTTCCCGAGAGGATGGCGGCGGGGGGCCGAATGCTTCGGGAAGTGGACGAGGAGTACGTGGAGGCCCTGGCCGCCGAGTTGGACGAGCGGGGGATCGAAGCGGTGGCGATCAGTTTTCTCCACAGTTTCGCCAATCCCGCCAATGAGCGGGCCGCTCGCCGGGCGGTGAACCGCGCGGCGCCCCGGATGCGGGTTTCCATCTCCTCGGAGGTGGCCCCCGAGATACGTGAGTACGAACGCGCCTCCACCACCATCGCCAACGTGTACGTCCAGCCCCTTGCCGAGCAGTATCTGTCGGGATTGGAGAGCCGCCTTTCCGATCTGGGATTCGAAGGATCCTTCTTCGTGATGCTGTCTTCGGGGGGTATCGCTACCGTGGACACCGCCACCCGCTTCCCGATCAGGCTGCTGGAATCGGGCCCGGCCGCCGGCGCCCTGGCGGCCGCCACGCTCGGCGCCGCCGCCGGGATGGACAACCTGCTCTCCTTCGACATGGGGGGCACCACCGCCAAGCTGTGCGTCATCGCCGACCGGCGCCCGGAGGTGACCTACGACTTTGAGGTCGACCGGCGGTACCGGTTCAGGAAGGGCTCGGGTCTGCCGGTCAAGGCGCCGGTGATCGAGATGATCGAGATCGGGGCGGGGGGAGGTTCGATCGCCCGGATCAACCAACTCGGACTGCTCAAGATCGGACCCGAGTCGGCCGGGTCGGACCCGGGCCCGGTGTGCTACGGCCTGGGCGGGACCCGGCCAACCGTCACCGACGCCGACCTGGTCCTCGGATACCTCGACCCCCATTACTTCCTGGGCGGCCGCATGGAACTCGACGCCGAGGCGGCGCGCCGGGCCATCGAGACCCGCATCGCCGGACCGATGGGGCTTTCGGTTACCGAAGCGGCGTGGGGCATCCACCAATTGGTGAATGAGAACATGGCCAACGCCGCCCGCGTGCATGTCGTGGAGCGGGGCAGAAGTCCCCGGTCGCTGCCAATGGCCGCCTTCGGGGGGGCGGGGCCGGTGCACGGATATCGGGTTGCGGAGCTGACCGGCAGCCCCTCTCTGGTTCTCCCCCCTTCCGCCGGGGTCACCTCGGCGCTGGGTTTCCTGGTCGCCCCCCTGGCATTCGATTTCGTCCAATCCCACTACGCCCGGCTGGACGACCTCGACTGGGACCACCTCAACCGGCTGTTTGCTGATCTCGAGAGGCAAGGAACCGAACTGCTGACCGAATCGGGGGTTGTCCCGGATGAGATAACCCACGCACGCAGCGTCGATGTCCGCTACATCGGCCAGGGCCACGAGGTGCGGGTCCCGGTGCGCGGAGGGTTCTTGGGAGAGGATGACGAACTGGCCCTGCAGCAGAACTTTGACCAGGTCTATCGGGAGCTGTACGGACGGTCGGGCCCCGCAGTACGGCTTGAGGCGCTCACCTGGAGGGTGGTGAGTTCCGGGCCGGCGCCCGGAATCCGCAAGCTGGCCGGTGACCCTCCTCATGCCGACCGGGACGCACTGAAGGGAGTGAGACCGGCCTACTTCCCGGAGTACTCGGACTATCGGGACACCCCGGTTTACGACCGTTACCTGCTGAGGCCGGGCGACGAGATGGCGGGTCCGGCCATCATCGAGGAACGGGAATCGACCGCAGTGGTGGGCCCGGGGGCCCGCATCCGGGTGGACTCCCAACTGAATCTGGTGGTGACGCCGGGGGTAGGGGACGTTGGAGCATGAGCGGAATAGACCCCATCTTCTTGGAGGTGCTGTGGAACAGGCTCCTCTCGGTGGTGAACGAACAGCAGGCGGCCCTGATGCGGACCGCCTTCAGCACCATCGTCCGCGAGACCCAGGACCTGGCCTGCGGGGTGTTCAACACCCAAGGGGCCATGGTGGCCCAGTCGCTCACCGGCACTCCGGGCCACATCAACGCCATGGCCACCGGGATGCGTCACCTGCTGGCCGAATACCCTCCCGAACGGCTGGTTGAAGGAGATGTGCTTGTCACCAACGACCCGTGGATGACCGCCGGGCAGATCAACGACATCACCGTTGCCACCCCGGTGTTCCGGAGAGGGATGATCGTCGGGTACTTCGCCAACACCTGCCACGCGGCCGACATAGGAGGCAGGATCCTCTCCGCCGAGGCCCGCGAGGTCTACGAGGAGGGGCTGCGACTGCCCATCATGAAACTGTTCCGGGCAGGCGAGATCAACCGGGATCTCATCGGGCTCATCCGCGCCAACGTGCGCACTCCCGACGAGACGGTGGGCGACCTGTACGCCCAAACCACCAGCAACGAAGTGGGCGCCCGCGCCCTCGTTGAGTTCATGGACGAGTTCGGCCTGGACTCCATCGATCCGGTCGCCGGTGAGATAATGGACCGCTCCGAGGAGGCGATGCGCCGGTCCATAGAGTCGATCCCCAACGGCCGCTACGAGCACGAGACCTGGAGCGACGGGTTCGAGGCGCCGATCAGGATCAAGGTGGCGGTGACCGTCGAGGACCGGGACATCCACATCGACTTCGCCGGCTCCTCACCACAGAGCCGCCGAGGGATCAACGTGGTCTTCAACTACACCCACGCCTACGCCTCGTTCGCCATGAAAGCGGCGGCCAACCCCGAAGTCCCCCACAACGAGGGGGCCTTCCGGCCCGTCCATGTCTCCGCTCCGGAAGGCTCCATCCTCAACTGCCGGCCGCCTGCCGCGGTGGCTTCCCGCCACATCCTGGGCCATTTCCTGCCGGGCGTGATCTTCGGGGCGCTGGCCGAAGCCCTGCCCCTGATGGCGGCCGGATCGGACCCGATCTGGATAAGCGTGTGGCGGGGCCGGCCCGCCGACCGAGAGGACCTGTTCACCTTCAGTCTCTTCCAGTGCGGAGGTGGCGGCGCCCGTTCGGGAAAAGACGGCCTAAGCGCCACAGGTTTCCCCAGCGGGGTGGCGGGCGTGCCGGCCGAAGCCGTAGAGACCCTTTCGTCGTTGATCCAGCACCGCCGGGAGCTCCGCGCAGACTCCGGAGGGCCGGGCCGGTTCCGGGGGGGTCTGGGACAGTACACCGAGATGGGATGCCGCACCGAGGAAGCATGGACGGTGTCGGCCATGGTCGACCGGATCAACCATCCGCCCGAGGGGATGCTGGGCGGCGGGCCCGGCGCACGAGGGGAGCTTCTCCTCGACGGACGGGAGAGTGGCCGGCCCAAGGCGCTGCTGACGCTTCGGCCCGATCAGCGGGTGCAACTCAACCTTCCCGGCGGCGGGGGATTCGGCGACCCGCTGGACCGGGACCCGGCGATGGTGCTGGCCGACGCGGTGGAAGGGTACGTCTCGATAGCCGGAGCGGAGCGGGATTACGGGGTGGTGATCCGCTACACCGGGCCTTCCGGACGGATGGTCCGCCTCCCGGAGGACTACCGGATCGATGAGAATGCCACCGAGGCGCTCCGATCGGAGCGTCGGGGTCGCTTATAGTCGGGTACAGGTGTCCGGCCGGCAGGCTATAGCGGAAAGGGACGCACGATGAGTAACAACCAACCCGTACGAGTGGGAGTGGTGGGCGCAAGCCCGCCCGGCTTCGGTGACCGTGCCCATCTGCCCGCCATCCGGTCTTCTTCCCGGCTGGCGTTGGAGGCCGTATGCACCACCCGGCCGGAGACCGCCAAGTCGGCCGCCGCGAAGTGGGGCGCCCGAAAGTGGTACGCCGGTGTAGAGGAGTTGTGCAACGATCCCGACATAGACCTGGTGACGGTTGCGGTCAAGCCCCGTCTTCACCATCCGTTGTCGATGGCCGCCCTTCGAGCCGGAAAACCGGTGTTCTGCGAATGGCCGCTTGCTCTGAACACCACCGAGGGCCGGGAGATGGCGGCCGCCGCGGCACAAGGAGGGATCCCCACCGCTGTGGGTCTGCAGGGCCGCTTCGCTCCGGCGGTCGGCTGGGCGCGCAAACTCCTGGCCGACGGGGCTATCGGCAGGCCACTGTCCTTCGTCGTCTCCCAGATGCTCTCGAAGTTCGAAGTGGACTCCGACCGGGCATGGCTGGTGCGCCACGAGGAAGCCAGCGGGGCGCTGTTCGTGGCCTTCGGCCATGTGATGGACTCGGTGCGTTTCATCCTGGGAGACGTGGCGAACATATCCGGGCGTCAAATGACCCTCTCGCCGCCGGGGGTGTTCAGCGAAGGGGGGACCTTCGAGTGGAAAACCGCCGACACGGTGATGGCCATCGCCGAGTTGGAGGGAGGCGTGGTCGGGACCGTCTACGCGTCGAACGCCACATCGCCTCCCATGGGGTACTCCCTGAGAATCCTCGGAGAGGAGGGACAGATCCTCCTGGGCGCCCCATCCTATTACCAATTCAGCCCTGTCAGGCTGTCGGTGGGACCCCTGAAAGTCTCGGTGGGCCGAAGAGAGACCGACAATCTGGAGCAGGTCGAAATCCCTGCCGAATATTTCTCGGCAACGGCGTTGACCGAACGCGACTCCGGCTACAACGTGGCAAGAGCACTGGAAAATTTCGCGGAATCCATCCAGGAGGGACGACGTTTCCGACCCGACTTCGACGACGGTGTGGAACTCCACCGGATCATCGACGCAGTAATGACCTCGAGCCACGAAGGCCGAAGGGTGGCCGTCGGGGTTTGATTCCCTCGTCGGTCGTCTAGGGGCCTGAGGAGCCGCCGGAGGTAGACTGAACTGCCAAATGGAAACAAAGTGGTTCACTACCGCGGGCGGCGAACGGATGGCCTACCATGAGACCGGTTCGGGCGATCCGGCGATCATCTTTGTGCACGGTGTGTACGGCAGCCGGGGAGGGTTCGGACTCCAGGAGGAGTACTTTTCTCCCAGACACCGCTGCATCGCCGTCGATCTCATCGGCAACACGGGTGAAAGCGACCAGCCTGATCGGTACGTCAGCATGTTCGAGCATGCCGACCATGTCGCCGAGTTGATTCGACACCTTGGATTGAACAAACCGGTTCTCATCGGCCAGAGCATGGGAGGACAGGTGGTGATCAGCGCCGCCGCCCGGCACCCCGACCTGGTGGGGGCGATAGCCAGCCTCGATTCTCCCAGCAATGCACCGGGGTGGACCAAGAACTACATCGACCCCTTCAATCACCTGATGGTTCACGGAGGCCCCCTCCGGGAAGCGCTGTTCACGTTCATCGGCGCCGCCTATCTCTCCACCGACCCCGCTCATGCGGAGAGCTTCATGGAACGCATGGCGGCCGTGCCTGATTTCGTGCTGGTCAACGGCTGGCAGACCATGACTCGATTCGATCCCGTCCCGGTGCTGCCCAAGGTGAGGGCCCCTTATCTGTACATCGACTGCGGCCAGCCCGGCGTGGATTTCGACTGGCTGAGGGAGCTCTGTCCACAGGTCGTCATCGGACAAACGGTGGGCTCCGGGCACAAGGCCCTACAAGACGTTCCCGACCAGGTCAACGCCATGCTGCGGCGATTCATCGAACACGCCGACGCCATCGCCGCCGAGATGGTCCGCACCGGCGGGGTGTTCCAGTACACCTTCCCGTCCACCGGATCCTGAGGCGCTCCTCCCCCTACGCGCCGACGCCTTTAGACTAAGGAAACTCTTGGCCGGCGGGTGTAGTTCAATGGCAGAACACGAGCTTCCCAAGCTCGGAGTGGGGGTTCGATTCCCCTCACCCGCTCCCTTCTCGGATCCATCTTTGCGACACCTGCGTTCGGTTGCCTAAACCGGGATCCCCCGGGCGGAGCCCTTTGCTCTCCGACGGTCCGATGCCGCTTGTTGCGCACTACCCTATATAGCCATTCCTGACCCCTTTTTCCGGAGGACTTCTGTGCTGGTTCGAACGTCCCGGCTGTTATCCCTTTTAATTGCCCTGACACTCCTTGCGACACTCCTGGCCACCCCCGTTGTGGCTGCCGATACCGGCTCCTATGACGATGTCTCCCCTCAGACATCCCACGCGCCGGCGATCGAGGCCCTGCAGGCCATAGGGCTCTTCACCGACACCGATTGCGAAAAAGGAAGCTTCTGTCCCGACCAGCCCGTGCAGCGCTGGGTGGCGGCGGTGTGGATCTCCAGGGCTGCTTACGGTTTCGGTTTCACCCCGGAACAGGAAGCGACCATGACACGGTTCGCCGACCTGGACGAAGGGATCACCTGGGCTGGTCCCCACATCCAGCGGTTGGTCGACCTGGGAGTCATGGAGGGATGCTCGGAAGACCCTCTCGGGTTCTGTCCCGAGGATGGCATCACCCGGGCCGAGATCGCCACCGTCCTGGTCCGGGCCTTCAACTCTCCCGCAGCCGGCTATGTCGGGTTCGGCGACCTGGACGGCGTGGAGAACGCATCCGACATCAACGCTCTCGCCGCCGCCCGGCTGACCACCGGCTGCTCAGCAGACCCCTACCTGTTCTGTCCCTCCCAGCAGGTAACCCGCGCCCAGATGGCCAGTTTCCTGGCGCGAGCCGCAGGTTTGGTGGCCCCGCCCGGCTACCAACCCGCGTTGGACTCGACTCCGCTGCCGACTGACCCGTCGGTACGCGTCGGGACTCTAGACAACGGTTACACCTACTACGTGCGAGAGAACGACAAACCCGGCAACAGCCTGTCCCTAAGACTGGTGGTCAACGCCGGATCCATAAACGAGCCCGAGCCGGGATTGGGCATGGCCCACTTCGTGGAGCACATGCTCTTTAGGGGAACAGAGGCATACACCCCCGAGGAGTTCAACACCACCCTCCGTTCCCTTGGGGTGGAATTCGGCCCCGACCTCAATGCCGGCGTCTGGTACGACCAGACCGTTTACGACCTCACCGTCACCACAGATCCAGCGGAGAACGTCGACACGGCATTGCACATACTGTCGCAGATGGGCCACGCCGCCCTAATCGAACCGGAGGCGGTGGAGTTGGAGCGGGGCGTGGTCATCGATGAGTTGCGGTACCGAACCGCCACCGCCAGCGGCAGCATCTCAGCCGAATTCGACCGGGTATACACCCAGGGGACACCGTACGAGGGCTACTACCCGATCGGGACGGTGGCTGCTCTCGAGTCCACCACGGCCGAGGACCTCAGAGAATTCTATGAGACCTGGTACGTGCCGTCCAACATGGCCATCGTGGTGGTCGGCGACCGGCCGGCCGACGAGTTGTTCGCTCTGGTCGAGAAGCACTTCGGACCGATAGAGGCCGCTGCGGCGCCGGATTTCTCCCTTGGCGAGATCGCCCATGGGCAGGCGTCATCCTATGACGTGGTGACGGACGACGAGTACGGCCTCTCCTTTATCTCGCTGGACATCGCCATCCCCACTTTCGACTACGCAACCGTGGGTGGGGACCGCCTCCTCATGCTGGAGAGCCTGGTCGCCACCATGGTCCAGAACCGACTCGAGGACGCCTTCTATCGCGGCGAGCTGACCCAGGTCGACGCGCCTCACTTCGGCGCTTTCAACCACAACCGGGGCCTCCGTTACTACGGGACCAACTGGCAGGGCGAAGACCTCGACGCCGCTTCGAGAGACTACGTCTCGGTGTTGCAGACGATCCAGCGGTACGGCTTCAACCACGACGACGTAGCCCGCGCCGCCGAGGCCTTCACCACCTCGCTTGAGTACCAACTTGACAACGCCCCTTCGACCAGGGACATCCAGTATGCGGAGAGATACGTCTCCCACTTTTTGTCCGGGGTGGACATAAGCGCGCCTCAGGAACGATTCGACAGGCTCTCGGCTCTCCTGGAAGGCGTCACCGCCCAAGAGTCGACCGATCACTTCCGGTGGCTGATGAACCGGGCAGGCCTGATCGTCCTGGCGGTGGGCCCTGACGCGGCCAGCGTACCCACGCCCGCTGCCCTGGAAGCCGCCGTCGAGGCTGCCGCGCCCCGGAGCGAGCCGCCACCGATCGAGCCCGAGATCGACAAGTTGATGGAGGTTCCCCAGCCGGTGAGGCCTATCGCCATCCGGACACTGCCGGTGCTGGACGCCACCGAGTGGGAGTTCGCCAACGGAGCGCGGGTGGTGTTCGTCTACTCAGACATCGAAGAGGCGACGGTCAACATCCGGGCGCGGTCCCTGGGCGGATGGTCCACGCTATATCCGGGCGCCCGCGCCCTGGCTTTTCGGGCGGTGGAAGCGGTGTTCGGAAGTGGTTTCGGTGATCTGACCAAACTGCAGTTGGACCGGTTCCTGGGAGAGAGCACCGCATCGCTGGGTGCGATCATCTCCGAAAGAGAAGAGGGCTTCGACGGCGCCGCCAACCCCGAGGACTTGGAGACGCTGTTCCAACTTCTCCACCTGGCGGTCACCGCTCCCCGGGTGGACGACCTCGCCTTCGGCCAGGCCTTCAACAGCACCGCGATCCGCACGTCCTTCGCGGAAGTGAATCCCGCCTGGCAGGCGTGGGTGGCCTACGAACACGCCCGCTTCGGCAGCGAATGGCACCACCCGGTGGCCACCCCGGAACAGTTGGCCGCCCTGAGCCCCGAGACCTTCCTCAGCGACTACCGGGAACGCCTGGGAGACGTGGACGACATGATCCTGGCGGTGGTGGGGGATACCAGCGCCGAAGAGGTGGAGCGGCTGGCTCGCCATTACATCGGGACCCTTCCCGCCGGCGATCCCGACACCTTCGTGGACCGCCACCGACCCGCACCCACCGAGTTGGTGCGGCGGGTGATACCGGTCACCGCAGACATGACCGCCGTGCTGGAGATGTATCACGACACCGACATCTCCGACTACCGGTCGGCGCGGGTCAATGCCCGCGTGCTGGATGTGATCCTCAATGACCGTATTTTCCGGTTGGTCCGCGAAGAACTGGGCGCCTCCTACGTGGCGGGAGTCGGGATCACGGCGGCGGTGACGCCCAGGCCCACCGTCTATTCGGAACTCTTCTTCACGGTCGACGCCGACGGTTACCAGGCTGCCTACGACCGGGTTCTCTCCATCCTGGCCGACATGGTGGCCAACGGACCCACCGCAAAGGAACTGGAGGAGGCCAAGGCCGTTCTCCGGGTCGACTACAGCCAGCCCAGCAACGGCGTCCTGCTCAGCGCTCTCATCAGCAGGCTGTACCTCGACGACGCCGACCTGGCCACCTCCCGGAACTCCCTGGAGGACCTGGAGGCGGTCACGCCCGCCTCGGTGAAGTCCCTGGCAACCGTCCTCTACGACCGGGAAGGCCGCGTGGAGATCGTCAGAGTGCCCACGCCCGGTCGATGACCTTCACATGGTTCCGACGTTTCCCAAGAAGTCATACTTGTTCCAGGAACATGTTTGAGTCTGGATCACTTGAGACGGGGACACATTGATCTTTTCTGATCGGTCCATCAGAGAAGCCCTGGAGGAAGGCCGGATCGAGATCGACCCCTACGAGGAGTCACACGTCCAGCCTTCCAGCGTCGACCTCAGGGTGGCGCCCACGTTCAGGGTCTTCGCCAACCATCTCTATCCGCACATAGATCCCCGCCAGGCTCAAGATGACCTGACGTCAATCCATGAGGTGAGTCCGGATCACCACTTCATCCTCCATCCCGGGGAGTTCGCCCTGGGCGCCACCTTGGAACGGGTACGGCTGGGAGATGACGTGGTTGCCCGACTGGAAGGAAAATCCAGCCTGGGGCGGCTGGGCCTGTTGATCCACTCCACAGCCGGTTTTGTGGACCCCGGCTTCAACGGGCACCTCACCCTGGAGCTCTCCAACGTCGCCCAGCTTCCCATCGCCATCTATCCGGGGATGCGCATCGGACAGATCAGCTTCTACCAGATGACCACCCCGGCCGACAACCCCTACGGCAGCGGAGAAATCGGCTCCAAATACCAAGGCCAAACAGGCCCCACCGCCAGCCGCAGCCACCAAGACTT
>VXSV01000131.1:0-9810 GCA_009837815.1 Acidimicrobiia bacterium
CCCGGCTGAAAACCGCCCTCGACGGCCACCAGCAGGCCCTGACCATCGACCGAGACCTGCTGGGATTCACCCCACAGACCGACGCCGCCTCCCGGCGGCTGGCGGAGTGGCTTCGGTCGGACAAAGTGCAGGTCCGCCGCCTGGAAGGACGCTTCCTGCACGGAAAGGCTTTCCTGGTCAGCAACCCCTCCCACGGGGTGGTGGCCGGGTCATCCAACTTCACTTACGCCGGTTTGACCACCAACATCGAGCTCAACCTGGGCAACTATCAGCCATCTGTGGTCAAACAGGTCCGACAGTGGTTCGAGGAGCTTTGGGAAGAGGCCGAAGACTACGACCTCGCCGCTCTGTTCGAAGCCAGGTTCAAACCCCACCCTCCGCAACTCATCTACCTTCGGATGCTCTGGGAGCGCTACGGCGCCGAAATCCTGCAGGAAAGCGACGACGCCGGCCAGCCCCAAATCCATCTCACCTCGTTCCAGCGCGACGGCCTGTGGCGGGCAGGCCGCATCCTGGAGCGCTACAACGGAGTGCTGATCGCCGACGAGGTGGGCCTGGGCAAGACCTTCCTGGCGGGCGAACTGATCCGAGAGGCCGCCTCCGATCGCCGCCAGCGGGTGCTGGTGGTGGCCCCCGCCACCCTCCGGGACGGACCCTGGCGAGCCTTCAAGTCCCAGTTCAACATCAACATGGAGATCCGCTCATTCGACGAACTGGCCGACGACCGCCGCCTCAATCCGCAGCACGCCACCGCCATCAAACTGGAGGCCCCCTCCATCAACGACTACGCGATGGTGGTAATCGACGAGGCCCACAACCTGCGCAACCCCAGCACCCAGCGAGCCGAGGCGCTGCGGCGGCTCATGGAAGGATCTCCCCCCAAGAAGCTGGCGCTCCTGACCGCCACCCCGGTGAACAACAGCCTGTGGGACCTCTACTACCAGCTGGGGTACTTCCTGCACAACGACGCCATCTTCGCCGAGTTGGGCATCAAGTCGATGCGGGATCACTTCCACCGGGCCATGGCGCTCGGTCCCGACGACCTATCTCCGGAGCATCTGTTCGACGTGCTGGATGCGGTGGCGGTGCGCCGCACCCGTTCGTTCGTGAAGACCTACTACCCCAACGACACGGTGCAGATCGCAGGCAGGGAAACCACCATCACCTTCCCCACTCCCCGAGTCCGAAAGATCACCTACCGTCTCGACACGGTGCTCCCCGGGTTCTTCGACCGCTTCCAATACGCTCTCGACCCGCCCGACGACGCCCCGGCCGAGGACCGCAACATCCTCACCATGGCCCGCTACCTGCCCTCGCTGTACCGAATAGACGCAGATGTCGACGCCCACGAGGCCCAGTTGGCCGGTCTGCTCCGATCGGGTCTGCTGAAACGGTTCGAATCCTCACCGCACGCCTTCGCCAACACCTGCGAAACCATGGCCGACACCCACGACGCCTTCCTGTCTCTGCTGGATGACCACGGCCTGGTGGGAAGCGGCGACGTGCTGGTGCAACTGGTGGCGGCCGACTCCGATGAGATCGACGAGTTGATCGGGAGCTTGAGCGGCGATTCGATCCATGCCGAGGACGCTTCGGGCTATCACGTCGCAAAGCTGGCCTGCCGGGTCCGC
Organism: Acidimicrobiia bacterium; assembly: GCA_009837815.1. Lineage (GTDB taxonomy): Bacteria > Actinomycetota > Acidimicrobiia > Spongiisociales > ZC4RG35 > Bin76. The sequence goes on from VXSV01000131.1 coordinate 1,632, forward strand.
CAAGACCGAGACCTGCTTCGCCGGTTCGCCGCCGAGGCCCGGAAGGTGACCCGCCGATCCGACCCGACCCTGGCCAAGCTGGTCGACCAGCTGGCCGAGATCTCCGCCCGGGCCGAGGAACAGGGCATCGGCGCCTCGGATGTCGCCAACCGGCGCAAGGTTCTGGTCTTCAGCTACTACGCCGACACGGTCGACTGGATCTTCGAGCACCTGGTTCAAGTCACCCGAAGCGACCCGCGGCTGGCGGGGTATCGAGGTCGGATCGCCTCGCTGAGCGGCCGCGCCAAGTCGGGCGACAAAGAAGACGTGCTGTGGGGGTTCGCCCCCCTCACCACCGACCCTCCCGAGGGGCAGGACACCGACCTATACGACATCGTGGTGACCACCGACGTGCTGTCCGAAGGGGTGAACCTCCAGCAGGCCGGGCACATCATCAACTACGACCTGCCATGGAACCCCATGCGGCTGGTCCAGCGTCACGGTCGGATCGACCGTATCGGCTCCTATCACAAAGAGGTGTTTCTCCACTGCGTGTTCCCCGACGATCGCCTGGAAGACCTGCTGGGGCTGGAAGAGCGCCTCCACATCAAGATAAAGCAGGCGGCGGCCAGTGTGGGAGTGGGGGTGATCATGCCCGACCAGGGAACTCCGGTGGACATAACCTTCACCGAAACCCGCCAGGAAATCGAACGGCTCCGGCGAGAGGAGGCCGACCTGTTCGACCGGGGCGGCACCGTCCGGGGAGCTCTGTCGGGAGAGGAATACCGCCAAGAGCTGCGTCAGGCGATGGAAGACCGACACCTGGCGGCCAGGATCGAGCGGCTCCCCTGGGGATCGGGATCGGGCATGGCCGCGCCGCCGGGGACTCGGCGCGGGTATGTGTTCTGCGCCCGGGTGGCCGACACCGCCCAGCCCAAGTTCCGTTTCGTGCAAGCCGACCCATTCACCACCGAACAGACGGCCCGATCCTCCGGTGAAGAACAGGCCCGCGGCGTCCTGGTGGACGACAACACCCTGGCGTGCCTGCACCGCGCCCGGCCTCCCCGCGGCTTCGACGAGTCGCGGACCCTGGACGACCACCCCCACCGGAACGTCTTCGAGGCATGGGAAGCGGCCCGCGCCGACATCGTGGAGAAGTGGAACCACCTGTCCGACAAGGCCAACCTGGAACCCAGGGTGCCACGGGCGCTCCGCGACGCCGCCCACGTGGTGCGGGAAAACCCTCCGCCCGGGGTAAACAAAGACAAGATCGAACGGGCCCTGGACGCCCTGGGAGCGCCCTATCCGGAACGCATCGTGCGCGCATTTCGGAACATCCTGAGGTCTTCCGACGACCCCGCCCACCAGGCCCTACGCATCCTGGAAACCATCGACACCCAGGGGCTCCAGCCCTACATCCCGCCCCTGCCTCTCCCCGAGATCACCCCCGATGATGTCCATTTGGTGTGCTGGCTGGCCCTCACCTGACCGGAACACTTCCCTCCCCCGCTCCGAAACGGCCTCTCAGCAACTCAATGGACCGCCGGGGAATCAGAAATTAGCTGGGCGACGCCTGGTGAGGGTCCCTGCTACTGCTCTTCCTCGAGGGCGGCTTTCACCGACTCGAGGACGTCGTTCACTTGAAGCGAGACATCGTCGAGTCGTTGACGGCAGAACTGGATGAGCTTGCCGGCCCGCTCCACCTTCTCGGCCATGGCTTCCAGGTCCACCTCGCTCCCCTGCAGGTAGTCGAGTATCTCCTCCAGTTCGGCCAGTCCCTCCGCGTAGCTCGGGGGCGTCTTCTCAGGAGGCGGGGATTCACTCATGGCTTGTCACTCCTTCGGCTTTGGGAGACGGCTGAGCGGTGTCCGTTACTCTGCTGATCACCGTACCGTCCGACAACTGGGTTTCGATGGCTTCGTCCCGCCCCAACCCGGAGACGGAACTGATGACGCCCCCTCCGACATGGCGGGTGATCGACCATCCCTTCGCCAGGTTCCGCCGCGGATCATAGGCCTCGGCGACCCTCACGGCCGTGTCGATGCGGGTGCGTTCTCGTCTCAGACCGAGGCCGGTTTCACGGGCCAGGGAGGCATGACGAGAATGGAGTGTCCCGCCGGCCCGTGTCAGGATAGGCCGCACCTGGGCCGGCAGCAGTTGACCCGAGCGGTGGAGGCGCTGTCGGAAACGAGCCACGGTTCCGTCCACGGCGGCGGACAGGTCGGCGGGAGAGCGGTCCAGCCGCCGTCTGTGATGCAACACCAGCGACCGGGCCGTCTCCGCCAGGCTTCTCCCAACCCCGTCGACTCGCCGCAGATAGAGGCGGTTGCGGGTCACCAGCCAGGAGGCGCAGGCGGTTGGGGTCTTCTCGGAGCGATGAGCTACCAGGTCGGAGACGGTCAGGTCCAGCTCGTGGCCGATGCCGGTCATCACGGGCACCTCACACCGCGCCACCGCCCGAGCCACTTCCTCGTGGTCGAACACCGCCAGGTCGGTGGTGGATCCTCCACCCCGGACGATGCAGATGACGTCCGGCTCGGCTTTGCTGAGCCTTCCGAGAGCCTCGATGAGGGAAGCCCTGGCCGCGTCACCCTGCACACCGGAGTGATGGAACTCCACCCGCCATCCCAATCCGCTCTCGGAAAGGGTGGCCAGAAAATCGGCTTGCGCCATGCTTCCCTCGCTGGTGATCAGGCCCACTCGATGGGGCGCCGCCGAGAGGGACAGCCTCTGGTTGTGCTCGAAGATCCCCTCGGTCCGGAGAGCCGCCACCACCTGCTCTCTGCGGTTCTTCCACCTGGTCAGGGTGTAGTCGGGATCCACCTCGCGGATCTGGAGAGTCAACTTGCCCTGGGGCCGGTAGAAGTCCACCCCCACCTTCACCCTTATCTCGTCCCCGTCCGACACTCGTCCCCACTTGGCACTGCTGAGCGCCCGGTTGATGTCCCGGCGGCGGCTCGCCCATATCACCGCATGCAACAGGGTCTGTACATCCCCGGGCTCCTCCCCGGCCCGCTCCATCAAATCCAGGTAGGTGTGTCCGGCGTTGGACCTGGTGAGGTTGGCCACCTCGCCTGTGACCCACACCGGAGAGGGAATGGCACCCTCCAGCGCCCCTCTTATGCGTCCGGCCAGCTCCGAGACGGTGAACGTGGTCTCCTTCGGAGGGGCGGCGGCGGAAGTCGTGGGTGAGTCTCTGTTCATCTCCTGAGGATCCGGCGAGCGGGTGTTCGAATAGGGGAACAACTATAAGGTCCGCACAAGAATTAGACTCGTCACCATGTCTGACGGCCCCTTCCGGCTGAGGGCCGGCGTCATAGGCTTTGTGATCGTGATGTTCGCCACAGCCTGTGGGGGCGAAGAACCGGCCACCGGTTCCCTTTCCTCCCAACCGCCGCCCGACGCCCCTGTCTCCTCCGGTTCCCAGACCACCGCCACAGACCCCGTCTCCAGGGAACCGGACTCCGCCTCGCCGCAAGCGGACTCGGCTGCCACCGGGCCCGCTGAGCCCTCCCCCACCGCGGACACGACCGAACCCGCCGGGGCAGTCGAGTCGGCGGCGCCGGGTTCGTCCACCACCGGACCCACAACCCGGCCGCCGGTGGACGCCGACCCACGGTGTCCACCACCGCCTGACGTCCCGGCAATCGTGCGGCCGGTGGCCGGCGACAACCCCCATCCTCCTCCCTCCCACCTCGAGACGGCAGTGGCGTCCTGGCCGACGGACTGGTCGCGGACCACCATCGAACCCGCCGAGTTGGGCCTGGGCATCCCCACCGTCGATCCCCGCGATCTGATCCGCCCCCTGGACCGGCCGGTGTTCGTGGAGGTCGAAGCGGCGCAAGAGTGGCTGTCCGAGGCGGATCCCGGGATGCTGGTCCGCATCGGCGACTCCACCCGTTTCTATCCCCTGCGGGTGCTGACCCGACACGAGATCGTCAACGACAGGTTCGGCGACCGACCGGTTCTGGTCACCTACTGCCCTCTGTGCAACACGGCGGTGGCGTTCGACCCGGTGACGCCCGACGGCGCCCACCTGCGGTTCGGCGTCTCGGGGCTGTTGAGAAACTCCGATTTGGTCATGTGGGACCTGGGGACCACTTCGCTGTGGCAGCAGATCACCGGAGAGCCCATCGTGGGCGCCTATGCGGGCGGCCCGGCGCTCCCCTACCTCCCCTCCGCCATCGTGGCCTTCTCCGAGTTCGCGGCTTCCCATCCGCAAGGTTGCGTGCTCGGCCCCGAACAGGAGTTCGGCATCTCCTATGGAGTCAATCCCTACATCGGTTACTCATCCTCGTCCCGGCCCTTTTTGTTCGACGGCGAACCGGACGACAGCCTCCCGGCTCTGCACCGGGTGGTGGGGGTGACCGTCAACAGCGAGAACCGGGCCTACTCCTTCGACGACCTGGCGACGCTGAGAGTGATCAACGACACCTTGGACGAGATCCCGATCGTCGTGATGTGGGGCGCCGCCCACACCGCCGACGCGCTGGACGACACGATCATCGCCAACGGGCGACCGATCGGAACCGGGGTAGCCTTCGTGGCCGTCTCCCGCCTGGGTCCGCTCACTTTCGTATCGGCCGGCGATGACATCTTCGAAGACCGAGAGACCAACAGCACATGGAACCTCCTGGGCCAGGCCGTCGACGGGCCCCTGGCCGGCGACCAGTTGGAGTTCGCGGCCCATCGCAACGAGTTCTGGTTCGCCTGGCATGCCTTCTTCGGAGCCGACGGACAGCTTTGGGAGGCCTCCTGAGCGAGGCGCAGATCAGCCGAGAGCGCGGTCGAGGGCGCCGATGAGCCGCTCGATCTCCTCGGCGGTGGTGTAATGGATGAAAGACATCCGCAGAACGCCCGGGTCGGCGGCGATTCCCATCCCCTCGAGGAGGCGTGGAGCATAAAAGTTCCCGTTGCCAACCATCATCCCGCTCCGCAGCAGTGACTCGGCCACCTCGCCCACGGACCGGCGCCCCGGGACGATGGCCACCGTGGGCGCCCGCCGGGCGGGATCGGCCGGGCCGCAGAGCCGCACGTCGTCGCGTCCGGCCAGATAGCCGAGCAGCCGACCCAGCAGTTGCGTCTCGTGCGCCCGGAGCATGTCGTGCATGGCGCGGCCTCGTTCGACGGGAGAAGCCTGCGGCCCCTGGTGGTGAACATAGAGGTCTTCGAGGTATTCGACGATCCCCGCGCAGGCCGCCACCTGGGCGTGGTCGGGTCCGGCCGGGACCAGCTTGTGCCGGAGGTCGTCGGGCGCCACGAAGTAGTGGCCCTCGTTCCCCAGCCGCTCCGCCAGGTCCCGGCGGACGAACATCACCCCCTGGTGTGGCCCCCACGTCTTGTAACCGGAGAAAAGGTAGACGTCCACTCCCAGACCGCCTATGTCGGGGAGGCCGTGAGGAGCGTAGGACACGCCGTCGACGACCACCCTGGCGCCGACCTCCGACGCCCGGGCCACGACCTGTGTCACCGGGTTGACCGCCGCCACCACGTTGGAGGCGTGAGGGAAAGCCACCAGTCGGGTGCGTTCGGTGATGAGCCCATCCAGTTCGGCTACGTCCAGGGTTCCCGTCCGGGGATCGACCAGCCACTCCCGGACCTTGATCCCGGTTGCCGACAGACGCCTCCACACGCCGGCGTTGGCCTCGTGGTCCTGGGTGGAGGCGACGATCTCGTCCCCCTCCCGCCACATGGCCCGGAACGCCCGGGCCAGGACATAGGTGTTCTGGGAGGTGGAGGGCCCGAAATGGATCTCGTCGGATCCGACTCCCATCCAAGCCGCCAGCCGCTCATAGGACTCCTCCATGGCGGCCGCCGCCCTGACCGAAAGCGGAAAGCGGTACTCGGGCTGGACCTTGGTGTGCCGGTAAAAGTCGGTGAGCCGATCGATGACCTGACGACAGGCATACGATCCGCCCGCGTTCTCGAAGTGGGCCCATCCGGTGAGCCGTTCATCGGAGAAGGCCGGAAAATGGCTGCGGGCGTACTCGACGTCGAGTGGTCTCAATGGTTGCTCCGGCTTCGCATTTTGCATCCTCCAAGTTTGGCAGAACGGCTCGAATTCGCAAGGAACGCCCCCGACTGTCGTGGGCTCTGTGACAGCCGACCCTACCGGCAGCTAGGCTGGGATGATGGCCATGGAGGGAGTTGAGCTGGATCTCGGAGAACGGATCGCCGGCGGGTTGCTGGGCGTGGCGGCGGGTGACGCCCTGGGATCCACCCTCGAGTTCATGAGTCCCGCCCGGATACGGCGCGAACACGGCGTTCACTCAGAGATCACCGGCGGAGGGGCGTTTGGATGGCGGCCCGGACAGGGAACCGACGACACCGACCTCACCTGGGCGGTGCTGGCCGCCTATCTCGACGGGCCCTTCTCCCTGGACAAGGCCGCGGACAACATGCTCGATTGGTTCCACACAGGACCCCGAGACATCGGCGGCGCCACCGCCGAGGCCCTGGGGCGGCTGCACAGGACCGGCGACCCCCGGACCAGCGGCGCCACACGGGGGTCCTCCTGCGGGAACGGATCGCTGATGCGGTGCATACCCACCGCGCTGGCCCGAGGGGATCCGGCCGTACGGCGGCGGGAACTGGCCGAGATTTCCGCCATAACCCACGCCCATGTCCAATGCACCGACAGTTGCCTGGCATACGGCGAGGTGGTCAACGCGCTGATCGAGGGAGCGGAGGTTCATGAGGCGCTGGCCGCCGCCCGGGAGCTGAACCTGCATCGCAGGGTCCGAGAAGCACTCGACATCGACATGGGACTGCCGGTGGACAGTCTGCCTACCTCCGGGTATGTGATCGACTCCCTGGGTTGCGCGATCTGGGCCATCCAGCAGGACGCCGGCTTCGAAGAGGTGATCGTGGCTTTGGTGAACCGCGGCGACGACAGCGACACCACAGGGGCGATAGCGGGCGGACTGGTGGGCGTCTCCCGAGGAGTGGACGCCATACCCGCCCGCTGGCGTTCAAAACTCGAATACCACGACCGCCTGGTGGCTGCGGTTCCCCGCCTCGTCGCCCTGCGCGGGTAGGGCGACGAGCTCCGGCCTTCTTCGGCGCTTCCCCTGCGTCCGGGGGATTCTCAGACGTTGATCACCACGGTCGTGCCCATCTTGTCATGCCATCCCTGGCGGCGGTCGTCCCACAACAACGACAGGTAGACGATGAGCACCAGCAGCCCTCCGACAACCGGGATCACAGACAAGAGCCCTGGGAGTATCCAGCGTCCTATGGATTTCCCCCAACCGGGCACCTCCCCGTCATCTGCCCGAACCACCATGATCCGCATAGCCATCTTGCCCAGTGTCTGCCCCTTGAGGGCGATAAAGGTCGGCTCATAAACCAAAAAGAGAAGGAAGAAGAAAACAACCCCGCCGAGCCCCGCGAAGAGGGCCACCGCCGAGTCATCGGCGCTTGAACCCAATGTGACGATCCCCGCGATGGCCAGAAAGACGGCCACCGCCACGATGATCGCCACGTCGATGATCCTGGCCACCAGGCGCTTGCCGGGCGAAGCGAGTTCTCGCACCTCTCCGTTCCCCAGGGTCACCCTCCCGGTCATCGCCATCGGCGCGGTCATCATGTCTCCCTTCGTCTCTCGAGAACAGTCGTGTTCATCCTAGCAGGCGGACCCTGCCGGCGTCTCGGGTCGACCGTCCCCATTGGGGTTGGGCCACGACCGGCGCGGCCCCCCGAGTTCCGCCGGTCGCAGAGAGCAGATCGTCAGACCGCCCGTGCGCCGGTCCGGCGGTTGGGGCTACCATGCCCCGAATCGCGTCCCCACACCGATGACCGCTTTGACCCAGAACATCCTCGTCCTCACCCTGGCCGTCGCCCTGGACGCCTTCTTGCCGGACCTGCCTAACCGCATCCACCCGGTGGCCTGGATGGGACGGGCCATCAGCTCAGTCCAGCGGCTCTCCCCCGGCAAACCCACGCCTGCCATGCTGTTCGGCGCCGTGCTGGCCCTGGGAGTGGTCGGAGTGTCGGCTGTGGTGGCCCACCTGGTGATGGAGGCGCTGCACAACATGGGACAACCGGCCTACATATTGGGCGGCGCGCTGATGCTGCGCTGATGACCGCTTTGACCCAGAACATCCTCGTCCTCACCCTGGCCGTCGCCCTGGACGCCTTCTTGCCGGACCTGCCTAACCGCATCCACCCGGTGGCCTGGATGGGACGGGCCATCAGCTCA
>VXSV01000131.1:9820-13778 GCA_009837815.1 Acidimicrobiia bacterium
GGACCTGCCTAACCGCATCCACCCGGTGGCCTGGATGGGACGGGCCATCAGCTCATTGCAGCGGCTCTCCCCCACCGGGCCCACACCTGCCGTGCTGTTCGGCGCCGTGCTGGCCCTGGGAGTGGTCGGGGTGTCGGCTGTGGTGGCCCACCTGGTGTTGGAGGCGCTGCACAACGTGGGAGAACCGGCCTATGTGTTGGGCGGAGCGCTGATGCTGCGCTACACCTTTACGGTGAGAGGACTGTCCCGGGCCGCACGGCAGGTTCGGGACTCCCTTGTGCTCGGCCGTTTGGATGAAGCCCGGGCCGGTTTGAGGAACCTGGTCAGCAGGGATCCCGCATCCCTCGATCAGGCGCTGATAGCGGCGGCCGCCATCCAGTCCGTCGCTGAGAACACCACGGACAGCTTTGTGGGTCCCTGGTTGGCCTTCTCGTTCTTCGGCGTACCGGGAGCGGTAGCCTATAGGGCGGTAAACACGCTGGACAGCATGCTCGGCTACCGGGGAGCCTACGAATATCTCGGCAAGGCGTCGGCCCGACTGGACGATCTCGTCAATCTGATACCGGCGCGGGTCAGCGCCTTGCTGCTGCTGTTGAGCGGCTTCTGGCAGGGGTTGCCCGCAGGACGCGGGTGGCGGACCCTGAGGATGGACCGCCGTCTCACCCCCAGCCCCAATGCCGGCTGGACCATGGGCGCCATGGCGGGCCTGCTGGGAGTCCGGCTCGAGAAGCAGGGTCGCTACTGCCTGGGAAGCAAGTTCGATTTACCGGGCGCCCACCACATCGATGGAGCCGTCAGGCTTGCCGAACGTACCGCTGCCATCGCCTTCTTCGTCGCCCTGGGTCTCCTGGTCGTACGACTCTCGGTGGCGGGTTGAGAAGACCCTCACATCCGAGGTGAACCCGGTACACGGCGGCTTGGAGGAGGCCGAACTTCGAGCCCTGGGCCTGGGCCGCGACCAGGTCATCGACTTCAGTTCCAATATCAACCCCCTGGGACCCTCCCTCCGCGTCCGGAAGGCGGCAGCCGAAGCCGATCTCTCCGCTTACCCGGACCGCCACAGCCTGATTTTGCGGGAAGCCCTTGCCGCCCGGTTGGGAGTGGAGACCGAGAACATCATGGTCGGGAACGGATCCACAGAACTGATCCACCTGTTGGCTCGAGCCTTCATCCGACCCGGGGAGAAGTCCCTGATCTTTGAGCCCACCTTCGGAGAGTACGAAGCCGCCGCGTCCCAGGCCGGCGCAGACACGGTCTCCATCCGGGCCGTGGAGCGCCAAGGCTTCCTATGGCCTGTCGCCGCTGCGGTCCGAGCGATAAGCCACGTCCGGCCCAAGCTGGCTTTTCTCTGCAACCCCAACAACCCGACCGGAGTGCATCTGAGCCGCGGCACGGTGGAAGAGCTCCGCAGTCAGGTGGCCGACTCCGGCATGCTGATGCTGGACGACGCCTACGCGCCGTTCGCCGATCACCGGTGGGACACCACTCCGCTGCTGAAGCAGGGCGGCGTGGCCATCCTGCGGTCCATGACCAAGGATCATGCCCTGGCGGGAGTCCGGCTCGGCTACATGCTGGCCGAGGCCGACCTGGTTGCGGTCATGCGCAAACTCCAGCCGTCCTGGAGCGTCAACGCGGTGGCCCAGGCGGCCGGCCTGGCCGCGCTCGGAGATGAGGCTCATCTCGATGAGGCGAGGATGGTCGTCTCCGAGTCGAAGCGCTACCTGTGCAGAGAACTGGCGGCGCTGGAGATCGCGGCGACCGGATCCGGCGCAAACTTCGTCCTCGCCAGGGTCGGGAACGCCTCCGACGTGAGGATGGCGCTCCTGCGACGAGGGATGGCGGTGAGGGACTGCACCTCTTTCGGCCTGCCCGAACATATTCGCATCGCCATTCGGCGGCGGGCGGAGTGTGAGAAACTGGTGGAAGCTCTCGAAGAGGAGGTGGCCGATGGCCGGTAGGAATTTCGGAGGAGTGATCATGGTGCAGGGAACCTCCTCGCACGCCGGGAAGTCCATCCTGGTGGCCGCGCTGTGCCGTGTCTTCGCCCAAGAGGGGCTGTCGGTCGCCCCCTTCAAAGCACAAAACATGTCCCTGAACTCATTCGCCACCCCCGACGGCGGGGAGATTGGTCGCTCTCAGGCGGTCCAGGCCGCCGCCGCCATGACCTCGCCGCGGGTCGAGATGAACCCGGTGCTTCTCAAGCCGGAGGGAGACAAGCGCTCCCAGGTGGTGGTGATGGGCCGTCCCCAGGCCGTTGCTTCTCCCCGGGAGTATCACCGACTGCAGGCTTCCCTGTGGCCGAAGGTGACCGCGGCTCTCGACAGTTTGCGATCCGAACACGACGTGGTGGTGATCGAGGGGGCGGGCAGCCCGGCGGAGATCAACCTCAAGAACCAGGACATCGTCAATATGCGGGTGGCCCTCCATGCCGCCGCACCGGTGCTGTTGGTGGGGGACATCGACCGGGGCGGAGTCTTCGCCCAGTTGGTGGGAACGATGGAGTTGCTCGACCGCGACGAGCGGGCGCGGGTGAAGGGCTTGGTGATCAACAAGTTCCGGGGGGATCCGTCCCTGCTCGACTCCGGCTTGGACTTTCTGGGGGTGCGAACCGGCGTCCCGGTGGTGGGGGTGCTTCCGTATTTCGCTGACATCCGGATTCCCGAGGAAGACTCGCTCGGTTTGGTGGGGGGAGCAGACGACCAGGACGGGACGGCGGTGGACGTGGCGGTGATCCGCCTGCCGCACATCGCCAACTTCGATGACTTCGATCCGCTTCGCCACCGGCCGGGGGTCCGGCTGCGCTACGTGAGCCGCCCGGCTGATTTCGGCGACCCCGACCTGGTGGTTATTCCCGGGAGCAAAACCACCATCTCCGACCTCGACTGGCTGCGCGGCCAGGATCTGGACACGAGGATCCTGGCCGCCCGCCGAGAAGGCACGCCGGTGATAGGCATCTGCGCCGGCTACCAGATGCTGGGTGGCCGACTGTTCGACCCCCACCGTGTCGAGTCTTCCCGATCCGAAGCGGAAGGGCTGGGACTCCTGGCGACTTCCACCACCTTCTCGAGGGACAAGGCGACCTACCAGACCACGGTGCGGGTCACCGCAGACCGCGGGCTCCTGAGCGGGTGTCGGGATACGGAGGCCACCGCATATGAGATCCACATGGGTGTGACGACCGGCCAGGTCCTCCCCCTGCCCTTCATCATCGAATCCCGGTCGTCGGTTCGGGTGGACCTTCCCGAGGGCGCCATGGACGGGGAAGGACTCACCCTCGGGACCTACCTGCACGGTCTCTTCCACAACCCGCAGATACGCACATCGATCCTCGAGTGCGCCGCTCGGCGCCGGGGCCTGGCCTTGCCCGACAGCGGGCCGCAACTCGATCAAAACGCCGAATACGACAAACTGGCCGCCTGGGCCCGCGCCAACCTCGACATGACATACATCCGCAGGATCGCCGAGCTGCCCCGATGAGAACCCTGCAGGCGCCGCGGCTCAGAGAAAAGGTGTTGACCCGGGCGTCCGCATCTGCTCCGGGCGCCTGCGGCGAGCTGGCCCAGGGGATGCTGGAAGAGAACCTGGTGATGGTGACCTGCCCGATAGACCTGTTCTCCACAGCCACTGTCGAAATCTCCCGAGGCGCCGGGGTGGTTCAGGGACCTGGGGACTCTCCCAAGGCGACCATGGCGGTCTCCAGGACCCTGGCGCACCTGGGACGGACGGATGTGAATGCCCGCCTGCGGCTGGAGAGCCCCATACCCCGGCAGAAGGGAATGGCCGGCAGCACCGCAGACATCATCGCTTCGATCGGCGCCACCGCCGCAGCTCTCGGCGAACCCATCCCGGTCGCCCGGCAGGCCGAGTTGGCGCTTTCGATCGAGCCGAGCGACGGAACCATGTTTCCCGGTGTGGCCCTGTTCGATCACCGAACCGGTCTCGTCGCCCGCCCCCTGGG
>VXSV01000084.1 GCA_009837815.1 Acidimicrobiia bacterium
TTCCCTATCGGTTGCTGCAAGGCCTGGAAGAAGGCTGCCGCTGGCAAGGACCTAGCGGCGTGCAGCAGCCAGGACGGACAAGACATGATCGATGTCGGCGACGGTGTGATCGGCGTTGACCTGGAGCCGGATCTCCTCGTCGACCCTGGGAACCACCGGGTAGGCGAGGCCGGTTGCCAGGACGCCGCCCTCGAAGAGCGCCGCCACCAGATGCCGGGTCTTTTCGGTGTCGCGGAGCATCAGGGGCACGATGGGATGCTCACCCGGAATGATCTCGTACCCCAGCGCCCCCAGGTTGGCCTCCATCCGATAGGTCAGATCCCTCAGGCGGTCCAGGAGACTCACCCCTTCGGGACTGTCCAGGATCCCCAGGGCGGCGAGAGCCGCGGCAGCCTCGGCGGCGGTGATCGGGTTGGAGTAGATGTAGAAGGGAGAGGTCTCCCGGAGGTAGGCGATCACCGAACTTTCGGAGACCACGTATCCCCCGTTGACCGCCAGCGCCTTGCCCAAAGTGCCGATCAGGACATCAGCGGGCGGGCTCGCATTGTATTCCTCGGTGCCCCGGCCTGTGGGTCCGAAGGCGCCCACCCCGTGGGAGTCATCCACGACCACCACGACGTTGTCGGGGAAGCCATGATCGTGCCGTCGGGCGATGCTTATGATCTCGTCGAGCGGTGCATGGTCGCCGCGCATGGAGAAGACGCCGTCGGTCACGACTATCGCCCGCCTTGCCCGGCCGGCCGTGTCGGCGAGTTGGCGGTCGAGCGCCGCCATGTCCAGATGGGGATACACGGACTTGCTCAGAGGCCGGGAGAGGCGGATGGCGTTGATGATCGAGTTGTGGTTGAGTTCATCGGAGATCACCGCGGTGGTTGAATCGATCAGTGGAACCAAGGTGCCCACAACCGCCGCGTAGGCCGAGGAGAAGATCATCCCCGTCTCCCGGCGGTGGAACGCGGCCAAGGCGCGCTCCAGTTGCACATGGGGAGTGTGGGTGCCCGTTATGAACCGCACCGCTCCGGGTCCGGTCCCCATCGCCCGGGAGGTTTCCTCCTCGGCCCGAATCACTTCGGGATGCAACGCCAGCCCCAGGTAGGAGTTGGAGTTCATCCGGATGGAGGAACGGTTCCCGTAACCCTCCAGCAGGTATCTCGGTCCTCTTTCACCCTCAGGACGGACCACCTCCCGTATGACGAGTTCGTTGCCCTTGGCCGTCCCCTGGTCACCGAGTAGGGCAACATGGCGGTCAAGTTCGGGGATCAATCGGTCCAGCGGCATGGAAGCTTCGTTTTGCGACTCCCCATCGAAGGATATCCGTGGTTGCAGACACCCCGCTTGGCCGATGCCGTCACTCGCCCGAATGTATTGTGCTGACTCATGAACGAGACATACCGAACCATCCTGGGTCTCCGAGCAATCCGGGAGTTTCAGGACCGTCCTCTTGAGCAGGAAGACCTCGACGCGGTGATCGAGGCGGCCCGGTGGACGGGCAGCGCCAAGAACCTCCAGAACTGGGCGGTGATCATCGTCCGCGACCGGGAGCAGATCGAACGGGTGGCCGCCTGCGGTAACGGTACTGGGCCGCTCCTGGCCGCTCCGGTGACGCTGGTCCTAGTCCAGGAACCGGGGGCGTATGAGTTGGACACCGGACGGATGTCACAGAACATCATGCTGGCCGCAGACGCCCTGGGCATGGCCACCACCTGCCCCATCACCCTCCACCAGGACGGCGACGCGGCCCGGGTCCTGGGACTTCCACCAGGCTGGCGCTGCCGCTACGCCATCGCCCTCGGCTACCCACACCCCACCGCCCGACCCAAGAACTTCGGCGGCCGAAAACCCATCGAGGAGATCACCCACCAGAACTCCTTCGGTCCCTGACCAAGCGTTGAAGGTCGGAATCAGCGACTCTTCAGAATGTTGCGAACTCTTGCCCGAACCGACGCGGCTTCCGACTCGCTGGCTCTGGCCAGCATGAGGTTCACCTCATCCCGGTACCGCGGGAGACGAAGCGCAAGTTCGTTGAATCCGTTATAGGCCCACGCCCTGAGGAACTTGTTGTCGCTCTCGAGACAGGAGTCCAGAAACCGCTCAAGACCAGCGCTCTGATCCTCAGGGACTTCCAGATAAGGAAGGCACTGGAGGGCATGCAACTTGCTTTCCCAGTGTTCCTGATCTAGAGAATGCATCCAAGATCGCACGGGAACCCCCGGGGGATAGGGAAATACCCACTTCAAGATGTCTCTTCAGCAGCCACGTCGCCGCCCGTTGCATTTCGACATCTCCAATGTGCTCCAGGATCGTGGCAAGGAAGTCTTCGTCATCGCTGTGGCGCTCATATGTCGACTGCAACGCGGCCGCGGACTTGCCATCCCAGGATGCAATCTCGTCCAACAATGTCATGTCACATCCGGTTCCCGACGTCAAGGCTTTCTTGCGCAACGATTCGTTGCTTTCGGATCGGCGAATACTGGCAACTGTCGCAGACGGTACTGATCGGTATCCGGTCGTGCTGCTTCTCGCAGAAACTGCAACCGCGAGCGCCGAACAGCCACAGAGCGGGATCGAGAGCCGCGGAGGTACCGCGGATCTGGGACGGTCCGCCGAAGTGAGCGGCGGAGACTGCCTCCTGCCATGCTTTTTGTATCAGGTCTTTACATCCCCGCAGGGGTAGGCCTTGGGTGTTGGTGACTCCCAGGTTCTCGGTAACCCTGCGCACCTGCACGTCAACCGCCACCGGGATGGCCTCTATGTTGCTGATAGTCGCTCCGCCTGGAGCGGCCATGATCCGCACCCACATCGGAGCAATCTTCAGTCCTCTGAGCTGGGGGAAGCGGTCCTTCCCGTCTCGTTTGCTCCGCACGTCGTCCATCAGCTCCTCGGCGTCTCCCATGCCTTCAAAGATCACGCGGCGCGTGGGGCCTCTCTCTTTTGCCAGTGACACCGCGATCCTCTTCCAAGCGTCACTGTCGTAGGTGTGAAATCGGCTGACCCCGGTGGAGGACAGCAGCTCCCGAAGGGTGGACATCGGCATGCGCGCCACTTGGTTGGGTTCGAACACATCGGGACGCGATTGGTAGAGGGTGGCAGCGGCTCTCCATAGGAGGTTGGCGTCTCGCATTCGATCCACCGCGGACGTAAAGGTCAGGAAGAGACGCACCGTGCTGTCCGAAGCGTCCCAGTCACGCAGGAGGCGGACCGCTTGGACCTCTGGCATTTCGGACCATGTGCCGGCCGCTGCCTCCTCCCGAGCCGACAGGTCAAACCCCTCCCCGTAGAAGCTGTCTGCGATCAACTCCGCCAGCAGGGCCGCCTTCGGTAGTGCTGGATCCCCCAGAGCCGTCAAGTCAATCCCGCGGGTGCCTAGCCCGGCGGGCTTTGGCGTTCAAGGCCGGACGGGAAGTCATCCACTCTGACGGAGGATCGTACTCATCGACCCCCCGACAGGCAATTGTTGGCACACCCCGGTGTCTGTCGGAGTTGAGTTCGCGACCTCGGCCCATCACCCGAGGCCCGTATGAATGCAATCCGGAATCTAGGCGTCTCATCGGGGCCTAACGGCACAATGGAGCCGTAAACCACCCAACCGATATAATGACTGGGCAAGAGCGAACCACTTGGAAGCACCCATGGAATCCAGCCCCACGACCAAGACGGATACCGAGGATCTGACGGTGGCTGATTTCGACGCCAGCATAGGTGAGAATCCTGATCCGACAGGAGACTTCGCAGCGGGTCGGACCCGTGTCTTCTTGGATAGTGACGAGTTCCTCGCTTTTCTTGATCACTGCCATCACCCGGCAACAGAGGAGTAGCCCGCAAGGCAGGTGCCAACCTTTGAGGTGTCAGAAGCCTTTCGGAGAGACGTAGCATCTCTGGCCCCTGGCCAGTACGCCCGATTCCAAGTTGCCGTGCGTAGATTCATCGAGGACCTGCGGGCAATTGAGGCGGGTGAACAGGTCGGGTTCCGGCCAGGACTGAGAGTAAAAAGGGTGTGGGGGACAAGCGGTCTCTATGAGATGACTTGGTCACCCGACGGCCGCGCTACTTTCTCCTGGGGAGAACCCATCCGCAGGGGCGCCAAGCATATCGAATGGATCCGCTGTGGGGATCACAGCATCCTCTAACAAGTCGGTATAACGCTGTTTTGACTGTTCTGCCCGCGGCCCTGCGCTTCGAATGGGCCCCTGCCCTTCTCCACGACCGGGAAAACATCTGCTCCCCCTATAGACCAGAACCCCATCTGGACTGATGCACCCTCCCTCTCAGGTCGAGAGGGGAACAGAGCAGTCGGTCACGCCATGATTTCGTACTAGAAATAGTATCGGCAATCTCAAAATAGCTCTGACCTGGGAACAATGTTGAGACTGTAGCGGAGGCGGACGGGAATCGAACCCGCCGGGGGTCTTTTGACCCCCCACCGGTTTTGAAGACCGGGGAGCCCACCAGGCGCTCGCTCGCCTCCGATTGGAAGGGTACCGGAGAAAGGCTGTTACCGTGATGGGTATGGCTTCCTATGGACGGGGCACGGCTCCCGTGATCAGGGTTACCGGGTTGGTTGTTAGTCCCGGCGAATGGGCCATGGAGGATCTGGCCGGGTTGTCGGGGCAGGTTGGTGAGGGGGAGATCCAAGGACGCGGGGTCTCGGCCGGGGCCGTCTTGGAGGCGGCGGGTCCTCGGGGTGGATTTGTGTCGGTGGAGAGTGATGACGGGGCTTACCGGGCGTCCATTCCTCTGGAGGAACTCTCCTCCAAGGGAGTGGTGGTCTACGGGTTGGGTGACGACCGCCTTCCACCGGAACACGGCGGCCCGTTCCGGATCCTGGTTCCCGAGGGCCGCACCCTGTGCTGGAACGTCAAGGGAGTGGGGGAGATGCGAGTCACCGCCGAACCGGAGCCCGACAGCGTGCCCGCCAATCCCACCCATTAGGGGTGGGGTTGCACGCCAATATCCCCTCGGGGTCGTATTCTTAGTGATTGATGAGTCAGCGCACTTCTCAGCGTTCGGCGGCCGGTCCTACTTTCGGGGAGATACTTGAGAGTTTCCGGCGTCGGCGCGGCCTGAATAGGAGGCAACTCGCCCGACAGCTTGGGGTTCCCCAGGCACAGGTGAAGGACTGGGAGCGGGGAGTGGAGATTCCCATCCATCCCGGGTTGCTTCGTTCCCTGGAGGTGGTCCTGGAGATGCCCGAGGGACTCTTGTCCCGGGCCGCCGGATTCGGAACGCCCGATCCGGAGACACCGAGAATGACGATTCGCCAGTCGCTGGACAGCCTGGCCGAGTCGCGAGACGAGCCTTCCGAACATCCCCTGGATCTCGAGCCCGAGGCGCCGACCGCCGCCCCGGCCCCTGTGGTAGCGCAGGGCTCTCCAGACGGGGGGACGGTGGCCTTCTCCTATCGGTACAACGCTCCCGAGGAACGGTGGGTGTACCGGATACGGTTGTTGCTCACCGCCGCGGGAGTTGCCCTGATGGGCCTGCTGCTGCTGTGGTCGTCGCGCCGGGTGTGGGCGGAACTGGGGGTCCTGTGGGACGCGGTCTTCGGGTCATGACTCCCCCTCGCCGATGAGCGGTCAGCACCGGGTGGTGCTCCATCCCTGTCATCCCTGGGGCGTGCGGGATAGCCTGGCCAGGGTCCCGGGAGTGGAGGTGATCTCCCCGCCGGACCTGGAGGGCTTGACCGAGAGCCTCGCAGATCCCCGGTCGGAGATTCTGGTCAGCTTCATCTGGACCGACGAGTGCCTGTCCCTGGGTCTGCGCTGGATACAGTCGATCTCCTCGGGTTGTGACAGCTACCCCTGGGAGGAGTTGGAGGCGGCCGGCATCCGGTTGACTTCGGGGCGGGGCGCCAACGCTCCGGCGGTGGCCGAGCACGCCTTCGCGCTGTTGTTGGCCATGACCCGGCGGGTGGGAAAGTCGGTGCGCTATGGGGATAGGGGGATCTGGAGGCAGGCGATGTGTCACGAACTGACCGGCGCCACCCTGGGGATACTGGGACTGGGCGCCGTGGGTGAGGAGATAGCGTGGCGAGCCAAGGCCTGGGGGATGGAGGTGATCGGCACCAAGCGGCATCCCGACTCTTACGACGGGGTGGCCTCCGAGGTCTACGGCCCCGAGGGGACTGTCGAGGTCTTCCGGAGGGCGGACGCGGTGATCAACGCGCTGCCCTTTGGACGCGGAGCGCCGCCGCAGGTGGGGGCCGCCGAACTCGAGGCCCTGGGGGACGGGTGGTTCGTGAACGTGGGCCGGGGCTCGACAGTCGACACCGAGGCGCTGTTGGAGGCTCTTGACTCGGGCGAACTCCGCGGAGCGGGCCTGGACGTCACCTATCCCGAGCCACCTGCAGAGGACTCGCCCCTGTGGACCCACCACAAGGTGGTGCTCACTCCTCACCTGGGGGGCTTTTCTCCCCAGTACGCCGATCGACTGGCCGAGATCTTCGCGGTCAACCTGCAAGCCTTCCGCGGAGAGGGTGAGTGGGTCAATGTGGTGGTGTGAGGCTTCACCCCTCGGAGCGCTTTGGGTGAATGGCTCCGAGCCGCAGAAGACCCTGTTATGAGCAAGATCAGCCATCAGGAGGGGATAGTGCTTCGCAGCTACCCCTTCGGCGAGGCGGACCGGGTGGTGGTGCTGCTCAGTCCCGACAGGGGGAAGCTTCGCACCGTGGCTCGGGGGGTCCGCAAGGTAAGGAGCAGGCTGCGGGGCCGCCTGGAGCCCTTCTGCCGGGTGGAGTTGGTGTTGCATCGCGGCCGGGAACTCGACCTGATCACCTCGGTCACGGTGGTGTCGGCCTATCCGGAGTTGCGAACCGACCTGGATCGCCTGCTGGCCGCCTCGACAATGGTGAACGCGGCGGACGGGGTGGCTCAACAAGAACAGAGTTCACAGATACTGTTCGACCTGCTGGCCGAGAGCCTGGAGGTGCTGTCGTCCACAGAGGACATCCCCGGCTTGACCACCGCCTTCCTTCTGCGTTTGGCGGAGGTGGTGGGGGTGGCGCCGGCCTTGGAGTGGTGCGCGTCATGCGGGGGGACCGACGGCCTCGCCAGGTTCAATTTCGTGGGTGGAGGGGTGACGTGTGAGAGATGTCACACCCAGGGCTCGGTGCGGCTCGTGGGGGGAGTGACCCAGCACCTCCGGGACCTGGCCCGGGCCGACCTGGGTGATCTGCCCCCGACCACCGTCGACTTGTCGACCCAGGCCATGAGCGTGGTCTGCAGGTTCCTGGAGGTGCATCTCGACCGGAGTTTCCGCTCGTTGGCCGCGCCCTCATGAGCGTCGCACCTCCTCGCCACGTCGGGGTGATCCTCGACGGTAACGGGCGCTGGGCCGCCCAGCGCGGCCTCCCCCGGGTGGCCGGGCACGCCGCGGGGGAGGCGGCGGTGCTGGACGTGCTGGAGGGCGCTCTGGAGGCGGGGATCGAGTGGTTCACCCTGTTCCTGTTCTCCACCGAGAACTGGCAGCGTTCGGCCGACGAGGTGGCCTTTCTGATGAAGTTCTGCGACGACCTGCTGTTGCGCCGGGGGCATGAGTTGGTGGAGCGGGGAGCGCGCCTGCACGTGGCGGGGGACCTCTCCGACCCCCGGATACCCGACAGCGTGCGGCGGCGGATCGAGGAGACCCGGGCTCTCACCGCCCATAACACCAGGCTGAACCTGGTGATCGCCTTCAACTACGGGGCCCGCCGGGAGATAGCCGACGCGGCGCGCGTCCTGGCGGCCGACGTGGCGGCTGGGCGGATCCAGCCCGGCGACGTGGACGAGACCGCCCTGGCGGCCCGGTTGGGCGTGCCGGAGATGCCCGACGCCGACCTGATCATCCGCACATCCGGGGAGAGCCGGCTGTCCAACTTCCTCCTGTGGCAGGCGGCCTACGCGGAGCTGTACTTCACCGAGGTGTTGTGGCCTGACTTCAACCGGACTCACCTGGCCGAGGCGATCGCCGACTACCAACGGAGGGAGCGTCGTTTTGGCCGGGTGCGGGAATCCCGGTAGGGGTCGGCGCCGGGTAGCCTTGCGCTTGTCGTCATGACCAGCCTGGAAACCATCGTCAACCTGTCCCGCCGACGCGGGTTCGCGTTCCCGTCATCGGAGATCTACGGGGGGCTCCGCTCGGCCTACGACTACGGCCCGCTGGGGGTGGAACTGCTCAGGAACGTGAAGAACGAGTGGTGGCGCTCGATGGTGAGCGCCCGCCGGGACGTGGTGGGAATCGACTCGGCCGTCATCCAGTCACGCCGGGTGTGGCAGGCCTCCGGGCACGAGGCGGTGTTCACCGATCCGCTGGTGGAGTGCCGGGGTTGCCATCAGCGCTTCCGCCAGGACCGCCTTCCCAAACCCGACCAGTGTCCGGGGTGCGGCAGGAGCGGCACCTTCACCGAGCCCCGGCACTTCAACCTGATGCTTCGCACCCACATGGGGCCGGTGGAGACCGACGACAACCTCGTCTACCTGCGACCCGAGACAGCCCAGGGCATCTTCATCAACTTCGCCAACGTGCTCAGAGTTTCGCGCCAGAAGCTCCCCTTCGGGGTGGCGCAGGTCGGAAAGTCCTTCCGCAACGAGATCACCCCCGGCCAGTTCGTCTTCCGGACCCGGGAGTTCGAGCAGATGGAGATGGAGTGGTTCTGCCTCCCCTCCGAGGCGTCGGAGTGGTTCGAGTACTGGGTGGACGCACGGCGGCGCTGGTACCTGGACCTGGGAATGCATCCCGACAACCTGCGGATCCGTCCCCATGGCGCCGACGAACTGTCCCACTACTCGGTGGAGACGGTCGACGTGGAGTACCGGTTCTCGTGGGGTTGGGACGAGTTGGAGGGAATCGCCAACCGGACCGACTTCGACCTCAGACAGCACGCCGAGCACTCCGGGGAGGACCTGAGCTATTTCGACCCGGCCACCGGCACACGGGTGGTCCCCTACGTGATAGAGCCGGCCGCAGGCGCCACCCGCACCACCTTCGCCTTCCTGATAGACGCCTACCGGACCGAACAGGTCCGGGGCTCCGAACGGGTGGTCCTCGGGCTCGATCCCCGCCTGGCGCCCTACAAGGCGGCGGTGCTGCCCCTCTCCCGAAAACCCGAGTTGGTGGAGCCGGCTTCCCGTATCGCCGATGACCTGAGCCGGAGGCTGACGGTGGAGTTCGACGTCACCCAGTCGATAGGGCGCCGGTACCGCCGCCAGGACGAGATCGGCACGCCGTTGTGCGTCACCTACGACTTCGACTCGCTGGATGACCAGTCGGTGACGGTCCGCCATCGGGACACCATGCACCAGGACCGGGTGGCCGCCGACCGGTTGTACCCCTACCTGGTGGAGCACCTGGGACTGTGAGCCGCAGGGCCCTGGTCGGCGCGCCGGCGGTGGTGGTCGCCGCGGCGTTGGCGGGGGTGATTTGGTTCTTCGTGGCGGGGAACGTGGGCGACCCCACCCCGGTGACCGCCCCTCCCATCACTTCTGAGCCGACCGCCACGACCGGGACGACTGCGGAGACTTCGGTCACCACCGCCACTCATGCAAAGGAGGAGGAGGCGGGCGGCGACGGTGACGCCGAGGCTCCTCCTACCGAACCCGCCGCCGAACCCACGGGGGCCGAGGACACCGAGGAGGCCCCTGAGGAGGAGTCATCGGAAGAGGAGACTGTTCAATCGGGGGACGTGGTGGAACTGGAGTTGTCGGAGGGCACCGAGGCGCGCTTTTCGATCTATGAGGACCTCCGGGGCGAGCCGTTCACGGTGGTGGGGGTTACCACCGAGGTGGTGGGGAGGGTGAGGGTTGACCCCTCCGACCTGTCGCGCTCTCAGATGGGACAGATCCTCATCAACGCCCGCACCTTCGCCACCGACTCCGGCAACCGGGACCGGGCCATCCGGGGTCCGATCCTGGCCGCCGAGCAGCACGAGTTCATAACCTTCAGCCCCACCGGGATCACCGGCCTGTCGGGCGCGGCGGAGGCGGGAAGAGAGTACAGCTTCTCGGTGGTGGGCGACCTCACGGTGCGAGAGATCACCCGGACGGTCACCTTCACGGTGGTGGCCCGATGGGACGCCGAGGGACGGCTTCAGGGGTCGGCTTCCACCACGGTGCTGCGTTCGGATTTCGAACTGGGAGTTCCCTCGGTGCCGTTCGTGGCCAACGTCGCCGACGAGGTCGGACTGGAACTGGCCTTCATCGCGGCGCCGGCCGGGCTAGGATGACAACCTATGGTTAGGGGGGATGACGACCGGGAGCGGGTCCGAGCGGCGGTCAACCTGGTGGAGCAGTTCGCGGCCATAACCAAGGTGAAGCGGTCGGGCCGGAGCTTTACCGCACTGTGCCCGTTTCACCAGGAGAAGACGCCCTCTCTCTCCATAGACCCCGCACGGGGACTGTTCTACTGCTTCGGCTGCCACAAGGGCGGGGACGTGTTCACCCTGGTGCAGGAGACCCAGGGACTCTCCTTCCCTGATGCTCTCCAGGCCCTGGCCAGACAGGCCGGCATCGTCCTCACCCAACGGCCGGGAGACGGGAAGAGGGCCGCCGACCGCGAGCGTCTGGTGGCCGTCATGCGCCGGGCGGTCGACTTCTACACGCGGAGGCTTCTCTCCGGCGCCGACGCGGGACCCGCCCGCGCCTATCTGCGGTCCCGCGGCTACGACCGGGCGCTGATCGAGAAGTTCGGCCTGGGATTCTCGCCCACCGAAGAGCCGTCTCTGGGGAGTGAACTGCGATCGGCGGGGGTCTCCAACTCGGTGATGGAGAGGGCCGGTCTGGCGGTGCGGCGCGGATGGGACAGAGGCCCTTCCGACGACGGCTTTCGGGACCGCTTCCGGGGCCGTATCATGTTTCCGATCCACGACCTGCGGGGGGATCCGGTGGGATTCGGCGCACGGCTGATGGGTGGTGACGGGCCGAAGTACCTCAACTCGCCGGAGACGCCTCTTTATCGTAAGTCCCGGTTGCTCTACGGTCTCCATCTGGCCCGCAGAGAGATCAGCCGGTCCGATCGGGCGGTGGTGGTGGAGGGGTACACCGACGTCATCGCCATGCACCGGGCCGGGATGGAGTCGGCGGTCGCCACCTGCGGGACCGCCCTGGGAGAGGAGCACCTCGAGGCGCTGGGCAGGCTGGGACAGCGGATCGTCCTTGCCTTCGACGCCGACCGTGCGGGTTCCGACGCGGTGTTGAGGGGCGAGCGGGTGAGCCGCCGCAGCGGGCGGCGTCTCGATCTGCGGGTGGCGGAACTGCCCGACGGGAAGGACCCGGCCGACCTGTTGCAGGAGGACCGTCTGGAAGAGGTCCGCCAGGCAGTGGACGACTCCCGTCCGGCTCTCCAGTACCGCATGGAGAGACGCCTTGCGGGAGTGGACCTCACAGACCCCGAGTCCCGCGCCAGGGCGGTGAACGAGTTGGGTCCGCTTCTGGCGGCGGTGGCCGACCAGGCCACCAGGGCCGAATACGAACGGACCCTGTCGCGAATGACCGGCGCCGGCCTCTCCGAGATCCAGGCCGTGGTGCGCCGCGGAGCAAGGGGAGCGGGGATAGAGGGCAGAGCGGGGAGGAGGCGTCCGGACGATTCCGGGGGTCCGGCGTCCCGGGTCATAGACCGGCATGCTCACAGGGGATCGGCGGTGGAACGTGAGCTTCTCAAGGCGGTGCTGGCCAATCATCCGGCGCTGCGGGAACTGGAGGTGGACAGCACCCTGTTCGGCCAGGACCTCTACCGGCAGGCATTCCAGCAGGTGGAAGCCGACTGGCGGGTCACCCCGATCGGCCGGCCCACTCCGATTGCATGGAGGGGGGAGAATTCCCCCGATGAGTCCGAGCGCCAGGGTGCTCCCGACGAGGTGGACAGGGAGTTGCTGGCGATCTCAGCCGACGGTCTGGAGCCCGGCGATCCGAGGCCGCTGGTCATCCGGTGTCGGAGAGCGGCGCTACGCCGGGAGATGGATGCCATCGGGGCTCGGATGCGTTCTCTGGCTGCCGACGATCCCCAACGCACCCGGCTATTGGCGCAGGTGGTGGAACTGGAGCGTCGGCGCCAGGAGTTGACCGGAGACCTACGATGAGCGAGAAGGGAGGGGGTTTCGATGCATGGACGGGGTCGATCCTCCGCCGAGGGCGGCAGCGGGGGTTCCTGACGGTCTCCGAACTGATGGCCGACCTCGACGAGTTCGACGATGAGTCGCCGGAAGAAGAAGGAAGATGGATCACCCTGATAAACCGGCTGTCCGACGAGGGGATCCGGGTTGTGGAGGAGGTGGAGGATGTGGGGGGAAGGCGTGATCGGCCGGAATCCTCCTCGGGCGAGGCTCCGGGCAATCCTGTCACTCAGTACCTGAGGGAGATCGGGCGCTATTCGCTGCTCACGGCTGAACAAGAGGTGGAGCTGGCCGTGCAGATCGAGGGCGGGGTCCGATCGGGGGATAGACTCGAAGAAAGGGGGCTTTCCGCCGGGGAGCGCCGGGATCTCAGGAGACGGGTGGAACAGGGGGAGAGGGCGTACAACAGCATGGTCGAGTCCAACCTGCGGCTGGTGGTCTCCATCGCCCGCAAGACCTTCGGTTCCTTGAACGGAGCGCTCCTGCTGGATCTGATCCAGGAGGGAAACCTGGGGCTCATGAAAGCCGCTCAGCGCTTCGACCACCGCAGGGGCTTTCGGTTCTCCACCTACGCTGTCTGGTGGATCAGACAACCCATGATCAAGATGTTCTCAGAACAGTCCCGGCCAATCAGGGTCCCGGCCTACCTGGCCGCTCTGATACCGCCGCTCAACGACGCCCGCCGCGAGTTGACCCAGGAGCACGGACGGCCGCCCACCACAGCCGAGTTGGCTGCCCGCCTGGAGGTCGGGCCGGAGGTGGTGGAGCGGATGGTAAGGCTGTCACAGCGTCCCATCTCCCTGCAGGATCCGGTGGGATCCGAGGACGACGGCGTCACGGTGGGTGACCTGGTGGAGGACCTCAACGCCAAGGACCCGTTGGACGCCGCCACCCTGGCCTTCCTGCAGAGGTATCTGGCCCATGTGCTCAAGAACCTGAGAGACCGTGAGCAGGAGATCCTGAGGCTCAGGTTCGGGCTGGAGGACGGGCGGGTTTGGACCCTGGGGGAACTCTCCCGGCAGTTCCGGGTGACCAAGGAGAGGATCCGGCAGATGGAGCGCAAGGCCCTCTCCAAGATCCGTCACCATCGATTCACCATCGGGCTCGACGAGTTCCTGGATTAGGTTGCGGGTCTCAGGGCTCGGGAGAAATCTCTTGCCGCGGCGGGCGATGTCCGGGCCTATGAACTAAGAGAAGAAGCCGCTGACCATTTCCGCCAGCACCGTCAGGCCGATGGCCCCTCCCACCCATTTCATCCACCGAACGTCAACGCAGAGCACCGCCAGGTCACTGCGAAGCTCTGTCACGTCACCCCGGAGTTCTGTCACGTCACCCTGGAGTTGTGTCACGTCGCTGCGGAGTTCTGTCACGTCACTGCGGAGTTCTGTCACGTCACCCTGGAGTTGTGTCACGTCGCTGCGGAGTTCTGTCACGTCACTGCGGAGTTCTGTCACGTCACCCTGGAGTTCTGTCAGGTCGCCGCGGAGCACTGCCT
>VXSV01000089.1 GCA_009837815.1 Acidimicrobiia bacterium
ACTCAGAACGTATGATGTTTTCTAAAGTCATCTCCGGTGGGGTCTCGGATGAAGAAAATCGTTTCCCGTTTCTGGTTGGGGCTGTTCGGAGCTGCTGTCATCGTCTTTTCAGCCGACGTTGCTGTCGCTGATGACGAAGACCGGTTCGATCCCTTGGGACTTATTTCCATTGGTTTGTAAAAATGTTGGAATAAATAGTAATAAAAATATAGAATAGTCAGATGTAAAAGTGCTGAATAGCTAGGAAACCATGGTTATTGTCGAACGCCATCTGCGTTCAAATCTCAACGAGGCCCTCGACGCATTTCGGGTGGCCGTGCTGCACGGGGCCCGCCAATGTGGGAAGACGACACTGGCGCGCCTCGTTATGGAAGAACGCAAGGGCTCCTACACGACGCTGGACGACGACGCCACCCGGGAGGCGGCTCTCAACGACCCGATCACCTTCCTTGCCGAGCACCCCAAGCCGCTCGCGGTGGATGAGGTGCAACTGGGCGGGGACCGGTTGATAAGGGCGGTGAAACAACTGGTGGACGTCGACCCCACGCCGGGTCGATTTCTCCTGACCGGTTCGACCAATTTCCTGACCGTTCCCACCATCAGCGAATCTTTGGCGGGGCGGGCGCGTATCCTGCGGCTGTGGCCGCTGTCGCAGGCCGAACTCGCCGGTCGGCCACCGGTGGCCATCGACCGGTGGTTCGGGCAGCCGGCGAGGATCGGCCCGGGCGAGCACACGGAGCGCCGGGATTATCTGGACAGGGTTTGTCGGGGCGGCTATCCCGAGGTCGTCGGTCTCGCTTCTCGTCTCCGCGATGACTGGTTCGACAGCTACCTGGAAACAGTCTTCCGCCGTGACTTGTTCGAACTCACTGACATACGTCGGAAGGCGGTCATTCCCCGACTGCTGAAATGGGCGGCCGCCGCCACCGCCACCGAACTCAACGTCACCTCAATAGCCAGGGATATCGGTATCGACCGCAGCACCGTTGTTTCCTATCTGGAGTGGCTCCAAACCGTCTTTCTCGTCCATGTATTGCCGCAGTGGTCACGCAATTACATGTCAAGGACCGTGCGACGTCCGAAACTGCACCTCACCGACACCGGGATCGCGGCCAATCTCCTGGGTATCGACCCGGCGGGGCTTATACCGGCCACGGCAACAGCCACCGGCCCCCTGTTGGAGACCTTCGCCGTGAACGAGGTCGCCCGTCAACTTTCTCACTCGACCGACCGGGTAGGCATGTTCCATTACCGCGACTATCCGGGACGGGAGATCGATCTGGTGCTGGAACGTCGCGACGGGGCGATAGTCGCTATTGAAATCAAAGCCACCAGTTCTCCCACCAGAGGCCATCTGAGCCAGGTCGGCTGGCTTCGTGACAGGCTCGACAGCATCGCACCGGGGACCTTCCGAGCCGGAATTCTCCTTCACACCGGCCCGCAGTCGCTCACGGTAGGCGACCGACTCCACCTCCGTCCCATCAGCTTGCTCTGGCCCACCCGTGCCGTCCCGCCTGGGTGAAGCACTCCGGGGCTCCTCTCGCCCAAGGGGTCGGTCAACTGTGGGAGAACTACTCGTAGGCGATGGCGTCCAGGATCTTGATGCGGCTCGCCGACCGTGCGGGGAGGATGGCGGCTATCACTCCTGCTACTCCGGCCAGGGCCACGTAGATGAGCAGTTGAGTCACCGGCAGGCTGAATACTTCCAGGCCGTCGTCGGCCAGGGCCAATCGCACCGCCCAGCCCAGGACGCCGCCGAGGAGCACTCCCAGCACCGCTCCGAACACCGCCACGATCACCGCTTCCCATCGGACCATGCGGCGCACCTGACGGCGGACCATTCCCACCGCTCGCAGCAGCCCGATCTCCCGGAGGCGCTCGGTGATGGAGAGGGCCAGGGTGTTGGTGATCCCCAGGATGGCGATGACGATGGCCAGGGCCAGGAGTCCGTTGAAGATCGTCACCAACTGGTCGATCTGGTTCTCGAAGTCGGCGACGAAGTCGCTCTTGCTCTGCACCTGCACCAGCGGGTAGTCGACCGCCAGGTCCTGAACCTGTCTCTGGGCGTCGCCGAGCGCCACGCCTTCTGCCACTGCTACGAATACCACGTCGGGTGCGGTCAAGTCGTAATGCCGCAGGTAACGCTCTTCGGAGATGAGCACCCCTCCGAATGCCGGTGACGCCAGGGTCCCGGTGATCTCTAGTTCGGAGCTCTCCCCCGAGGGAAACTCCAGGGTGAGGGTATCTCCCACAGCCCAGCCCCGTTCTTCCATCTGATTGGTCTCCACGATCATTCCCTCCACCACCGCCTCGACACCGGGTTCGGCGCCGGTGGCCCACACCTGCTCCACGGTGCCGGGATCGACGGCGGCGATGTTGGTTTCGATCTCCAGCGACCCATCCGCGGTGGTGATCCGTACAGAACCGGTCCGTATAGAGGAAACAGCGGCCAGATCGTCCAGTTGGGCTAGATCATCTACGAACTCTTCGCTCACCCCGGTGGTGAAGTTGACCGAGGTGATGGTCAGGTCGGCGGCGAAACTCTCCAGGAGGGACTGTTTGACCGAGTCGCGGATGGAACTGGACAGCACCGCCACGAAAGACACCAGGGCGATTCCGATCATCAGCGCCGAAGCGGTGGCGGCGGTGCGACGAGGCTGGCGGCGGGTGTTCTCCTTCGCCAGGAGACCCGGCACACCGAACAGGAGGGGGAACGGCCAGCCCAAGAACGACCCGGCGGGGCGCGCCACCAACGGCGCGAGGATAGCCACCCCCAGGAACAGGAGCAGAGCGCCGGCGCCCACCCAGGTGATTCCCAGCCACACCAGCCCAACCACCAGGCCGGCTATGCCCAGACAGGTGACCGAGATTCCGATGATCGCCCGCCTGCGAAGCGAAGCCCGCCTGGTGTGGCCGGCGCCCACTCGCAGAGCGGCCACCGGGGGCACCGACGACGCCTGGATAGCGGGCAGCAGGGCGGAGGTGATGGTGATCACCATTCCCACCACCATCCCCAGGACGATGGTGCGGGTCACCACCACCAGATCGCCGCGGGGGAATGAGAACCCGAACAGGTCCAGAGCCTCCCTCATGCCGTATGCCAGGAGAATCCCCGTACCCACTCCCAGCGCCGACGCCACCAGCCCCACCAGGGCGGCCTCGGTGGTCACCATCCTGATGACCTGCCGGGAGGTGGCGCCGATGGCCCGGAGGAGCGCCAGTTCTCGCAGTCTTTGCGCCACGATGATGCGGAAGGTGTTTTGGATGATGAACGCTCCCACCAGGATGGCCACCGCCGCGAAAACCAGGAGAGCGGTGTTGAAGAACCCCAGGCCGGTCTCCAGGTCTTCGACCACCGACTGCTCCAGCTGTTCACCGGTGGCGGCGATCAGGCCTTCGGGCAGCACGGCCTCGACTCTTTCCAGCAGCACCTCGGGGGAGACGCCCTCTTCGGCGCGGAGAATGATGGCGGTGAGCTGTCCCTCCAGTCCCAGCAGGCGTTGAGCCTCCCGGCGTTCGAAGAAAAGCAGCGAGCTGGTCCCGAAGTCGGTTTGGCTCACCGATGAGGCCAGGCCCACCACTCGGAAGCGGCCTTTTCCGTTCTCGAAGGCGACGTCCACCTCCTGGCCGACCGAAATGTCGTGTCTCGAGGCGGTACCCGCATCCACCGCCACCTCGCCCGCGGCGGTGGGGGGTCGGCCATCGGCTTCCAGGATGGAGAACCGGTTGACCGTGGGGTCCTCAACCCAGGAGAAGCCGAACTTCGGGGGTCCTGAGATTCCCAGCAGGTTGCCTTCCGGGTCGAGCAGTTGAGCGAAGCCGCTCACCGACGGCACTGCCATCTCCACGCCGGGGACCGAAGCGATCTGATCCAGTAAACCTTCGTCGAAGGAGGGGAAGGTCTCTCCCTGCTGGGCGAATTCGAGCACTTCGGCCTCCACCTGCACGTCCACACCCGCAAAGGCGTCTCCGAAGAGTTTGTCGAAGCCGTCCTGGATGGTGTCGGTGAACACATAGCTCCCCACCACGAACGCCACACCTAGAACGATCGAGAGAGCGGTGAGGGTGAGCCGCAGCTTGTGAGCCCACATCCCTTTGATGGCGGTGCGGAGCATCTACTCGCCCAGCGACTTCAGGTGGTCGAAGATTGCGTCGGCGTTGGGGTCGGCCATCCGGCTGGTGATCAGACCGTCGTCCAAGAACACCACTTCGTCGGCGAAGGCCGCCACTAGAGGGTCGTGGGTGACCATCACAACGGTCTGGTCGATCTCGTCCACGGCGCCCCTGATAAACCCGAGAAGTTCCTCGGAGGCCCGCGAGTCGAGGTTGCCGGTCGGCTCGTCGGCGCAGACGATGATGGGACGCGACATCAAGGCCCGGGCCACCGCCACCCGCTGCTGCTGGCCGCCCGAGAGTTGGCTGGGACGATGGCTGAGGCGGTCGCCCAGCCCCACGGTCTGCACTATCTGGTCGAACCAGTGGCGTTCCACATCCTCGCGGGCGATGGAGAGAGGCAACAGGATGTTTTCTTCGGCGTTGAGGGTGGGGATCAGGTTGAAGGTCTGGAAGACGAATCCCACCTTCTCTCTCCGCAGGATGGTGAGCGCCCGGTCCTTGAGGGTGGAGAGGGCCGTCCCGTCGATGAACACTTCGCCCTCTTCGAGGGTGTCCAGCCCGGCGAGGGTGTGGAGAAGGGTGGACTTTCCCGATCCGGAGGGTCCCATGATGGCGGTGAAACGGCCCCGCTCGATGCTGAGGGATACCCCCCTGAGGGCGCGGACGGCAGTCTCTCCCTCACCGTAGATTTTGACGCCGTCCACCATGCGGACCGCAGGGTGAGCGGATGGGGAAATGGAGTTGGATGATGCCATGATCTCGATTCTTACCGGATCCGGTCGGTATCGGTAATCGTCCGCAGCCGCCGTCGTCAGGCCGTTCAGGCGTGGTTGTGTTGCTAATGCCCAAACCATGGGATCGATCCGCTTTGTCTGTCGATGCGGCATCACCCTGGTTGACCCCTGAAGCAGGTCCGCGAAGGGTGGATGACAATCCGGCGGCTATTGGGGAACAGTAAACCGCACAGACCCTAGGAGTGGTTGGGAGAGAAAGTCTCCTGCCGGTGATGGGAAAGGACTTCGACCAGGTGGTCGCCCACCGACATGACATGGTGGGTGATCAACTCATAGAGCATTTGCTTGTCGCCCGAGAAGAAGGCCGACATGATCGACTCGTGTTCCCGATAGCCCCGGATCGCCCAATCGGGCGCCTCTTTCACGAAATCGTCGGGAACGAAAGCGGTTACCCGCTTGAGGGCGGTGATGATTGGATTGGAGTGCGACATGCGGTTCAATTGACGGTGGAACCTCCCGTTCAGCTTTGCGCTGAGGGGCAGGTCTCCTTCCCGGACCGCGGTTCCCATCTCCTCGTGGATGCTCTGCAGACGCTTTCGCTCCTCGGGGTTTCCCCGTGTCATGGCCCGCACCGCCGCCAGGGCATGGAGGTGGGCGTTTACTTCGAAGGCGTCGATGATGTCCTCGTGGGTGATGTCCGCCACCACCGCGTCGCGGTTGTTGGGACGGTTGGCCAGACCGTCCATCACCAGCATGTTGATGGCGTCTCTGACCGGCATCCGGCTGGTGCCGAACCGATCGCAAAGATCCTGCTGCGTGAGGGGGTCACCAGGGGACAGGTGACCGAAAAGGATCTGTCGGCGCACCTCTTGGGATATCTGAAGGCCGAGGGGAGTTCTTCTCAGTACGGTCTGTCCGGATGCCATAAAACGCGCGCCCCGAAGATTATACCGACCGGATGGCCGGCCTGGGAGAAGACCTGCCCGCGACGACGGGGCGGGCCGGGCGGTTCACACCTCCGGAGGCGGCTCGTACCGTGCGGAGGCTGCCACGCCATCGACCATGCTGATTACCCATGTAGAGCCCTTCCGGCAGTGGTAGATGGAGTCCTGCAGTTCCATCCCGCCTTCGGCCAGCCGGAAGATGGTCGAAGGGATCACGTCCCCATGGCTGGATAGCGCCGCGTTGCATACGGAGAGTTCCTCCAGCAACTTCAGGGTTTCTGTGCCTCCTCCCCCCTCCCCCAAAGCCGGATGCTCCTCCACCGGAATTCCCAAAACCTCCGAAAGAGGTTCGAGTGTCTGCACACAGCGAACGTATGGGCTCGACACCAGTCTCTCGATGCCCTCTCCGGCCAGCCGCTCGGCCAGCGCATGGGACTGACGCCGGCCTTTGGGGGTCAGTGGCCGGGCGTGATCGGGTTCGGTCCAGCGTTGGCGGCTTCCCGCCGCGGCATGGCGCACCAAGAAAAGGGTCCGGGTAGCGCTCAAGGTCGGATAGTCGGCGTCTTCCACAAGTCGTTGATCGAAAGCATAGGTGAGAAGCCGGGTGTCCGACACCGGGATCCATCGGACCTCATCCACTTCACTGCCGGGTTGGAACCCGGTGTGCGACCGCGGAGCCATGGCGTAGTAGTCGACCTGCTTCCATCCGCCGCCGGTGGCATATTCGCGCCGGCCGACCGGGCCGATCACCCGGCACCGGTAGCCGGTCTCCTCCCACACCTCCCGGACGGCCGCTGCCCGGGAAGTTTCTCCCGGATCGTTCTTTCCCTTGGGGAGCGACCAGTCGTCATAGCGGGGCCGGTGAACGACCAGCACCTCGGGTTGGCCGGCGGAAGAAAAGCGGAACACGAGGCCGCCGCCTGCCCGGATGACCTCTTTCATCGGGTGTGGGTGAGCCCGAGGCGGTCCAGCACGACACGGGCGGCCTCCGAAGCGGTGGAAACGCAGATCATCGCTTCGGGGTCGACGCCGAATTCGGTCACCATCAGATAGGCCAGTCTCCGGAAGTTTTCCCCCACAGCCACGTGGGGCTTTCGTTGGGCGGGCGGGGATAGGAGCGCTTCTCTCCAAGCCTCGCTGAACTCCACGATGGTGCCGATGCTGCCCGGGAGGGTTATGGTGGCCGACGCCATTCCCAGCAGGTACCGGTCGCGTTCGTAGATGTCGTGGGCGGGGATCTCGGTGCGGACGAACCGGTTGGGTCCCGCCCGGTGGGGGAACACGTTCGGCGCGGTTATCCCTATCACCTCGCCTCCTCCGGCCGAGGCGCCCTCCGAGACCGCCTCCATTGTCCCTCCGTAGCCGCCGGTCGCCACCTTGGCTCCCGCTTCGGCCAGGATCCGTCCCAGTTGGCGGGCTTCCCGCCAGGCGGCCTGGTCGGGGGTGGTGGCCGACGACCCGAAGACCGAAATGACCGGTGAGTCGCCCATCATTCGGCCACAGTCCGCATGATGCCTGCGATGACGTCCTCTGTGCCCAGCACCCCGTAGGACTCGTATGCGAAGGGCGGCAGGGGAGCGTCGAACCCGGTGACCCGCACCACCGGCGCGGCCAGGTCGTAGATGGCTTCCTCGGCGACCGTGGCGGAGATCTCGGCTGCCATACCGGCGGTGTGAGGAGGTTCCTGCACCACCACCAGCCGCCCGGTGCGAGAGACCGAGGAGAGAACCGCCGCGGTGTCCCACGGATAGAGGGTGCGCAGGTCGATCACCTCCACCGAGACCTCCGACTCCAGCTGCTCGGCGGCTCTGAGCGCCACGGGGACCATCCCCCCGTAGGTGACCACAGTCACGTCGCGGCCGGCTCTCCGGGTGGCTGCCCGGCCGATGGGGATGGTATAATGGCCGCCGGGCACCGGCTCCCGACCCGCCCGGTACAGGACCTTGGGCTCTGCGAATATCACCGGGTCGGGCGAGTCGATGGCGGCGGCCAGGAGGCCCTTGGCGTCGGTGGGGGTGGATGGGCAGATGACAACCAAACCCGGGGTGTGGCAGAAGAGCGCCTCGGGGCTTTCGTTGTGGAACTCGTGGGCGTTGATTCCGGCCCCGTTGGGAAAGCGCACCACGATGGGCAGGTCGAGGCCTCCCTGGGTGCGGTAGCGCATCCGGGAGAGGTGTGTGGCGATCTGTTCGAAGCAGTTGTATACGAAGCCGTCGAACTGGATCTCCACGATCGGTCGGGCCCCGGCGATGGCCATGCCGATGGCGGCGCCCACGATTCCCGTCTCGCACAGCGGCGTGTCTATCACCCGTTCGGCGCCGTACTTGACCTGCAGGTCTTCGGTGATCCGGAACACCCCGCCCGCTCGTCCCACGTCCTCTCCCAGGATGATCGCTTCCGGATAGCGTTCCATCGCCTCTCCCAGGGCGGCGTTGAGGGCTTGGGCCATGTTCCAGCGCTCCGACGGCTCGGGGTCGGGAGGCGTGTTTTCGCCGATCCTCCACAGTTGACTATTGAGGTCTACGGGTTCTGCGTCACGGGCCTCTTGGGAGGACCGGAACTGCGTGGCAAGCGCCTCGGGGATGCGCTCGTAGACCTGGGTGACCGTCTTCGACCTCGGGGGAGGGGGTCTCCCCTCGATCCTCGCCATAACCTCGTCGATGGCCGCCTCCATTTCCGCCACGGCTTCTTTTTCGATCTGGTTGTCCCAGGCGCCGAGGTTCTCCAGGTGGGCCTGCATGCGGATCAGGGGGTCCAGGGCCTTCCAGGAGCGCTCCTCCTCTGCGGACCGGTATCGGCCGGGATCGTCGGCTGTGGCGTGGGGACCGAATCGATAGCAGACCGCCTCCACCAGAGTGGGGCCCCCGCCCTCACGGGCCTTTCGGGCGGCTTCGGCGACCGTGCTGTGAACGGCCAGGGCGTCCATTCCGTCCACCCGGATCCCCTCGAAGCCGTAGGCGACGGCCTTTTGCGAAAGGGTCTGCGAGCCGGTCTGGGAGGAGACCGGCATGGAGATGGCGTACTGGTTGTTGGAGCAGATGAACACCACCGGCAGGTTCCAGACACCGGCGAAATTCATGCCCGAATGAAAGTCGGATGCGGAGGTGGCGCCATCTCCGAAGAAGGCGACGGTTACGTTCCGGTCGCCGCTGAGGGCTC
Source organism: Acidimicrobiia bacterium (assembly GCA_009837815.1). Classification (GTDB taxonomy): domain Bacteria; phylum Actinomycetota; class Acidimicrobiia; order Spongiisociales; family ZC4RG35; genus Bin76. The sequence goes on from VXSV01000089.1 coordinate 8,954, forward strand.
CGTAGTAGGCCTGTCCCACCGCGTGGGGAAGTTGGGTGGAGATGGGAATGGTGTACAGGCCGATCCGGAGACCCCGGGTATCCCAGTTCGCATAGCCGTGACCCCGGTACAACTCCAAGAGCGCTTCGAGGGGGAGCCCCCGACCGAGCACCGCCGAGTGCTCCCGGTAGGAGGGGAAGATCCAGTCCTCGGATTCGAGCGCCAGCGCCGACCCGACCGAAACCGCTTCCTGGCCTTCCATGGGCGCGAAGGTGCCCATCCGCCCCTGACGCTGGAGGGCCATGACCCGCCGATCCAGTGCCCGCCCCGCCGCCATCTCCGAATAGATGCGCGTCAGCAACTCGGGCGAGTAGCGCTGGGCGACCTCAGGCAGGGCGACAGCTCCGTCGGGTTGAAGAACCTGGTACATAGTGTCGGCTATGACCCATTTTACGGAGTCGGGGTTACAAGGATTCCCGGGGAACACAGGAGACCAACCCGGCGGCGATCAACCCGGTGGCGTGGGCAGAATGACTCACACAGCGACGGTACTAATGTGGGCTGGCGTGTCCGGACTGTTGTCGTTTCATGCTCATCCCGACGACGAGGTGATGTCCACCGGCGGCGCCTTGGTCACCTACGCCAAGGCCGGGGAGCAGGTGGTGGTGGTGACCGCCACCGACGGTGCGGAGGGGGAGGTGCACAACTACCCCAATCCCGAGGAGATCGCCCCGAAGCTGGCGGAGGTTAGAGCCGCGGAGTTGGCGGAGTCGCTCTCCATACTGGGGGTGAAGCACCATGCCTTCCTGGGGTATCGCGACTCGGGCATGATGGGATGGGAGGGCAACTCCCACCCCGACAGCTTCTGGCAGGCCGATTTTATGGAGGCAGTCGGCCGGATGGTGCGGTTGATCCGCCGTTACCAGCCTGAGGTGATGACCGTCTACGACGCGTTCGGGGGATACGGCCATCCCGATCACATCAATGTCCACCGGGTGGGGACCGCAGCCTTCTTCGGCGCCTCCGATCTGGGACGGTTTCCCCTGGAGGAAGGGGAGGAGTTCTGGGAGCCGCTCAAGCTCTACTGGTCGGTCTGGCCGAGGAGCAGGGTGGTCGCCTACGCCGAGCTCGAGTTCTCCCGCGGGGAGATGAGCGAAGAAGACCTGGAGAAGGCCCACCATGCCGGCACTCCCGACCGGGATATCAGCTGCACGCTGGACGTGCGGGACTGCGTTCCCACCAAGATGGCCGCCCTACAGGCCCACCGCAGCCAGATTCCCGCCGACAGTTCATGGATGTCGACACCCGACGAGTATCTGCCTCGGATGATCGGCTGGGAGACCTTCATCCGGGTGTTCAGCAGGGTGGAGACCCCATATCGGGAGGATGACCTGTTCACCGGATGCGGGGAGCGGCCCGCCTAAGATCGCCGCATGTACGACTCCGGTTCCCCGTCTGGTCGCTGGAAGGCCGACCTGGAGTCGTGGGCCATACCCGAGAGCGTCCTCGAGCAGGCCGACGAGTCGCCCTACGGATGGCCGCCGGAGCTGTGGAGACGGCGGACCCGGGAGAGCCGCACCCGCCGAGGAACCACCCCCACCACTTCGTTGGTCACAGAGATGTTGGGTGTGGACGGGACGCTGGTCGACGTCGGCGCAGGAACCGGTCGGAGCTGTCTTCCCTACGCACGGGCGGGGCACAGGGTTACCGCGGTGGAGAAGAACCCCGGGATGGCGGCAGGTCTTCGGGAGGAGGCCGACGCGGAGGGGCTGGAAGTGGAGGTGCTGGTGGGCGCCTGGCCGGATGCGGCCGTGTCCACCCCGGTGGCCGATGTCGCGCTATCCAGCCATGTTGTGTACGACGTGGCGGACATCGGGCCTTTCATCAGGGCTCTGGGAGGCCATTGCCGCCGGGGGGCGGTGGTGGAGATGACCAACGTCCACCCCTGGACGAACATGAATTACCTCTACCGGGCCATCCACGATCTCGACCGCCCCGAGGGTCCTTCGGTGGAGGACCTGGTGGCGGTGATCGTCTCCGAACTGGGCGTCGAGGTGGGGGTGGTGCGTTGGGAACGGGCGCCGGATCTGTGGTTCCGGACCTGGGATGACGTCCTGGCCTACTACGGGCGACGGGTGGCGGTTCCTCTGGCGAGACGCGCCGAGTTGCGCCCGCTCTTAAAGGAGCATGTCGTAGCGAGAGACGATCGCCTCTATGTCGAAGACGGTCCGCGGACTCTCGCCACGCTGTGGTGGTCTCCGGACCACTGAGGGGGTTTATGGACGGCGGGGCGGGGCCGGGCGTTGCCATAATCTAAGTAGATGAATGAGAACCCCGTTCCGGAGAGCATCCCCTCCGGCGCCGAGGAGGACGACGCCCGGCTGGCCGAGGCCCGCAGGGCGCTCCAGGAGTTGACGGAGTCGGAAGGCGCCGATGGGCTGGCGCCCGCTGAGCGGCTGGCCGACCTGTTGGAGGGGCTGTTGGAGGGACAAAGAGGAGAGGCAAGCTGAATCGGCGGCGGCTCGACCAGGAGTTGGTGGAGAGAGGACAAGCCGGGAGTCGTACCGAGGCTCAGCGGTTGATCACCGCCGGCGGAGTGCGGGTGGAAGGAGTGCTCTCACCGCGGCCCGCCACCCTGGTGGGGACCGCAACCGGCATCTCCCTGACCACGGACGGGCCCCGCTTTGTTTCCCGCGGGGGAGACAAGCTCGATCACGCCCTCGAAGTGCTGGGAGTCGATCCCGGCGGGAAGCGATGTCTGGACGTGGGGGCCTCCACCGGGGGATTCACCGATGCCCTTCTCCACAGAGGGGCGCTCCGGGTCACCGCCCTGGACGTGGGATACGGCCAACTCCATCCCCGGTTGGCCCGGGATCCCCGGGTGGAGGTGATGGACCGGACCAACATCCGCCATGTGAATTCTTCACGGCTGGGGCTCTTCGAAGTGGTGGTGGCCGACCTATCCTTTATCTCGTTGTGTACGGTGGTCGACCGGCTGAGTGAGCTGGCCGAGGAGGGAGCGGACTGTTTGACCCTGGTGAAGCCCCAGTTCGAGGCCGGCCGCCGCTTGGTCGGAAAGAGGGGTGTGGTGCGGGATCCACGGGTGCATTCGGAGGTGATCCGCAAGGTGGGCGCCTGCCTCCAGGGGGCCGGTCTCGGTCCCGGGAGGGTGGTGGCATCCCCATTGCGGGGCGCCAAGTCCAAGAACAGCGAGTTCTTCATATGGTCTGTGAAAGGGGGAGCGGAGATGCAAGGTTGGGAGGAGCGGTGAGAATAGGCGTGGTGCCCAACCGGGTCCGGGAGGCGGCGGTGCGGTTTACCCGGAATCTGATGGCCGAGGCTCGCAGCCGCGGATGGGAGGTCTGGGTGGACGAAGGGGAGGGCGCGGATCTGTCCGATGAGCCCACCGACCTGGTGATCGCCACCGGCGGAGACGGCACCATGCTGCGGGCGGTGAGCCTGGCCTATCGGGCGGACCGGCCGGTGCTGGGTTTCAACCTGGGGACGCTGGGGTTCCTGGCGGAGGCCGACCCCGGGGATCTCAGCCGGACCCTCGATCGCCTGGAACAGGGCGAATACCGGCTGGTTCCCCGGATGACGGTGATGGCCGAACTGAATGGGCTGAGCGACCTGGGGGTCAACGACGTCGTGGTGGAGAAGATCGACAGCCAGCGTCTGATCGAACTGGAGGTGGAGGTGGACTCCGAACCGATGCTCTCCTACCGGGCCGACGGGCTGGTGATCAGCACTCCCACCGGTTCCACCGCCTACAGCTTCTCGGCGGGCGGGCCTCTCCTCGACACCCGGGTGGACGCGCTGGTGATGACCCCGGTTGCGCCCCATTCGCTCTTCTCCCGGTCGCTGGTGCTCTCGCCCGAGTCGGTGATCCGCTGCCGGGTGGCCCGCGACCGGCCGGTGCAGGTGTCGGTGGACGGCCGCACCACCGCCTCTCTGGGCATGGGCGACGAGGTGGTGGTCCGCCGGGGGCCCCGACCGGTGATGTTCGTGGCGTTCGAGCGGGTCGCTTTCTCCACCGTCGTCACCGAGCGTTTCGGACTGTGAGGCGATGCTCGACGAACTGATCGTAGAGAACCTGGGGGTGATCGAGAGGGCGGAGTTCCGCCCCGGCCCGGGCCTGGTGGTGATCACCGGGGAGACCGGGGCGGGAAAGACCCTGCTCCTGGGGGCGCTCCGGCTCCTGATGGGAGCAGCCGCAGACGCCGGGGCGGTGGGTCCGTTCCGATCCGAGGCGGTGGTGAGCGGCCGATGGATCGTGAACGGAGAAGAGATTGCGGCGACCCGCCGCGTCCCGAGGCGGGGAAGAAGCCGAGGCTATCTGGACGGGATGGTGGCGTCTGTCGCCTCGCTGTCGGACGCTGTGGGTGGTCTGGTGGAAATCATCGGACAGCAGGAGCACCTCCGGCTGCGGCGGCCCGGACAGGTGCGGGAGATGCTGGACGCCACCCTGGACGAAAAGGGCATTGAGGCGATGGGGTTCTATGCGAAGAGTTGGGAGGAGCGCCGCCGGCTGGAGGGGGTTCGAGCCGAGTTGGGCGGGGGCCGGGCGGCCTTGGAGCGGGAGTTGGACATGG
>VXSV01000064.1:0-9070 GCA_009837815.1 Acidimicrobiia bacterium
GGAGCGGCCCATTCGCCTACCCGGTGGAGATGACCCGACGGGGAGGGGGGGCCGGGATCCCACTGGCGGTCGAGAGTGAGGTGGACCAGGGAGGAGAGATAACCATCATTGATGTCAGAGATCCCCTTCCCTTCGGCATTGACCTTCCGGTGGAGGACAACGCCTGGTTGCGTTCCTCCGGATGGAATGTGGGCCTGCATCCCGATCCGACCTGGAACCTGACGTTGGCGGCCCCCGAGGTTTCTCTGGATCTTCGCAGTATTCGGCTGGCGGGCCTGGCGGTCTCCGGGGAGGGCGCAATCAAGGTGGGAGGGACGTCCGGGCCCACCAGGATGGTCCTGAGCGGTTCCTTCACCATCGAGGCGCCGGCCGGGGTTCCGGTCGAGGTGCTGGGCGCGGCGGTGGTGCCCGAGGAGTGGACGGTCGACGGGGACATCGCCTGGATCGGAGAGCGGGGAGCGGGGTGGGCCATCACCGTCATTGAGGAAAGCTCGGCACAGATAATCACGGCCTCGAACTAGAGGCCCGAGACTCTTCGGAGTCGGGCACATTTTTCTTTTTCGACCACCGCCCGAACACCACAACTAATCTTGGGACCGCCTATGACCACCACTTCCGACGGAACACGCCTGAACCGGGTAGTGCTGACGATCTGGGGGGCGATCGGCGCATTGACCCTGGCGGGTTTCATGTGGTGGATCGCCGAAAAGATAAGAATCATCTGGTTGCCGGTGGTCTTTGCCATCGCAATCGTCGTGATCCTCAACCCGCTGGTGGTCTTCCTGCAGCGGCTCCGTCTACCCCGCATCCTGGGCGCCGCGGCGGCCTATGTCATCTCTTTGGTGGTGCTAATCGCCCTGGGGTCGGCTCTGAGCGTTCCGGTAGTCCGGCAGGCCGAGGAGTTCGCCAACCGACTACCCGAGATATATGAGGCGGTGTACGAACAGGTCGATTCGATCGCCGACAACCTGGGCCTTGCCCTCAGTCTGCCCGAGAGCACAGAGCAGATAAGCGATTGGCTCTCGGATCGGGAGAATCTGGGGGCCCTGGGAGGCCTGGCCGACACTCTCGGCGACGACCTGGGAGATACGCTGTGGAGTCTGGCGGGCGGAGTTGCCGAAGCCCTGGTGGTGATCCTCCTGGCTCCGGTGCTGGCCTTCTACCTGCTTACAGACCTACCGCGGCTCCGCACTCTCCTCCTGAGCCTCACCCCCGGCCGCCACCAGGAGGAGGTCGTCTACCTGCTGGGCGCAGTCACGTCCACCATCAGCCGCTTCGCCCGCGGACAGTTTCTGGTGGCCTCCATCGTGGCGGTGCTGGGAAGTTTCGTGATGTGGGTTCTCAATCTTCCCTTCTGGCTGATCGTGGGGGTTTTTTCCGGGGTGTTGAACCTTATCCCCTTCGCCGGTCCGGTGGCGGGCGCCACCCTGGCTTTTCTGGTCTCGCTTCTGGTGGGGAAGCCCTTCACCGGCCTGATCGCAATCCTGCTGTTCACCGCCATCCAACAGTTCGACAACCATGTCGTCACCCCAATGGTTCAAAGAACCCGGGTCAAGCTGTCGGCTTTCACCATTGTGGTGGCTTTGGTGGTGGGCGCCTCAGTCGGAGGCTTCCTGGGAGTGCTGACCGCAGTGCCGGTGGTAGGGCTGTTCCGGCTCCTCGCCGGTCACATCTGGCGCACCCGCGTCCTCGGCGAGGACTGGCACGAGGCCCGGGAGTCGATAATCACCGAGATACGACCTCCCGTTCTCTTCTTCTGGCCCAGACCGCAGGAGACCACCCCTCCGTCGGAGACCGAGCCTGACGGAGAGCGGAACTCCCCGGTCAGATCCGATCCATAGTCCTCTTCACGAAACGGCGGTCCAGAGCAAAGGGAGATTCAGCAATCCGGGACGTGATGAGATCGGCCAGGACACGTCCGGCCGCGGGGGAGCACATGATCCCATGACCCGAATAACCCGTGTTGACCCAGAATCCCTTCAACGGTGCCTCTCCGATCAGTGGCCGGTGATCGGGCGTCAACATGTACTGTCCCGACTGCACCATCCAGCGCAATTCCCCCAGGCGCCAGGCCTCTCCCCAGAACGGGCTGATACGAGCCGCCGACTCGGGTTGGGACGGATCGAGCACTCCGAACACCATGTCGGAGTCGGGAGCGACGTCTTCGGTCGGTTCCCTTCCCGGACCGACCGGGGAAGCGTCCAGGAGAAAAGCGCCCGAGTACGCCGGTCGCCAGTGGACGCCGGTGTCGTCGTCTATGGTCATAGGAGCGTCCGGGGGCACCCGCGCCAGTTCCGGAACCACAATCTTGTGGCGCGGCTTGACCACCAGCGGCAGTTCCACCCCCACCATCTCGGCCAGTTTCCCCGAGAAGGGCCCGGCGGCGTTCACCACCTGGTCTGCCTGCATGGGTCCCTGATTGGTTTCCAGTCGAAAACCTCCCGCCTCCAGGGCCTCGACCCGGCTGACGCGGCATGAGGTGTGCAATGGGGCTTTTGACGCGGCCAGCAATCCCAACGTCAGCGCACGGGGGTCGACGAATCCGTCGTCGGCTCGGTAGCGGGCCTGCACCACATCGCCGCTCAGGTAAGGGAACCTGCGCCGGGCCTCGGCGCCGTCGAGAAGCTCTATGTCGGTCTGACCCCAGGAATGCTGACGGGACACCAGCCGTCGCTGGGCCTCGGCACGGGCGTCGGAGGTGGTCGCCCACAGATATCCGGGCTGTCGTATGCCCAGGGGGGCGGAGTGCTCTCCGGTGACCTCGGTGAAATTGAGAATCAGATCGACCGACTCGCGGACCAACTCCATCTCCTCCCGATTGTCGAATTGGAGGCGGAACGCTCCCGTCGACGCAGGAGTGGTGAGGGAGGCGGCGGCCGGCCTGGCCTCGAGAACCACCGGGCGCAGACCGGCTCGGGAAGCCCAGAAGGCGGTGGAAGCGCCCACCACGCCTGCCCCCACGATCACCAACTCCGCTCCTGTGGGAAGGGCCTTGACCATGAGCCGAAGGGTACAGGGCTAGCCTTGGCGCCATGAGGGCCGGCACCGAAGAACTGGCGGCGCGCGATTCCTATCTGACCAGCGCCGAAGGAACCGTCACCGCGGTGGCGGAGGAGGGGTTGATTCTCGATCGGACCCCTTTTTACGTCCGCGGGGGAGGCCAGCCCGGAGACACGGGAGTGATTCGCTGGAGCGGAGGCGAAGTAGCGGTCACCGACACCTACCGGCGACGGGGGAAGGTCATCCATGTGGTAGCCGAACCTCAGATGATGGATCCCGGAACTCCCATCGAGACAGCTATCGACTGGGACCGGCGCTACACAATCATGCGCACCCACACCGCACTTCACGCCCTGTCGGGAGTGGTGTGGAGGGACTACGGCGCCAAGGTGACCGGCGGTGACATGAAGGATGGAACCGCTCGGATGGACTTCGAGTTGGAAGGAATCTCGCGGGAGTTCGGACGGGAGGTGGAAAGGCGTCTCAACCTGGAACTGGTCAAGGGATATCCTGCCGAGGTGGTGTGGATGGCCCGGGCCGAGGCGCTGGCCGACCCCGACCTGATCCGCACCAAGGTCAACCTCATACCCGAGTGGGTCGAAGAGATCAGGGTGATCGACATCGTGGGACTCGACCGCCAGGCCGATGGGGGGACCCATGTCCGCTCCACCCTGGAGGTCGGCCCGGTGAGAGTGACCAAGACCGAGAGCAAAGGCCGCTCCAACAAGCGCATGCGAATCGCCCTTGTGTAACCAGACCGATGTTTGACCTGGCCATGCTGGCCGCCGGCGGTCTCCTGGTGTTCCGGGGCTGGCGCAAGGGCCTGCTGCGGCAGGTGGCCGGCTTTGTCGCGCTGGTCCTCAGCCTGCTCCTGGTTGTGCGACTGGCCCCGAGTTGGGCGACGTTGGTGGAGGACTGGCTAGGCATTCCCTACGGGGGGGCCCTGGCCTTGGTGGGACTGGCCCTGTTCGCCGGTGTGGGAATCGCGGTGTGGGCGGCGTTGCAGGCCCTGACCAGGATGATGAGGTTCCCCGGGCTCACCACCCTGGACCGCGCAGCAGGCGCCGCCCTGGGCCTGGTGTGGCTGGTGGTGTGGGTGATGGCCCTCGTCTGGTTCGCATCCTTCCTGCCACTTCCCGACACCTTTACCGACATGCTCTCGGAATCCCGCGTGGTCGGGCGGGTAACCGAACCGGACAACCTACCCCGCAGGCTTCTCGACTCGGTCACCCAGGACCGCTGGGAGGAGATGCTGATCAGAATCGGGGAGATCACCGGGAGGGTGGACAACCTCCTCAGGGACCTCCTGGGGGACAGCGGACCTCAGCTTTGAACGGCGCCCGCATGGAGGAGGCGATAGCGGAGGCGTTCTCCGCCCACCGCGACGCCGCCCGGGCGGAGGGCATGAGCGCCTACATGAAACACCGATTCCCTTTCATGGGAATCTCCTCGCCGGAACGCCGACGGTTGGCGCAAGGCGCCTTGGCGGGACTTCCCCGGCCGACCGAGGACGACCTTCTGGAATTCGCCCGGGCCTGTTGGCAGCGACCCGAAAGGGAGTACCAGTACGCCGCTATCGACCAATTGCGAAAGGCGACCGGACGGCTCGGAGAGGAGTTCCTGACCGAGCTGCGCTGGATGATCGCAACCAAGCCGTGGTGGGACTCATGCGATCCCCTGTCCGGCACGGTGGTGGGAGGGATCGTCAAGCGTTTCCCCGGGTCGGTCTCGGTGATGGATGATTGGATCGCCGACGAGGACCTGTGGCTTCGCCGCGCCGCTCTGCTGCACCAACTCAAGTGGAAGGAGGACTGCGACAAGGAGCGACTGTTCCGGTTCTGCCGACAGACCATGGAAGAGAAAGACTTCTTCATCCGGAAGGCGATCGGGTGGGCTCTCCGCCAGCACGCCCGGGTGGCGCCGGTCGAGGTGAGTCGCTTTCTCACCGCCAACCGGGAGCGGCTGTCGGGACTGTCGTTCCGGGAGGCCGCCAAGCATCTCCGGTTGAACTGAGCAGATGGGCACCGAGGGACCGGGCGGCGCCGACTGGGACGACGTCTATGTCGGCGACGGCGCCGACACCGAACCCTTCGATCCCCAACTGCTGGCAGAGGCGCTGGCCCTTCCGCCTGGAAGGGTTCTCGACCTGGGATGCGGCGCCGGAGGCAATCTCATCGGACTGGCGCAGCGGGGCTGGACAGCAACCGGTGTGGACTCATCCCCCAAAGCTGTTCGATCGGCTCGGATAGCTGCTGACAACGCTCAGGTCGCGGCCAGGTTCCTTCATGGTGACATGTTGACCTGGAGGGCCGAAGGCCTATACGACTTGGTGGTCATTTCCTACTCTCTTCCTCCCCGGGGGTCCGCCCGGGACGCCCTCCTGGCCATCGCCGGGCGATACCTGGCGCCGGGGGGCACGCTGATAGTGGGGGAGTGGGACGGAGATGCGGCCGTCGGTGGCGATCCCGACCACTACGCCACCTTGGCCGAGTTGACCGCCGCGCTGTCCGACCTTGAGGTGGTGCGGGCCGAGTCGGTCGACGCCGATCCCCGGATTACGGAGCGAGAGGATGTGAGCGCAGGAGCGTGGCGGGCGGTGAAGGTGGTGGCTCGCCGCCCTCAGGGACGGGGAATGCCCCGCGGGGCCCGACTCGCCCACCAGGCCGCCAGCAGCGCCCCGACCATGTTGGCGATCAGGTCCTGCATGTTGTTGGCGTAGTCACCCACATTTGCCGCTTCGATGGTCAGATAGGAAAGGTACTCACCTATCTCGATCGCTGTCCCGACAGCGTGGGCTCCCAGGAAGGTAATGACCGCCGCCGGCCATCCGCCGAAAGCCCGGAACATCCGGGTTGTCGCCTCCCACACAGCCAGACCGGCGGTTCCCAGTCCCAGGACGTGCAGAAGATGGTCGTAACCCAGGAACCCGAGCCAGGTGGACTCATACAGAAGGGATCCGTTGATGACGACGTTCCCGCCCGCCATGTGAGCGAAGCCGGAGATGGAGAGCAGCACCAGCACCTCGGTGGAGAAGCGAACCCGGCGATCGAACACCAACACCACACCGCCCGCGAACAACAGCCAGATCAGGTAGGGGATGGCCAGCCGGGCGCCGGTGCTGAAGCCGTAGATGGTCCACGCCGCCACATAGACCCCCGTCACCCCTGCGATCCACGGATGTCGGGTGATCGTGTTGGTTACCCGCGATCCGCCCGGATTCATAGCGCCCTCGGCAGGATTCGAACCTGCGACCTACTGCTTAGGAGGCAGTCGCTCTATCCACTGAGCTACAAGGGCGAGGCTGGCGCGAATTGTGGCGCGGAACTGAGGTTCCCCCGTTTTGGAGGATGGTAGCGGTGGTGACTGGTCAGGGCGGTTCAAGTTGCTGGCTGTAGTGGCGAATGCTGCGTTCGGGTGCTGGATCTCCTGTTAGTGTGCTGATTTTCAAGTGGGAGAGTTTGCCTGAATAGCATCGTGCTGAGACTGTGAGCGGCAACACACCAGAGTTTCAATACGGGCAGAGAGTCCGATTGCCCGACAAAACCGGCATCGTGACAGTCAAGATCCAAACACCCTCGGGAGGCAACACTGTGCTGGGGGTCACAGATCCCGACGGGAAGTGGCGCGAACTGATCCTCACTGTTGAAGAGTTGCGCCGGGTGCGAGTAGCCACCGAGGACGGAGCGGCCTCACCTGAGATGGTGCTGGCGGGCCTTTGGGCGGAACGGATGGTGGCATCGGTCCGATCTGCCACTTCCACGGTACTTGCCTCCAGCCGGTTGCGTCCCTACCCGCATCAGATGTCCGCCGTGTACGGGCAAATGCTGCCCCAGTCAAAACTGCGGTTCTTGCTGGCCGACGAGCCGGGAACAGGCAAGACGATCATGTCCGGCCTTTGGTTGCGGGAAGCCCAACGGTTGGGTCTCGTGAAACGCGCCCTGGTGGTGTGCCCCGCCCACCTGGTTCAGAAGTGGCGAGCCGATTTCGACCGGTTCTTCGGCGGCGGCCTCCAAGAAGTCACTCTCGAAACCGTGCAGCAAGGGACTCTGTCCATTTCGAACCACGCAATTTGGGTGGTTTCGATGCATCGCGCCGCGAAGAACCCGACCGTGTTGGAGGGTATCCGCCCTGTGAATGGCGGATGGGATGCGGTCATTTTCGACGAAGCCCACCGGATGACCCCCACCGCTGAAACCTTCCACAATGTGGGAAAGGCCCTGATGAAGGTTCCTCATGCGCTGTTTCTCACGGCCACTCCGCACCGCGGCAAGGAGTGGCTATTCCAAGACCTGCTGCATCTGGTCGACCCGGAACTGTTTCCCGAGGTTGAACCACCTGCGAGGGGTAGACAAACCCGGAGGACGGCGCGTCGGAAACTGAAACCCGGGCCGGTTCACTTCCTGCGACGCATGAAAGAGCCACTGGTGGACTACGACAGGACTCGGAAACTGTTCAAGCCTCGGCAAGCGAAGAATGTGAAGGTGTTCCTGAACAGTGTGGAGCAGGACTTCCACGACCGGGCAATAGCTCTCGTAAGGGAATTCTTCCCTCCCGAGGCCCGCTCTCTGGCCGGTCTCGTGTACGGCAAACGAGCAGCGTCGTCTCTCCATGCACTGTCCCGGACCCTCCACCGGCGTTCCGAAAAGATGGGCACGGACCCCACCGCTCCGGTAGGCGACGACTGGTACGACGAAGGAGCAGAGGACGGAGGCGAAGGCCGGGTTGAGGGAGTCAGGTCTGTGGATGCCAAGGCGGAGAGAGAAGCGATCCGCGGCATGCTGGACGAACTGGAACCCCTGTTGGGCCCGGAGTTGGAAGTGTCGAAATGGCCGCCCATGATCGACAATTGCCTAACCCCCCATGGCATCACCCCAGACGGCGACCGGCAGGTGGTGGTGTTCACCGAGTACGCCGACACCGCAGGTTGGCTGGTCAACAGATTCCAAGACGCCGGGTTTACCAGCCGTCGCTACTCCGGCGACGACAATCATCTCACCAGGGCGCAGACCCAAGCGGACTTCCAAAAAGGCGACTTCCAGGTACTGGTATCCACCGACGCTGGCAACGAGGGAATAGATCTACAGTCGGCCAATGTGCTGGTCAACTGGGACATGCCGTGGTCCCTGGTCCGCTTGGAACAAAGACTCGGGCGGATTCACCGGATAGGCCAGCAACGCAAAGCGTGGTTCTACAACCTGGTGGCGCGGGGCACCCGCGAGAGTCAGGCTCACGAGACGCTGTTGGACAACCTGGTCAATGCAGCCAACCAACTGGACGGGAGGATTTTCGACAGCCTCAACGCTGTCATGGAACGCCTCGACATCACCAGCTGTTTCGACCCCCCTGTAGTACCCGGCGGCAGGGTCGCGAGTGAGAACGACATCGTGCGCGTGTTCAACGAGATGCGTTCCGAAACCGAGTACCTTGAAAGCGGCATCGATCTTGACTTGGCGCAGTCGGCCCGCAGGTCCGAGTTGCTGCAACGCATCGAACCCGACACGGTGGAACGTTTCCTTGACCGGTTGGTAGCTGCCGGGTTGGTGACCCGCGATCCGGTGCCCTTGGCTGATCGGGGGTTCTACTACCTCAGTTCTGTCGGTTGGAAACTTCCCCGCAACTTCCCGACCGAAACGGGAGGGAGGGCCTTGGTGTCCACCAGGGAGATGCTCCGCCAAGAACTCATCGACGGGGGCAACCGAAGGGCAGAAAAAGCGACTCTTCTCACTCCCAGCCGGCCGCTGTTCTACCAGCTCACACAAGCGATCCGAGATCGCACCGAAGCGGCCATGTGGCAGGGTGCTGCGCTGTCCGACCCGTCCGCTCAACAGGACTCCACCCTGTTTGTCTACGAGACCACTCTCAAAGTCGGGAACGACGGCACCGAGGATAAAGTGTCGTGGCTGATCAGTGTTGACCAGCATGGGAAGGCCAACCGGGTGGCGTGGGAGACGCTGCCCAACCTCGCTCCGCCTTCCGAACCTGCCCCCCGGCCGATTGACGCGCATGCCGAGGCCTCCGCGGCTGCTCATGCCGACCATCTGGCTGCCGCCGAAACGAAACAGCGCAAATC
>VXSV01000064.1:9080-13380 GCA_009837815.1 Acidimicrobiia bacterium
GAAGTGGGCAGCGGGAATAAAGCGGGAGTTGAGGGACCTCCCAAATGTGACCACTGAGCACATTCCCGACCTGCAAACCCGCATTCGAGAAAGAAAACGGCTCGAAGCGAATGCCCAAACCAGGATCAGCCAGGCCCAACAGCAAGCCGAAATCACCGACACCCAACCCCGCCGGCTGGGATGGGCACATGTGATCGCAGGTCAGCAAATCGTAGAAGATCCAGACAGCGAAGATGTGTCGATGCGCCATGTGACCCGCCTGCTTGAACAGGAGCACTTTATCGTGGATGATGTCAGCGGCGAGAACATAGGCTTTGACCTTCTCGCGGAACGGGGCGCCGACCAACGATGCGTGGAGGTGAAAGGCCGCCGCGGGTCGGCATCCAACAAAGGCATCGAACTCACCGGCGGTGAACTGGAAGCGGCCCGAACCATGGGAGACGAATACTGGCTATATGTCGTGGATCGCTGCGAAGACGGCATCGGCAGGCTGTTCAGTGCGTGGCAGAATCCGGAGAGGGTTTTCAGAGACGACTTCAAGCCGGTACCCGCGGTCCGGCTACCGGGAAGCGCGCTGAAAGCCGCTCGCAACAAACCGGACCACTGACCCCGGCCGAACGACAGCAAACCCAGGATCCCGACGGAGAGACGAATCATCCGTAACCCACGTTCGGCTGCCGCAAACTGTTTTCGCAACCTTCGGGATACCTCTGCCAGAATAGACACCAGTGAAAACGCCACCTGCCGAACAGCCACCTGACCCATACCCCACATCCCCAAGTGCATACCAAGGAGTGGAACCATGAGCGTTCGAATGATCGAGCGGTGGTTCCCCTGCGCCGAGGTGTCCGAGCAGTCCGCCCGAGGCTGGGGCAGGGGCTTTGCCGAGAAAAGCCTGTTCACATGGTTCGCCTCCCGCCCTTTGGCGCAGGCCAAGGCCGCGGTGATCTGTTCTCTGTTGCCCTGGCCCGACGACGCCGACGAGCAGGAACGCCTCAAAAACCTGGTACGAAAGGCGATGACCGACTACGACGCGGCCAACCGGGAGTTGCGAGACGAACTGGCCAAGCACTACCCAAACGGGGCAAAACTGTGCGACCCGTTCTCCGGGCGGGCCATGATCCCCCTCGAAGCCGCCCGCCTGGGAGTCAAAGCATGGGGCATCGACTACTCACCAGTCGCAACTCTGGCAGGAATGTTGCTGGCGGACTGGCCCATGCAAGACTGGGACGATGAACCCGACCTGCCCTTTGACGGATACCAAAAACATAAGACGACATACTTCGCCGAACCCCGCCTCCTGCAGGATGTGCGGTTTGTTCTTGACCTGGTGGGAGACCGATACGAACAAGCCATGGGCGAGTTCTACCCCAAGGTGAACGGGAAACGACCTTGGGGGTATGTGTGGGCGATCACCCTGCCGTGTGTCAACTGCGGCAACCGGTTTCCCCTGACGGGCAGTTTGAAGTTACGAAACGCCAAGGTGCGGAAGGATGTGGAGGATCCCGGGCAGTCCTATCGAATAGTCGCCGATGCCAAGTTGGGGAAGTTCTGGACAATAGTGCATGATGGCCCCCCGACAGATCAGCCCACCTTGATAAACATCAGGGGAAAGCGGGGCAAGACAGCCATTTGTAGTTTCTGTCAACAGGCCCATCCACTAGATACCTTGAAGCGCCTCATGCGTGACGACCTAGCGGAGGATGCCCTCTTGGTCGTGGCCGACATTGATGCTGACATCGGAAAGCGGTACCGCAAGCCGAGCCAGAAGGACTTTGGCGGGCTGCTGGGCGTAGAAGAGGCACTAGCAGTGGAACCGCCTCTGGGTCCAGGTCTGTCATCCGTGCCAACAGAAGCACTGCTGCCTGGTTTATCGGCATTTATTGGGCCAGCTGGCTACGGATACGACACTTGGGGAAAGTTGTGCAATGCTCGACAGACACTGGGGTTTGCGCGGCTCGTCCGAGTGATAGATGGCCTCTTTCGCGAGATGACCGCATCGGGCATCAGTCCCGAATACGCCACAGCATTATCAGGGTATTCGGCTTCTAACCTGGTACGACGCCTCAAATACAGCACGAGGGGAGCATCGCTCCAAACACCGCGTCAATGTGTAGGGCACATCTATGTAAACGACTCGGGTATCTCACATGGGTTCGATTATTTTGAGACATCTACCGGTGTTGGTCCAGCAACCTGGTCCTCCCTAGTCGTCCACACGACTCGAAATCTGCAAAAGCAGTTGAGCCGTGTAAATGGAGACTCGGCGATAATCCAACGAGGATCAGCCACAGAGTTGCCCATCCTCGACGGGTCATTGGATGCGGTCGTAACCGACCCTCCTTATGACGCGATGATCAACTATTGCGACTCGTCCGATTTGCTGTTTGTGTGGTTGAAACGGGCCTTGGCTACCGCTATGCCGTGGTTTGGCATCACCAGCGATCCCAACGGGTTGCAGGAAAAGACAAATGAGGCTGTCGTAAAGTTCGGTTCGGTCGGCGATGACCATCGCACAGAAGCGCACTACAAAGCAACCATCACAAAGGCCTTAGACCAGACCCGCATCAAGACCCGTCCCGACGGTGTCGTTTCCATCGTCTTTGGCCATGGCGACCCTGATGCGTGGACTCGGGTGCTCACCGCCATCACCGATGCTGGCCTGGTGCTGACCGGTTCGTGGCCCTGTAGCACCGAAAAGGGCGGAAAACAGACAGGGCAGTTCATTGACAACACAATCATGATGGCCACCCGCGCTGCCCAACCTGATCGTCCTATCGGCGACTTGCGCTTCGTGTCCGAACAGATACGAGAAGAAATCGCCCAACGGGTTCCAGTCTGGACCGAGGACGGGTTGGCCGACTCAGATCAGCGCATGGCCGCTATCGCCCCCGCTATGGAAGTGGTTGGACGGTACGAGAACGTGCTGAACTTTACTGGCCAGCAAGTACCTATCGAGATGTTCCTAGGCCTGGCGCACCAAGCCGTGGAGGACGCTGCCGACATCCGGATTGACAAGTTCCGCCTGGTTGACTTCGACGAGCGCACCCGGTTCGCTCTGTCATGGGCGCGGTTGTATGGCAGGAGAGTGGGTGCTGGCTCGGCAGCCAGGTGGCAGCGGCTCTCCTACGATGTGACCGAGGCGGATGTGGCGGGAATCTTGGTCAAAACCAAAGGGGGACAGCGACTGGCCTTAGGAGCCGACTCCGAGGCATCTTTGGACATTGACAGTTCCTTGATAGATGTCCTGTTTGGCATTGCCAGGTTGGGACGAGACCCGCGGGAAATCGCCACCTTTCTCCATGACCTGGGGCGGGAAACCGACGAGCAACTGTGGGCAGCCATGGGCGAAATGTCCCGTCTGGTGGGCGAAGCCGACCAGGACGGGCAGACATGGACTTGGACGGTGCGCAACCGCAACTTCATCCGAGAACAGGCCGCCCGAACCGAATCCGACAGCGACAAACCAGTCGAAGTGGGGCAGGGGAGCCTCTTGTAGAAAGGACAGATAGAGTTCTCATGACCGACTCTCCGACACCTTGGTGGACCATCATGAGCCTCCGTCGGGAGGTGATCACCTCTGGTGGGGCCATTTCCGATGTGCGAATGTCCCTCCACAGCGCAGCCCTGGCTAGCGGTGCCCGTCCCCCTTACTCCCGACCCGACTACTACGGGGAGATCACCCACCCGGCGGGAAGCCTGGTGGATTTCATGGCCCGGGTGGCGGTGCGTCTCGGGGTTCCCCACTCGACGCAAACCCCCGCGGTTTGGAGACTTGACCAGGCAATGGGAGGTGGAAAATCCCACGGACTGGTGGGCCTTTGGCATCTCGCCACCTACCCTCGCCTGTTGGCCGACACGGACCTCGGCAGGGAGATCATCAAATCGGCTCTTGACATCACCGGACGGCCCGTCGACCCAGACCTGAACAGTCCCCTCTGCGTCGTATTGGACTGCGACAACACCACCGCCACTGAGGAGGACTTCGGACCCGCCAAAACCCTCGGAGAACGGTTCCTGTGGCGCCTGTTTCAACCCGACCACAACCTCTACGAGAAGTACCGCCCCCACCTCACCAACAAAGCCAAACTGGGTGAGGCACTCCAGACCGTCGGCCGTCCCATCCTGGTCCTCATCGACGAGATCATGGATTACCTGCGGGTCATGGCCGCCAGCGACTACGACCAAGCAGTGCTGGACATGGGATTCATTCGGGCGGTGCTGGAAGCAGTTAACACGACTCCCAACTGCGCGATGGTGGTGGCGATGATCGCCTCCGACAAGGACAACATGGCCATGA
>VXSV01000003.1 GCA_009837815.1 Acidimicrobiia bacterium
AGCTGGTTCGCTATCTCCTTTGTGGACGCATCAACCTCGATCATCGCCGGGATCATGCACACGGGTCCTGGCAGAGTTGCAGCGGCGGGGTGCCGAGTTCGGTTAAACCGTGCGAATCCAGACTACGACCGATTCAGTCGGGATTTGCGCAGGATAGTTACACGCATCACCACGACGCTCCGAGAATCGACCACCAGGCGCCGACCACCAGAAAGGGCGCGAAGGGGAGGTGGGTGTGCCGGTCGGCGCGGCGGGCGATCATCAGACCCAGGGCCGCCGCTCCTCCGATCACAAACCCCGACAGAATCGCCCTGAGCGCCACCCCCACACCCCAGTAGCCGCAGACCAGGCCCAGCACCGCCGACAGCTTGACGTCGCCCATCCCCAGCGCACCCCGCCCCAGGATCGACAGCGCTCCCATGCCCAGCAGGCACAACCCGGCCCCGAGCGCCGCGGTCGCAAGCCGCTCCGGCGTCCCGTCGAGCAACGCTCCGGCCAGCAGCAGAACGGCGGTGATCGCCGCGCCCGGATACAGAATCCGGTTGGGGATCAGCCGATGTTCCAGGTCGGTCACCACCACCGAGGCCGCCACGGCCGCCCACACCAGATGGGCCGCCAGCACGCCGGCCCATCCCACTGTGGTCAACATCACGGCCCATCCGATCCCCAGGATGACAGAGAGGATCCACCGGGTGGCGGGACGCCAATGCTTCGGCCGTTCCAGACCTCGGCTAGCCAACCGGCGGGTGATCCACGCGTCCACCGCCGGTCCCGCCACGAACCCCGCCACAAGAGCCCCTCCCAACCGGATCATCCGTCGCCGGTCGTTCCCGCTCTGGCGACCCGCTCCATCAGACCGGTCGGAGCCCTATGCCCGGTCCACATCTCGAAAGAGGCCTCCGCCTGGGCGGCCAGCATCATCAGCCCATCGGAGGCAGGCATCCGGCGCTCTCTCATCCGCCTGACGGCTCCCGTCTCCTCGCCGGCCAGATACGCCATGTCGAAGAGGCCCACCGATTCTTCCAGGAACCTCCCCGGCAGTTCTCCTCCCCGCATACCCAGAGGGGTGGCGTTCACCACCACCGCTCCGGGCAGGCTCTCTCCCCACTCCAACGGTCGAAACCGAACGTCGACCCGCTCTGCCAAGGCCGAGACCGCCTCTGCACGGCGCGCCGAGCACCACAGATCCCGGTCCTCCAAAGCCACCATCGCCGCCGCCGCGGCACCGCCCGCTCCCACCACCAGTACCGGGCGGTCGGTGGGCAGTCCAGCCCGGACCCACACCCGGCGGATGCCTTCCACGTCGGTGCTGTGTCCCACCAGCCTGCCACTGCCTTCCAGGGTCCAGGTGTTAACCGAGCCTGCCCGCCCGGCGTCAGAACTCAACCCGTCCGCCAACCGGGCCGCTGTTCCCTTATGCGGCATGGTTATGTTGGCGCCGTGCAAGACGCCCCTGCGCATCTCCGAAGCTGCCTCTGCCATTCCCCGTTCGTCCACCCGCCTCCGACTGTACACACCCTCTAAGCCCAATGCGGCCAGAACGGCGTTGTGCATGGCCGGCGAGAGTGAGTGTGACACCGGGTCCCCAAGCACCGCCAGGCGATAGCCGCCGGGTGGCGGGACGGGCGCCGTCCGGTCCGTTATGGGAGAACCCCTTCCGCCCGGGCCTTCTCCACCGCGGCAAGGTGCTCCTCGGCGGTCACCGAGAAGGTGTGTTGGCCGTCGGCTGAACTGAGCACGAAGAAGCGATACTCGGTGTCGGCAGGTGATGCGGCCGCCTGGAGCGACGAGAAACTGGGCGCCGCGATGGGAGTGGGTGGGAGACCCTGAAACCGGTAGGTGTTATATGGAGAATCCAAATCGGGATCGAACAGGGATATGTCGCGGGTTCCAACCGCATAGAGGACGGTGCTGTCCATCTGCAGCAACATGCCGTCATCGAGGCGGTTGCGGATGACGCTCGACACCACCGGGCGTTCGGTGGCGATCCGCACCTCCGCCTCGATGATGGAAGCGATGACTATGCCCTGATAGGGGATGAGCCCCTCGGCTTCGAGACCGCTCCAATCAACCAGGGAGAAACGCTGCTCCATGGTGTCGGCCAGCCGTTGCAGTATCTCGACCGCGCCTGCCTCGTTACGGAACTCGTAGGTGTCGGGGAACAGCAGACCCTCCCACGATTGCAGAGTGAGCGGCAGGGTCCGGTCCACCAGCGAAGAGACCACCGACCCGTCCAGAAGAGCTTCGGCGAATTGCGCCCTATCGGTACGGGAGGCGTCGGCCAGAATATCGAGGACTTCGTCGATCCGCTGCCCTGCGAAGACCGTGATTCGGTAGGTGGGCGCCACCGGACCCTCCAGGAGTTCCACCAACAGTTCCTCCACGGAAACGCCGGTGACCAACTGGTAGGTACCGGCCTGGATAGAGCCCGCCACCCCGGCGTCCTGAACCGCCGAGAGCAACAGACCCGAGTCGGAGATGACCCCCGCCGACACCATGATGTCCGCCACCCGGGTGGCCGACGAACCGAAGGGTATTTCCACCACCACCGAGACGCCGGGGGCTACGACGGCAGGCGGCGCAGTGGTCTCCACCGGTCCGAGCCGCTCGCCCACATTCTGACCCAGCCGGGCGCCCTGGTTGATGATCAACAGCCCGGCGACAACCACGACGGCGGCCACCGCCAGCAGACGAAGCGGCCCCCACAGATTGGGCCGGCGGGGCGGCTGGTCGAAGTCGGAGGGGCCGTTCAACTCCGACCACCCGACTCTCCGACCCCCGGGGACCGGCCCATGAGGTACTCGGAGAGGATGATGGCCGCCGCCACCTTGTCGCGGCGGTGACGGCGCTTCTTAGGGGGAGCGCCGCCTTGTCTCATAATCCGCTCGGCGGCCACCGTGGAATACCGCTCGTCATGCATTTCCACCGTCAGGCCGGTGGCCGAACCCAGCTTCTCGGCCAACCGGCGCGCCGAGGCGGCGGAAGGTCCCTCCCGGCCGGAGAGACTCACCGGCAAACCGACCACGATCGTTTCCACATGATGCTCCCTGGCTATCTTTTCCACCTCGGCCACCACATCGCTCCGGGACCGGTCGATGACCGTCCAGGGCTGGGCGATTGTCCCGCCGGCGTCGGACAGGGCCACCCCCACCCGTCGTTCACCCGGGTCCACGGCCAGAACCCGCCCCAGTTCACACCTCCGAAAGGGCTTGGGCCGCCGCGCCTGCGGCCTGCTCCAGAGCCTCGTCCAGGAGCTGGCCGCGAGGTCCTCCCCCCTGGGACAACTCGGGATCGCGGGAACTTCCCCCGCCCATCAACCGGGCCGCGGTCCCCACCAGTTCACCGGCGGAGACGCCCTCTCGCGCCAGGAGGGGGCTGACCGCTCCCACCACCGCACCCTTGCCGTTCGCAACGGAGCCGACTATCACCACACCCGGGGAGATCCGTTCCCTCACCCCGATGGCCAACTGCCTCAACTGGTTGGTGTCGAGGCCCTCCTGGGCGGAGATGACCAGTTTGAAGTTGTTGTGAGTCCGGGCCGATCCCGCCAGTTCTTCGGCGAGTTCGCCCCTCTTGACGGATCGGATTTCATTCAGTTCGTCTTCCAACTCGCCAACCCGCTTTAGTAACGCCTCCACCCGCTCGGGGACCTGAGTCCAGGGAACGGTCAGCTGCTTTCCGGTCCGGTCCAGGGTGTCCCGCAGTGCTATGAGGTGGTGGTAGGCCGCCTGGCCGCACAGGGCCTCGATCCTGCGGAGGTTGGCGCCGATCGAGGACTCGCCGAGGACCACAACTGGGCCGGTTTGACCGGTGGTGGGAACGTGGGTGCCGCCGCAGAACTCCCGTGAGTAGTCGCCCACCTGGACCACTCGCACCTGCTCTCCGTACTTGTCGCCGAAGAAGGCGAGCGCCCCCGAGGCGCGGGCCTCGTCGATGGGCATGACGGTGGTGTCGACATGCCCGTTGCCGATCACCTTGCGGTTGGTCAGGTCATCTATCTCGGCAAGCTCTCGGGGTTCCAGACCGGAGTAGTGGGAGAAGTCGAAGCGGAGCCGGCCGTCGGTGACCAGCGACCCCGCTTGGCGGACGTGGTCTCCCAGAGCATCCCGGAGCGCCCAGTGAAGAATGTGGGTGGCGGTATGGCTCTTTCGGATTCCCTCACGCCGGAGAGCGTCGATGCCCGCTCGGACGGTCTGGCCGGTCCCGACCCACCCTCTCTTCACCCGGGCCCGGTGCCCCGACAGGCCCTGGAGGGGATGTCGAGTGTCGGCGATCTCCAGCTCCCCGGTGTCCGAGACCATGATCCCGGTGTCCCCCACCTGGCCTCCCGCCTCGGCGTAGAAGGGTGTGCGGTCCAAGAACACCTCCACCTCCTCTGATTCCCGGGCCACCGACACCTGCTCGCCCTCCCGGAGGATGGCCAACACCCGACCTCTGGCCTCCTCATGGTCGTAGCCGATGAACTCGCACGTCCCGACCTCGTCGAGCAGTCCCCGGTACAGGTCGGCCGCGGCCGCCTCGTCTCCCCCCTTCCAGGCTTGGCGGGCTCGACGGCGCTGCTCCTCCATCAGGCGGCTGAACTCATCCTCGTCGACCGCCACCTGCCTCTCCTCGGAGATCTCCATGATCAGCTCGAAGGGAAACCCGTAGGTGTCGTGGAGCCGGAAGGCAACCTCCCCGGATAGGACCTGGCCCTCGTCCAGGCTCTCCATCTCACCCTGCAGGATCGAGTGCCCCGATTCCAGAGTGCGGAGGAACCGGTACTCCTCCTGGGAAACGACTTTCAGAATCAGGTCATAGTGATCGATGATCTCCGGATAGGCGTCGCCCAACGCGTTGACAGCGGCGGACGCAAGCCTCGGCATCATGAGACCCTCGTATCCCAACTGCCACCCGTGCCTCACCGCCCGCCGGATCAGCCTCCGCAGGACATAGCCCCGTCCTTCGTTGGAGGGGACCACCCCGTCGGCGATCAGGAGGGTCATGGCCCGACCGTGGTCGGCCAGGATCCGCAGGGAGACGTCGGCCAGCGGGCTCGTCCCGTACGCCACTTCGCAGATCGAAGAGCCGGCCTCCAGAACCGGACGCATCACGTCGGTTTCGAAGGCGCTTGCGACTCCCTGGAGAACCATGGCGGTCCGTTCGACGCCCATTCCGGTGTCCACTCCCTTTCGGGGAAGGTCCCCGACCACATGGAAGGGTCGGTCCTGGATGTTCTGCATGAACACCAGGTTCCATAGTTCCACGTAGCGGTCCTCTCCGCCCCCGATCGGCCCTCCTCCCTCTCCGTACTCCGGCCCGCGGTCGTAGAAGATCTCCGAGCACGGCCCGCATGGCCCCGGCACTCCCATCTGCCAGAAGTTGTCCTTCCCTCCCCGCTGCACCCGGTCGGGCGGGGCTCCCACCTCTGAGGTCCACAGTTCGGCGGCCTCGTCGTCGGTCTCATAGACGGTGAACCAAAGTCGCTCCGGGTCGAGTTCGTAGCCCTCGGTCACCAGTTCATAGGCCCATCGGATAGCGTCGCGCTTGAAGTAGTCGCCGAAGCTGAAATTGCCCATCATCTCGAAGAACGAGGTATGCCGGTCGGTGGTCCCGATGATGTCGATGTCGATGGTCCTCACGCACTTTTGAACACTGACCGCCCGCGGGTAGGGGGGCGTCTCCTCACCCAGGAAATAGGGCTTGAACGGCACCATCCCGGCGTTGGTGACCAATAGGGTGGGGTCGACCGGGATGAGAGAAGCCGACGGGCGCACGGTGTGGCCGCGTTCGGCGAAAAAATCGAGAAAAGTCTGACGTACCTGGGCGCTTTCCATTTGCGTGGACTCTGGGAGGCGTCGCTGGTTTCAGGCTAGCAATGTTGAAGCCTCATAAACTTCAGGTTGGCAACTTGTGTCCCACCCCTCGCGTAGTCTTCGAGGGTATGGGCTCGGGTTGTTTGGTTCAGTCGTTTTGCCTGCCCACCCTACCTGGATGGGGTGCGGCCTCCGGGCCGGGCGGGGCGGAAGGGTTCCCTGGTCACCGACCGCCGCCGAACCCAAACAGATCGGCAATGTGGGGAGCGTTGGATGTTGAGCCCATTATGCTGGTGTGTCATGAGCCGTCCCGCGGCAAGACCATCCTCTATGGCTCTGAGCGGCGACATGTCTGACGAGGAACTCGACAGAGGGCTGGAAGAGTACTCTGACCACATAACAGAAAACGGGGCTCTTGATCGAGGGGACACTCTGTTCGCTACCGGCCACTGCACCGAGGACAGAGACGTGTGGATCGACATCCTAACAGTCACCTTGGATGACATCATGAGAGAGTGTGCAGTGCCTGAGGAACAGAGAGAACAACGACGATTGCGGTTTCGAGTGTTCGCGGAGCGCTTCCTTCGGTATTACGACGGGCCGGAACAAACCGTTCCGCTACTGGAGGAGTAAAACCAGGAGGGGATCTGGCGCCTCCCTAAATGTACTGGCCATCAGGCAGGTCAAAGATGGGAGACACCGGGAAATGTCCCATGGTTCCCTTATGATCGTCCTTGATGGAAACCGTACCCGGAAATTTGCTGGAGGACACCGAAACCCCCGGGTCTGGTGAAGACGCCACCGGCGCCCGACGGACGCAATCTCTCCCTCCCGATCGGGACGCCCCCGCCTCGGCCGAGGAGAGCGGACCGCTCGCCAACCTCTCCCCCAGCCGGGCCTCCGACTTCAAGACCTGCCCCCAGTTGTTCAAGTTCCGCCATGTCGACAAGCTCCCGGCTGTCCCCACTCCCGCGCAGGCCAGGGGGACCGCCGTCCACCTTGCCCTGGAACGGCTGTTCCTGCTGCCTCCCGCCGAGCGCCACCCCGAGCGTCTCCTGGAACTCTTCGATGTCGCCTGGGAGGACACGCTCCAAAAGGACGAATATCGGGAAGTGTTCGCCGACGACCCCGAGAGTCGGGAAGATTTCCACAGGAGCAGCCGGAAGGTTGCAGAAAAATACTTCCAGATCGAAGATCCTCGGACACTGGAACCGCTGGAAAGAGAATTGCACATCTCCCTGATGATCGATGAAGGGGATTCTCGGCGGGACAACCACAAACAGCTCGAGATTCGCGGGGTGATCGATCGCCTGGATCCCGCTCCCGGAGGCGGGTTGGTGATCACCGATTACAAGACCGGGAGAGCTCCACCCCTGCGTTTCGCCGACTCCGGATTCTTCGCCCTGAAGGTGTACGCCCTGATGGTTCAGGAGAACCGCCAAAAGACCCCGGATCTGGTCCGCCTGCTGTATTTGGGAAGCTCCGAGGCCCACAGCCTTCCGGTCTCGGCAACGCAATTGAGGGGAGTGAAGAAGCAACTCCGAGCGCTGTGGTGGGCGATCGACCGGGCTATCAGCACCGGCGCCTTCCCAACCAGGAAGACTCGGCTGTGCGACTGGTGCTCCTACCAATCGATCTGTCCCGCCTGGGCCGAGGAACCATCCTCTCCCGACCCCGCCGACCGTTGAGTGTCACACCCCCCTCGTAGGCTTTTCATGTATGGAAAAGCTTCTGATGCAACACACCGGCGACACCCATTCGGACGACTGCCGGGAGATCGTGGATTGGCTGGCAGAGGGTGGGATCACCGTAGAGTCGGTTGAGCAGGGACCGGCCGATGCCTGCCCCGTCTGCCAACCCGTCGATCTCCATGTCGCTGCCTGATTCCCCGGGGCAAGACCCTGGCGGCCGCAGGATCTCTCCGGGGGACTGGCCCGGCCTGATCGCCCGGACCGAAAGGACCCAGCTGATCATCGGCGGGCCGGGCACCGGCAAGACCGAACTTGTCGCCCGCAGGGCCGCCCATCTGATCAACTCGGGCATCGCCCCTTCGGACGGGGTCCTTGCCCTCACCTTCTCGCGGGAGACGGCTTCGGATCTTCGAGGCAGAATAATTTCCGGCGCCCGGCGTTCCTTCGGGGACCTGTCGGTCGGGACCTTCCACGGCTTCGCCCGGGCCCTGGTGGAAGAACACTGCCAGATGCTCCTGGGCAGCACCCTGCCACCGATGGTGCTCACCACCCCTGAACAAGTCCAGTTCGTCCGAGAGACACTGGGCGAGGAGTTACCGGAGGACTGGCCGCTTTTCTATCGGCGGATGCTGAATACCCGCACCCTGGCCGAAGAGTTGGCCGACTTCATGCTGAGGTGCGGTGAGCGGAGGGTCGCTCCGGAGGACCTGGCCGCCCGAGCCGACGCCAAACCGGCCTGGGCGGCCCTACCCGGGTTCTACGGTCGCTACCTGGAGCGCTTGCGAAAGCAGGGAAAGACCGACTACACCGGCCTTCTGCTCCTGGCCAACCGGGCGTTGGGAGTCGCCCACATCGGAGAGAGCACGGCAGCCCGGTTCCCTTTCGTGTTGGCCGACGAACTTCAGGAGGCCACGATTGTGCAGACGGAGATACTCAAAAAACTGGTGGAAAACGGATGCCACCTGACCGCGGTCGCCGACCCCGACCAGACCTCCTTCTCATTCCGGGGCGCCGAGCGGGCTTCGGTCCAGTCTTTCCCCTCCGATTTCGCCGCTCTCGGGAACACGCCGCCGGAGGTGTTCAGGCTCGATACCAGTTTCCGGGTTCCCGCAGAGGTGCTGGCCCCTGCCGGAGAGTTGTTCGCCGACGATCGGCGTCTCCCCACCCCGGCCTCCCATTCCGGGCAGGTGGACCTCTATCTGTTCGACCAGGAGACCACCGAACACGACTGGATAGCCGCCGAGGTCAAACGCCTCCGGCTGGTAGAGCAGGTCCCCTACTCCGAGATTGCAATCCTCACCCGAACCTCTCACCTCTCGGCGGGACTTTCCCGGGCGCTGGACCGAAAGCGCATACCCCACACCCGGCCCGGGGCCCGTCTGATCGACCACCCCGCGGTGCGCATGGTGCTCGACCTGGCCTGGGTTGCGGCAGCGGACGTTCCCGACTGCCGGAACCACCCCGAGGGGCTCACGGATTCGCTGGACCGGGCCGTGGAGAGCGCACTGCTGGGCCCGCTGTTCTCTCTGACCCAGGGCCGCGTCGCGGAGCTGAAAGGCGTCCGCCGCAGGCACGGTCTGCGGTGGGCGGATGTGCTTTCGGGGCGCCTACCGCAAGCCGGTGCGCTCGCTCGGCTGCTGGGCGCCTCCTCCTGGGCGGAGAAGGCATCCGCCACAGAGGGATTCTGGAAACTGTGGAACGCCGTCCCCCAGTTCACCGAGATAGCCAACTCGGAACGGCTTTCGGACTATCGCTCCGCCCTGGCCTCCTTCGCCCAAACCCTGGGGCGGCTGGCCGAGCGCTCTCCGGGCACCTCGCTCCTCGACTACCGGACCCTCATTCTGGAAGGCGACCTGGAAGCGTCGCCTCTCCTTCCACCGCACAGCCCGACAGGAGGACGGGTGACGATCAGCACCATCCATCAGGCCAAGGGCCGCCAGTTCGATGTGGTGGTCATCGCCGGAGCAACCGAAGGGGTGTTTCCCGACACCCGACCGTACCACTCCCTCCTGGAAGGCCAGTTCCTGTCCCGACCGGACCTCGATCACTTCGGGCTCGTTCAACTCCAACTGGCCGGAGAGAAGAGCCTCGCCTACACCGCCATGACCCGCGCCTCCCGCCGGGTGGTGTGGACGGCGACCTCCCCCGATCTCAACGAGGCGCGACGCACGGTCAGCAGGTTCATGGTCTCCCTCGCCGACCGGGTCGGCCACCGCTTGGGTGGCCCCGCCGGCCGACCCGCCTCCTCGCCGGTGGGGAGACTCCAGACAGAGAGCTACCTGCGACGCACCCAGCGGAACATCACCGAGGCCGCTGCCCGCCGGCTTGCCGCCGCCGCGGTGCTGGCCCGCCCTCCCCGACCGGGCCTCTGGGATGCCCGAGGCTTCGCGGGCGTGCGCCCACCCGGACCGGACACCGGTCTCATCAGTTCCGAGCACGTCATGTCCGCATCCCAGGCCGAGGCCTACCAGAAATGTCCCCGCCGCTACGCCCTGGAATCCCGCCTGCGTCTTGATACATCCGACGACAACCCCTACCTCCGCTTCGGCAGCCTGATGCACTCGGTCCTGGAGAAGAGCGTACGGAGGTCCTCCGAGCAGGGAAAGGCCGGTTTGGACCTCGACGACGCCCTGGAGGAATTGACCGTCCGGTTCGCCGAGACGGACTTCGGCACCCCGGTGCTCAACCGCGCCTGGCTGGAGCGAGGCACCAGGCTGTTGGAACAACTGGCGCGGCGCTGGGCCGCAGACGGCGGCCGGCCCATCGGATTCGAAGAGAGCATCGAGATCGAAATGCAGGGGATAACGTGGCGGGGACGGATCGACCGGGTGGACCGCATGGAGGACGGCACACTCCGCATCGTGGACTACAAGACCTCCAAGAGCCCCATGGCGGTCAAGGACGCCGCCGTCTCGTTGCAGTTGGGCTTCTACCTGTGGGCGCTGTCGGATGAGGCGCCCGACAAAGACCGGGTGTCGGGCGCCGAGTTGTGGTTTCCCCTGTGTGACACAGAATCGTCTTGGACTCGATCGTTCGACCCGGCCAACCTCGCAGAGGTCCTTGAAGACTTGCGGGAGATTTCCGAAGCGATAGTGGCCGAGAGGGCGGACCCTGTGCCCTGGCCGCCGCGGCCCTCCAAGGAATGCGGGAGGTGCGGGGTCCGTTCCCTCTGTCCGGCCTGGCCCGAGGGAGAGGGAGCCTTCGCCTCGTGAGTCGCTCTCTCCCCATCCGTCTCTCCCCCGAGCAGCAGGCCGTGGTGGATTACCCTCTTCTGCCGCTCCGGGTGTCGGCGGGGGCCGGAACAGGCAAGACCACAACGGTCTCCTACCGCATGGCAAGACTGGTGACCGAAGAGGGGGTGCCGCCGGAACGGCTGTTGGGACTGACCTTTACCAACAAGGCAGCAGGGGAACTTTCCCACAAGATCCACGAGGTGCTCTCCGGCCGGGCCGATCCTCTCCGGGAGGCACAGGTCAACACCTATCACGGTTTCTGCGCCCAGATTGTTACCGAATTCGGAGCGGTTCTGGGGATGGAAAGGAGCCTGTCCATCGTCGGCCCTGCCCAGACTCGGCAACTGATCAAGCGGGTCATCAGGGAGAATGACCTCTCGGGCCTGGACAACACCGACATGTTCTACCTCCCGGGAGCCATCATCCGCTTCTCCTCCTCCCTTGCCGATCACCTGGTTGATCCCGACCGGCTGGACGAAACGATGCTGGCTCCCGGGATCCCCCTGCTCGACGGCGCCCAGTTCCGCCGCAAGGGCGACCTCTATGACTACGAACGACTGGTGTCTTCTGTCGAGAAACGGCGGGGTATGGTGGAAGCGGCCCGAGGGTACCAGGACTACAAGCGGAGTCTCGGGGTGGTGGACTACGGAGACCTGATCGTCCTGGCCCACCGGATCCTCGACACCGAGCCCCAGATAGCCCAGCGGATCAGGGACCGCTACCAGGCTGCGGTGGCCGACGAATACCAGGACACCAACGCCGCCCAGCGGGCGATACTCCAGTTGCTCTTCGGTGACGGCTTTCCCCTGACGGTGGTGGGCGATTCCGACCAGACCCTGTATGAGTGGCGGGGGGCGTCTCTGGGGAATTTCAGGAGATTCCCCACCCACTTCCCGACAGTCGACGCCACACCCTCCAGGACTCTCCACCTCACCCTGAACCGGCGCTCGGGAGCCGGGATCATCCACTTCGCCAACCGGGTGAAGGAAGAGATCGGATCCGACACCCCCGGCCTGAAGCCTCTCGCGGATGCACCCCGCTCAAGGGTGACCGCGGAGTGGCATCCCACCTTCATAGACGAGGCGGTCTGGATCGCCGAGCAGATGATCGAACGCCACCGGGAAGGGAGGAGTTGGCGGGAGATGGCGGTGCTGTTCCGAAAGACCAAGGACATCAAGGGGGTGTACCGAAGGCTCGTCTCCCACAACATCCCCGCGGAGGTCGCAAACCTGGGGGGCCTGCTGGTCGTTCCCGAAGTGGTTGAGATCCACTCCTGGCTGAAGGTGATCGGCAGATTCGACGACCGGGTGGCGGCGGCGCGGCTCCTGAGCGGAAGTCGGTTCCGGCTGGGCCTGGGCGATATCCGAATACTTGCCGCCACTGCCCGCCGGGTCCCCGAAGGGGCTCCTCGCTCCCTGCTGGACGGCTTGGAGAACGACAGGTTCTGGGACGATCTATCCGACTCTCAAGCCGAGGCGTTCGGACGCTTTCACGCCGAGTACCGGGAACTGCTCGGGATCTGTCAGAGCAGATCGGCGGGCGAGGCCTGCCGGTTGATCCTGGAGAGGACGGGAGTCTGGGCGGACGTGGAATCGATGTCCGACAACACCCGACTGTCTGCGCGCCTCAACCTCTACCGATTCCTTGAGCTGGCCGAAGGCTGGTCGCCGCTTGAGGGCCAGTCCACCATCGGAGGATTCCTCGACTATCTCGACGCCCTGCTGGAGGAGCCTTCCGAAGAGGTGGACGCCGCCCGTCTCTCCGACGAGGACGCGGTAGCGCTGCTCACTGTTCACAAGGCCAAGGGCCTCGAGTGGCCTGTGGTGTTCGTGCCTGCCGTCTACGGCAGCAACTTCCCTTCACAGGCGGTGGGCGGATACGACAACCCCTACCGCAAAACCGAGACGCTTCCCTGGAAGTGGCGGCTCGATCCCCCGCCCCATGAACCGATCACTGCCGGAATGGACGCCTCCGGGCTCACCGGTCTCCTCGAAAGGACCACCGAGGAAGTCAAGGCCCAACATCAATCCCAGGAGTGGCGCATCGCGTATGTGGCCGCTACCCGGGCCAAGGAAGAACTGGCCGTCTCGGGAGCACACTGGTACGGATATCCCGAACCCACCGTGCGGCCCCGGCTTCCCCATCAAAGCGAGTTCTTCAAACTAGCCTGGCAGGCCGCCACCGGACCGGCCGCCGACCGGGACCTGACGGAGGAACTGGAACGAGCCTTTCCCCCCCCACCCCGCCCCGAGAGCTTCGCCAACCC
>VXSV01000090.1 GCA_009837815.1 Acidimicrobiia bacterium
TCCCCTCCCTCCCCCTTCGGAGGTGACCGCCAAGGAGGCGGTTTCCTTCCCGGTGGTGGTTTCGGTGCCCACAGCCCGCCTGACCGAGAGGACCTCATCCACTCTTCCCCGATGGCTGGCCGCCCTCTTTCTGGTCATCCCGGTGATCGGCCTGCTGTACCTGGCCGGTAACTCGGCCCGGGCGGGGTGTGTCGAGGGAGGAGTGCAGCTGGCCGTAAACCGGCTCGACTCCACGGTGGTCAACTGCGACGGGAGCGAGTTCACCGGACGCGCCGTGGACACCACGGGGAACATCCTGGCGGTGGGGGAGGCGGTATTCGAAACTTGCGCGGGTTGCCACGGCGCCAACGGCGAAGGGGGAGTGGGCCCCGCCCTGGCCACCGTGCTCACCACCTTCTCCAGCTGTCCGGATCACATCGAGTGGGTGGCGCTGGCCACCGGAGGCTTCCAGGAGGCCGGCATAGACACCTACGGGGACCTGGCCGCCACCGTGGGCGGGGGCGGATTCATGCCCGGGTTCGCCACCAGCAACACCGCGGACGAGATCGCCGCCGTGGTGGCGTTCGAGAGGATCCGCTTCGGAGGCGCAGATCCCGACCAGACCCTGGTCGAATGCGGGCTTGTCCAAGGCGACGAGGAACCGGCGCCCGAAGAGGCCGGAACGGAGGAAGAGGCCCTGCCGGGAGCGCCGTGAGCTGTTGGGTAGGCTTTCTCCCGGTATGGCCGATGATGAGTGCGGAAGAGAAAGGTGATCGTTCCCTCACCTGACGCACGAACCGCCCCCGCCCGGGTAGTGCAGGATGCCCTGACCGCTCTTGCCCATTACGCATCGTTGGAGACCGATGGGAAATGGCTGGAGGCGTTGACCGAGAGGGTGGCGCCGGTGTTGGCGGACTGGGATATCGAAGCCTGCTGGATGTGGTCGGATTGGCCTGAACGTCAAGGCCGCTTCCCGGGCACCGACAATCAGGACATCGGTATCGACCTGGTAGCACGGCGCCGTTCCGACCAAGGGCTTGTCGCTGTGCAGTGCAAGTCCCGGAAGCTGTCACCCGACGGCGCCGGCGCCGCAATAGGTCACGGCGAGATTGCCAAATTTGTTGCTGCGGCAGGCAGTTCCCACTTTGTGGAACGCTGGCTGGTCACCAACGGGGCTGTTGCTCTGGGCGGCAACGCCCTATCGCTGCTCAGCATGCAGGGTTGGCCGCTCAAGAGAATCAACATAGCAGCCGACGTCGCTGCCCAGGCTGCCGCCTTGGCGGGGGAAGAACCGGCGTGTGAGCACTGTGGAGATCCCCGCCAGTCTCAATCGCGGGGATGTATGCAACAGGAGGCGGTTACTCGCAGCGTCAGGATCTTGCGAGAGCACGCCGGATCTGATTCGGGAGGGTTGCCCAGGGGGCAGGCAAGAGGTCGCATCATCCTGCCTTGTGGGACGGGCAAGACCCGCATTGCCTTGCGGATTGTCGAGCAATTGGCCCACGGGGGGGGGGCTCGGCGTCGTGCTGTGTCCGTCAATCGCCCTGGTGGCGCAGTTGCGACGCGAGTTCCTTCAGCACACCACCACCGGCATTCGCGCCTTGGCGGTGTGCTCCGACCGGACCGCCGGTTATAACCCCTCCAAGGAGGGCGTCCAGAGTCGGGTGCTCAACCCCACCGCGGACACCAGCCACGTCAGCGCTTCGGAGGTCAAAGGGCAGGTAACCACCGATTCTCGGGTGATCGCCGACTGGGTCCGGGTGGCCCAGGGGGACCATCGGATCAGCGTGATATTCGGCACCTATCAGAGCGCGGGCCGGATCGCCGAAGCCCTGAGGACAGTGGAGGAATCGGTGGATGTCCTGGTTTGTGACGAGGCTCACCGGACCGCTTCTCTGCGCCGGAAGAAGCACAAGGCGGAACGAAAACGGTTGAGAGAGTTCACGCTATGCCACGACCAGGAGCAGTTTCCTGCCCGCTATCGGGTGTATCAAACGGCCACCCCTCGCATTTACAACCTCACCAAATCGCCCCGTTCGGCGAAAGACGAGGATGTGGTGGTCCGTTCTATGGACGACGAGACCGTGTTCGGGGTGGAGCTGTATCGCCGCAGCTACCTGGACGCAGTGGAGAACGGCTGGTTGGCCGACTATCGGATCATCGCATTGGGAGTGAACGATCCCGAGGCATACCGAACCGCCAACCAACTGGCCCGGGAGACCAAAACCAAGGTTCGGGGAAAGCTCACCACCGTTGACTATCTCCGGGGGCTGGCATTGGCGTTGGTGATGAGTGGGGGAACAAAGGACAGTTCCGGCGACGAGGGCGAGAGCGCCGGGGTTTCGGTGGGATCTTGTATCGCCTTCATGAACATGGTCCAAAAGTCAAAGAACATGGCCGCCGACCTTCAAGCCGAGGCAGTGGACGTGTGGTTGAGCGAACAAATGGGGGACGGTGAACCGGCCGCGTTCACTCTGGAACATTTGGATGCGACCGACAACGTCTCCCGGCGTGACAATGCCAAACGTCGTCTGGCCGAGGCTTCGCCTGGCAAACCCCATGGGATCATCAACGTGGGGATATTCGGTGAAGGTACCGACTCGCCATCCCTTTCGGCGGTGGCGTTCTTGGAACCGCGCAAGAGTCCCATAGACGTGGTGCAGGCGGTGGGACGGGCCATGCGCACCGCTCCGGGCAAGGAGTTCGGGTACATCATCTGCCCGATTCTCATTCCCCCAACGCCGATCCGGAACGGTGGCTCTCGACCAGCAAACCCGAGGAAGGTTGGCCGGAGCTCGGCCAGATCCTGTTGGCGCTGCGAGCACACGACAGCCGCATAGAAGAAAAGCTTGCCGAACTGCTCCGGGTGTACGCAACCCCGCAGTTGGATCTGACCGTCACCACACTGGTAGCTGTGGCGTCGGAATCCACCGGTCGGATTCGCTACGGGGTTCATAGCGGTAGCCTCGGAACGGCGGAAACTGCTGCCGAAGCCGCCGCCAAATCGGACAAGCCACTGTCCCAGCACGGCATCATCAAGGCCGGTCCCGGCGGGTGGGTTGGCGAGAACGAACCCACCGGGATCGTCACCGCGGCGCCCCGCCCAGGAGGGAAGGTCGAGGTGCGGGTGGATACGGTCATGCGAAAAAAACCGGCTGCCGGTCAAGCCCGTGGTTCGATCAATCTTGACAAGAGCAAGAGACACGCCCGGAAGATGATCAACAACGGAGCGGGCCACCCCGCCCCTCCCAAGAAGAAGAAGCCCAGAAGGCCCGGCAAGACCAAAGAGCAGAGGCAGGAAGACCACGCCCAACGCATGCTGAAGTTGGTTGGCGACGCCTATGGCGAGGGCATTTGGGTGAATCTTCTGGACCATTCGGGACTGCGACGCGACCGGGTGAGCCGCGACCTCAACATTCTGGAAGACAGCATCCGGGAAGCGGCGCACCATCTGCGCGAAGACCAACTCACCCCCGCACTGGACGAACATTTCGGCCTGAACCTGCTGTCTCCCGGCAAACGGGACCAACAGGCGGATGGAAGCACCATTGCCTCGTTGCTGCTCATGAACGCAGCCATGCTGCATCAGCGGATTGTGGAAGGCAGGTGGCTGCGAGGCATCAAGCCTCTCTCTTGCATCAAGTCGAGCGCTCGGGTTATTGAACTGTTGGAGCAAAACTGGGAACGGATCACCCGCCAGGACTTCCTTCCGGTCATAGCCCCGGCAAGGGAAGTCATCTACGCCATTCGGAACGCCGGCAGACACGCCGGTTTGGAACGGGCGCTGCACCACATCAGCGCCGAAGCGGAACGCATCGCCGCCATGTACGCCGACATGGGCGCCGACCATGCCGGACCTCTGTTCAACAAGGTGATGGGCAACCAAGCATCTGACGGCGCCTACTTCACCCGTCCCCCGGCGGCGACCTTGGCTGCCTTGCTCACCTTGGACACCCTGGGAGAGGATCTGGACTGGACCAGTCCTGACACCTGGCGCAAGCGCAAAACCGTTGATTTTGCGTGCGGCAGCGGGACGTTGCTGGCTGCTCTGCTCACCGCAATGAAACGCCGTGCGGCCGAACAGGGCGCCGACAGCGCAACAGTGGCCGCACTGCAGAAGGTGGCGGTTGAGGAGCAGTTGAAGGGCATGGACATCAACCCGGTGTCGCTGCAGTTGGCCGCTACCCAACTCACTGCCGGAAACACCGACATCAAATACCGGGGAATGGGCCTCTATCAGATGCCCTACGGACCCACCGGCGACCCGACGGTCCCCACCGCGGTGGGAACCCTGGAACTTCTGGCCGAAGACCGCGTGGTTCCCATAACCCAGGCGGCGCTGTTCGACCGCGCCGCCACCGGCACAGCCCTCCGGATGAGCCTTGATGATCCCACCGTCGAAGACGCCGCCGGGGACGCCCTGGGCGCTCGGGTAGTGATCATGAATCCGCCGTTTACCAACCGCGAGAACATGGGTGAAAAATATCCCGCCGACACAAAAGAGTCGCTGCGTGACAGGGTGGACGGCTTGGCGCAAGTGCTTGTTGACGCCGATCCCCAGTTGGCCGGATTTGTCGACAAAAACAACCTTCGCCAACCATTCGTGGCTCTTGCCGACCGATGCCTTGATCCCCATTCGGGGACGCTCACCATGATCAACCCCACCGTGGCGTTGACGGCCACCTCAGGGCAGGAAGAGAGACTGTTGTTGTCTGACCGGTTTTGGATCCACACGATCGTCACCTGCCATCAGCCCGGCAACATCAACCTGAGTCAAAACACCAACATCAACGAGAGCATTGTCGTGCTGACGCGTCACCAGGGTGTGAGGCCCCCCACTCGGATCATCAACCTGGACCGCTTTCCATCCGATGATGGGGAAGCCGCCGAGCTTTACCGCTGCCTGCAACAGCGTCCGATGGGAACACTGGAGGATGGATGGGGGGAGGTTTCCCAGTGGCCGGCGGAGAGAATCGAGCAGGGGGACCGGTCGACCGCCATTTGGAGGTCTCCCGAACTGGCGGTCGCATCTGCCGAATTTGTCCAGCACCCGGGTTTGATCACCATCGGGGATGCTGGCCTGTCGCCCCATGCGACAGGCCAGCAGTTGCGGGGTGACTATCGGCCTGCAACTGCCGGCCATGAGCAGGCCTTCCCGATCCTCAAGAGCAAAGGCGCCCACGCCCAACAGCGCATCGAGGCCGTTCCCGATGAAAACTGGGAGTGGACGAAGCAGGGTGAACCTCCCATACTCGGCAAATCGGCCCATTTGCTGGTCTCCGCAGGCCAGGACACCAGCACCGCCCGTCTCACCGCGGTCGCCTCTGAACAGGCCTATGTGGGTAACGGGTGGACACCGGTTGCGGGGACCTCCCCGGAAAGGGCCAAGGGGTTGGCGGTGTTCCTCAACAGCACCCCGGGACGGCTGCTGCTGATGCGCAACCCCGGCAGGAAGTTAGCTTTCCCGACCTACAGTCGGGCGAAAATCGCCAACCTGCCCATCCCCGACCTGACCGACCGTTTCGTTCTTTCAACCCTGGCCGCCTGCTGGGAAAGCACCCGCTCCATCCCCGTCCCTCAATACCGAGACGGCGAACACCCGGTGCGGCAAACCTGGGACGATGCCGTCTGTGACGCTCTGGGATGGGACCCAACCCACATCACCCATCTGAGAAAACTCCTCCATGAAGAACCTCATGTGCGGGGACTCGGATACGGCCAATACCAAGACGACCCCGGCAGTTTGCTCTTCTAGATAGGTTGTCCAAGGGGTTAGTGGTCGTAGGCGGTGAGCGTAAACGGGGTCGGCCAGTCCCTCTCTTCGCATCTGATCAAACATGCGGCGGATGCCTTCGCCCAGCTCTTGGCCATAACGCATGTCTGCACAGACCCGGGCTATGTTGGGATTGCGGGCGTACCGCATCATGTCGGTTGGGTTTACGCCGTTGGCAAGGCCAGGGGGTCTTTTTGAGACTGGGTCGCGCCTACCTGCCGGACCGTCGGAACCGCACCCCGATCGCCGCTCTCCACGCCGCCAGGGTCCCGATCCGCCCCTCGGCCAGCACCCGTCCCCGCGGGTCCTCCACCACCGGGATGCGCATCCCGTAGTCGACCGCTAACTCGGCCTGCCGGTCGATGTTCACCTCCTGGAGGGCCAGGCCCCAGAAGAGAGCCGCCCGGCGTACCCGGGGCGCAGCCTCCGCGCACAGGTGGCACTCGGGCCGGGTGTAGAAGACCAGATAGCGCCGCCTGCCCTCCATCACGGTCCGATATGCTGGGAGGCCCATGGGAGAGTGTGAGTGCGGCCCGGCACGGCGATAGCCATCATCGCCCTGGCGCTGATCATCGTGGTGGCGGCGGTGGTGCAGTTGTGGGGTCTGGTGGTCTCTCCATAACCACCGACATGCGTTCGGACACAGAAAGCCGGTCGCAGGCCCGCCCATCCCGCATCGCCAGCGCCATGAGCCCCGCCGAGTCGACATGGATCAGCAGTTCTCCCCTCCCCACCTCTGCGTAGGCCCTCGCCACGGGTATCCGGTAGGCGGACGCGCCGATCCTCACCGACAGTTCCGGGCAGTCTTCCAGGTCGGCGGCCTGCAGGTCGTGGGGGGCGATGTTGGTCTGGACGTTTCCGAAGGCGTCCACCCACCAGGCCTCCCCGCTCACCCTGCCGGCGCTCGACTCCGGAAGGGGTAGGAGGAGGGGAGTCACCTCCTCGGGACCGACCGGTGGTCCCAGTTCCCAAAGGTCCGCCTCCCCCGCAGCCAGGGCCGCCGCCGCCGGCGCGAAGACGTCCCGTCCCCAGAAGGTCTGTCCCACCGAAGGGAGGCGGTAGTCGGCGTTTTCCAGGGCCACCATCCGCCGGGCGCCGCCCACCATCGCCACCGCCGGCGACAGCAGGCCGTTGTCGGGACCCACGAAGACGATCTCTCCCGTCTCCACCGCCAGGGCCCTCCGGTCGGTCCCGACCCCCGGGTCTACAACCGCCAGGACCACCCCGGGTGGCAGGTACTGCACGGCGCGCAAGAGCGACAGCGCTCCGGCCCGGACGTTTCCGGCCGGGATGCGATGGTTGACGTCGATCACCCGCGACTCCGGCGCGATCCGGGCCATCACCCCGTGAACCACCCCAACGAATTCGTCGTCCGTACCGAAGTCTGAGAGAAAGCTGATGGGAAGACTCATGATGTCCTGTTCGTCCTACACCCCAGAAAGCAGGCTAAGGCTACAAGAAGGTGCTTGCTTCTATCAGTTGGGGTCCAGAATGCGACTCGGGTTGATCTCAGCCTCCCACTCAACATCCACTGGTTCGATAATGTCGCCCAGGATGCGTATCCTGTCTCGGTCGCGGCCAGAGAATGTGGTTGGTTTTGTGCGGTAAGGCACCAGTCGGGAGACCGGGCGGCCGTTCTTGGTGATAACAATCTCTTGTCGGGTTTCGGCCACCTGATCAATGAGCTTCAAGCACTTGGCCTTGAACTCCGACGCCTCGATCACTCTTGCGTGTATATGCATGATTCCTCCAACCACCACCATAGTCGCGATCATGGTCACATCACATTGGGATTGTGACTCCCCGCTCACGGATCCGGAGAGACACTGCGATGCCGGTGGGATTTCAAGGTCGGGCGGTCTCCGGCGCCATCCCGCCTTCCCTTTAGGTGACGCTCGGTCTTCCGCCCGACCCATGACAGAGTGGTAGGGAAGAGGCGAACAAGTCAATCTTTCGGGGGCTGCTCTTTTCGCGGGTCGGAGAATGCCATCATCGCCAGGGGCCGGAAGCTGAGTTCCACTGCTTCGTAGATCTCTCCCAGCAGGAGGTCCAGCGACTCCGCGCTCACCTCCGAGGCGGCAAGCCGCCCGGTCAGCACCACTGCTCCTTCCCGGTCCAGGGCGAAGTGGCATCGCCACAGGCGATGGTTGCGCAGCAGACAGAGCCGGTACACCTCGGCCTGGTTGGAGAGAGGGGCGGGCAGCACATAAGCCTCGGCGATGATGCTTCGGTCGCCCACGGTCCACCACACGGTGGTGGCCGATCGGACGCTCTGGCGCATCCTGACCGCCCACCGGCCCTCCAGCTCCTCGGAGTACTCCACGTCGCTCTCAGGGTCCGCCACCCAGGCGGAGATGGCCTGCGTAAGGGCGCCCGAGAGGTCGGTCATGGGCGGAACAGCACGCTCCGGTAGAGTTCCAGCAGGCGCTCGGAGGTTGCCTGCCAGGAGTATTGTTGGGCCCACTCCACCCCGCGGGCCGACATCCCGGCCCGCAACTCCTCGTCCTCCAGCATCTCGGTTATGGCTAGGGCGTATCCGTCCGGATCCCATCCGTCCACCAGCCGGCCCGAACCTCCGTCTTCCACCACATACATCAGCCCACCTCGCCGGGCGGCCACCACCGGCAGCCCGCAGGCCTGCGCCTCGGCCACCGCCAAACCGAATGACTCGCTGCGCGACGGCGCCACCAGCACGTCGGCGGCGCGGTAGAAGTCGCCCAGCCGGTCGTGGGGGACCGGCGAATAGAAGCGGACCGCCCCCTGCCCGAGTCCGGACGCCGCGGCGCGCAAAGCCTCCATCTCCCGTTTCCCCTCGGGTCCGCTCGGCCCCCCCACCACCAGCAGACGGAGATCCGGTATGCGCCGGCGGGCCGTCTCCACCGCCGCCAAGGCCACGTCCGGTCCCTTGAGGGCCTGGATCCTCCCCACGAACAACGCCAGGGGCCCTGCCCCCAGGCCCAACCTCCTCCGGGCTGTCGCCTGGTCCCCTGGCTTGAAGTGGGTCCGGTTCACTCCCGGAGGGGAGATGCACAGCTTGGTGGGATCCGCTCCGTAGTGGTCCATCAGGTCGTCCGCCTCGAAGGGGGTGGACGCAACAACGCAGTCAGCGCCGGAGATCAGGGTCTCCTCGGTGGCGATCCGCATCGGGTGGGTGGGGGATTGGTCCGCCCGCCGGGTGGCGTCCTTCACCCTGCCCAGGGTGTGAAAGGAGTTGGCCATGGGGATGCCCAGTTTCTCCTTCACTTCCAGCGCCGCCCATCCCGAGAGCCAGTAGTGGCTGTGCACCAGGTCGGGCCGGGCCGTACCGGCTTCAAGACGCTCGAGGATCGCCTGGCTGAATTCTTCCAGGTGCGGCGCCTGCCATTCGATGGGGAGAGCGCAGGGAGGTCCAGCCTGCAGGTGATGCACCCGATAGCCCGGCGCCACCGTCACCGTCTCCGGCAGCCTCAGATGGTCCCGCCGGGTGAACACATCCACCGCCACATTCTGGGCCGCCATGGTTGTGGAGAGCTCATGGAGGTAGACATTCATGCCTCCCGCGTCTCCCTCTCCGGGGTTCCGGAGCGGCGACGTGTGCATGGAGATGAAGGCGACTCGGGCGATCATTTTCGACAACTCACGGTGTAAAGAGGTCGGTGGACAGCGCCCAGGCGCCGCTTGTAGGTCTCGTCGCCCTTCAGGAAGTCGAAGCGGGAGAGGCCCTCGCTCACCGCCTTCTCGATCATGGAGGACAGGAGGACCACTCCGGGAGAGGATCTCGAATGTGCCGGGTCGAAAGAGGAGTTGTAGAGGTAGTAGGAATCCGCATCGGAATAGCCGAACACACAGGCGGCGGCCTTACCCTCCTGGTCGGCTAGAAGGTCGACCCTCCATCCCGGAAGATCCACCAGGCGCCGGAACAGAGCTTCGGTGTGATCATCCATGAACCGGCCCTTGGCCCCCGCCGCCAACCTGTGAAGCCTTACGAACTCCTCGAACCCCCACCCCGCTCCGTGCTCGGTCCGGATGGTCGCATCCCCAAGCTCTCGGCTGTAGCGCCTGGCCTTGCGCCTGATCTCGTGGCGCTCCTTCTTGCCCACCATCTGGAGGTACTCGTCATAGGTGGCGGGCAGGTGCAGCACCGCGGTCACCGCGGTCCGGCGGGTCGCCGGCTCGGCGCCGGCCAGGGTCAGTCCCTCCTCCACAACGCCGGCGGCGCGGCGGG
Source organism: Acidimicrobiia bacterium (assembly GCA_009837815.1). GTDB lineage: Bacteria > Actinomycetota > Acidimicrobiia > Spongiisociales > ZC4RG35 > Bin76. The sequence goes on from VXSV01000090.1 coordinate 9,957, forward strand.
GCAGGGAGTCCCAGTCGAGCTTGGTACCAGGCGCCTGGCGTCGCCACCACTCGGCCACCAGTGCGGGAACCCGGCAACCGCGGGGGCTGTGGTAGTCGGTTAGGGACGAGCGGCCGGCCATCCGGACAGTGCCGTCCTCTGTCCGCTCCAGCGCCAGCAGGGCACCCTCTGCTTCCACCAACTCCGCATTGGCGGTCACGGCCCTCAAAAAGCCCGAGCCGGGAAAAGGACCCAGATGGTCATCAACCGTGGGATAGTCGAACCCGTCGGTGTTCCAGTCTTGATGTATGCGCATCGCTCAGCAGGCTGCCCGGATGGTCGGATAGGGGTTGTAGGCGGGACCCTCCCTCCCGGTGGGATGGATTTGAAGGTGAAGGTGGGGGAGGCCCCCCCAGGCGTTGCCGGTGGAGCCGTTGTATCCGACCACCTGGCCGGCAGACACCCGGTCTCCTTCGCTGACCGCCCATCCGCTCAAATGAGCGTAGTAGTAGGCAACCCCGGTGTCGGAGTGAATCCAGATGCCCCTTCCTCCCAGGCCGCCGTTGGTTATGGTGATCGTCCCGGCGGCCGTTGCGTAGAGGCGAGCGTCCCTGGGGCCGAACATGTCCACACCCTTGTGGCTCCTTCCTCCCGAGCGGGGCGCCCCCCAGGAGTCCACGAACGCCGATCCCGGGAAGGGACACACCAGCCCTGGTATCGGGCCGATCCCCTGGCCCTGGCGGGAGGCGAGAGCCGCGGCTTGGATGCGGGCCTGTTCGCGGCGCCGGGCTTCGGCGGCTCGCTCCGCGGCTCTCCTCCGCGCCTCTTCGGCTCTGCGGCGGGCCTCCTCCGCCCTCTTGCGCGCCTCCTGCGCCTCCCACTGCCTTACCAGTTCCTGGCATTCGTCATCCAGTTCCTCCCAGGCGGCGTGCTGGTCCTGGGTGGCCAGCGCCAGCTGTCTTGTCCAGTCTTCCTGCCGGGACTGCAATTCCAGAAGTTCGGCCTCGAGGGCGGCGATTTCCTGGCGGTGGAGGTTGAGGTCTCTCTGGGAACTGAGATAGTTGTTGATGTCGGCCACTTTGGTTTCGGTTCCGGTCTCCAGGTAGTGCCGTCCGACTATCAGGTCTCCGGGGGTCTCCCCCAAAAAGGGCGTCAGGGCGAGGACCCCCTGCTGCATGTAGATTTGGATGGCGGCCTCCTCCAGGTCGGCGCGAAGCACCTCGACCTCCTCTGCTTTGCGGGCTGCCAGCGACTCCGCCACATCGGCGCGCCCTCGGGCTATTTCGATGTCCTCCAGAACGATGTTCCACTCGGCGGTTGCCTCATGGAAGAGATCCAATGCGCCTTCGTATACGGCTAACTGCCCGCGTGAAGCCGCACACGCTTCATCCACCTCACTCTTCTCTATTTCGGCCGGCGCTTGTTCCTGATCCTCCTCCTGCGCCACAGAGATCAGCGTTCCCCCGGTTCCCATGAGTATCAGAACCAGTACCAGAACGGCTGGAATGCGTTCTGGTCTTCCCATGTCGGATAGGTTAAAGGTATCGCCCCGCTAATGATGGGGCGCCTTCAGAGGATCAAGGTGAGGAGGGAGAAAAACGCCAATCCGGCGCAGAGAGGTCCGTCCATGCTCGACAGGATGCCTGGCAGGGGGCTGGACCAGAGCCGCCCGGAGCGTAGCACCGTTCCAAAGCCTTCCCCGGCCAGATAGGCGGCGGAGAGCCCGAATCCGATCAGAAGGAAGTCCGTGACGGAAAACCCCCACAGCACCGCCGCGATGATCGACAGGGCCACCACTCCGATAACCACCGTGTTCTGGCGGTTCAGCCACCGGTTGGACCGCATTCGGCGAGCGGCCTCCGCCAGGATGATGGTTCCGACCACCACCAACAGGAAGAATCCGATGGTGCGATTACCCGGCTCGAACACTGTCCTGGCCAGCATCAGTGACGCCAGCGCCCCGCAACTGAGCGTTCCCACGGCGGCCGCAATGCCCAGGGAGGTGAGTTGACGGCGTCGGGGCACGAAGGTTGCCGCGCCCAGCGGGAAGATCACTCCCATGGCCAGGGCGGGCAGCAGGGCGGAGGGGCCCAGCAGGTGAATGAGCGCCATCGCCGCGATCTGGCCTGCCAGAAGGGGCCCGATCGCCAGGTCGTTTCCCCGTTCCGACGCGGCCCCCACCACGTCGACAGTCCAGAGTCCCACCATCGCCGCCAGGATCGGCGTCCACAGATCCTGTTCCCCCACCATGTTGCCGAGCGCCAGCGCCGCCACCACCACCAGGGTGGCGAAGCCCCCCGATCCGAGCTCTCTTCCCCAGGCGATGGAACCGCCCGAGACGGGAGGCAAAAGGGCTATCTCGTCTTCGGGGCCGACCGGCTGCAGGCTGTCCACTTCTTCCCCGTTGCGCCATATCTTGGCGGTGGCCAGCCCTTCGGCGAATTGCGTGCCGAAGCGGGATGACGCGGCTTCCAGCACCTCGCCCACCGTGGCACCCTCGATCTCCAGCTCCGAGGTGCGGGCCGCCTCCCGCAAGCCCGCGAAAAGACGTACTCTCGGCATGTTTACCAGCTTAGACGGGGTGGCATCCCTTTTGAACGCTTCTTGTCGCCGACCCTTGGGATACACTGACAGGCACCGGACAGGAGGTTCGATGAAGGCGATAAGGGTGGAGGACTACGGCGGCCCCGGCCACATGGAGTGGAGCCCGGTTCCCGATCCCCGCCCGGGTCCCGGAGAGGCGCTGGTAACCGTGCTGGCCGCGGGAGTGAATTACATCGACACCTATCACCGTACCGGCCTCTATCCGGTCAGACTCCCCTTCACCCCCGGGTTGGAGGGAGCGGGAGTGGTCCGGGAACTGGGGGAGGGGACCGAGGGCATCGAAGTGGGGGACCGGGTGGCGTGGAGCACCTGCCTGGGCTCCTATGCCGAGCAGG
>VXSV01000015.1 GCA_009837815.1 Acidimicrobiia bacterium
TTTTTTCTGTTCCCGCTCCCTCTGAGCTCTTCCCCTCTCTCTTCGTCGGCCGCTTCATACGCGTACCACCGTCCGGCTGCTGCGCAGACGCCGAGCGCGATCACGATGCCGGTGCGGAGTTGGAGTTGTCGGATTGCTTGGAGTGTCTGTTCGAGGGTGAGGCCGGTCCAGTCGGGCAACAGGATGTCTTGGGGGATTTCTCCGTTGGATACGGTGATGGTGATTGTGTCGCCGGTGGTGATTTGGGTTCCGGCGGGGGGGTCGGTGGTGATCACTCTGTCAGCTTCCAAAATGATGTGCGGCGTGTACGTCAGGTCCAGGATGACCAGGACGCCGGTCTCCTGCTCCATAGAACGGGCGCTTTCCAGGACCTCGGCGACAGAGAGGCCGGTCCAGTCGGGGACCGAGCTGCTGGGAGGCGTCCCGGTGGAGACTTCCAGGGTGATCCGGTCGGCTTGGAGGGCGTCAGAGCGGGGAGGCGGTTCCTGGGAGAGCACCTCTCCGGCGGGGGCCTCGGAGTCCACGTCCACGATCTCCCAGTTGAGACGAGCGTTTACCAGAGTTGTCTGGGCGGTCTCGAGGTCCAACCCGATCACCTGCGGGACAGAGGTATCCGGACGCAACCGGTAACGGCTCAGTCCGGGGGGATCGGGCGGGAACCCGGTGGTCTCAACATCCTCGAGCATGACCCCCATGAACTCCGCCCAGATGGGAGCGGGCACCGAACCTCCGTACACACGGCGGTAGTGCTCTCCGCCGATGACGACGTTCTCCAATGGGATCTGGTTGTGCTCGTAGCCGACCCAAACCGCGGTGGTGTAGGTGGGGACGAAGCCCACATACCAAGCGTCGCGGAATCCTTGGTGGGTTCCGGTCTTTCCTCCCTGGGGGCGTCCTATGGAGGCTCGCGACCCGGTGCCCTCGGGCGTCGGGACCCTCTCCAGAGGTATGCGGGCCGCGGCGAATGCGGCCGGATCGCCGTTGCTCTGGTGCACCACCTCGTGCTCGTAGAGAATCCTGGAGTCGGCCGAGATGATCCGGGAGATGATGTAGGGGGGCGCCCATTGCCCATTGGTGGCGAAGTTGGAGTACGCCGAAGCCATTTCCAGGGGGCTCACGGCGCCGGTGCCCAACACGATGGAGAGCACCGGCGGCAAATCGGACCGGATGCCCAACCGGTGGGCGACTTCCGCAACCTTGGATGGCCCGATCATCTCCGAGATCTGGGCGTACACCGTGTTGATCGACGAACTGGTTGCGTCAGCCAATGTCAAAACTCCGTAGTTCCGGGTTCCCACATTGCGCACCGTCCAGATGTCGGAGTCTTCAACGCAGACGGTGGGACACTGGATTTCGATGTTGGGTGGGGCTGGAAAGGCGGTTCCCAGGGATACGTCGCGTTCCAGCGCCCCGAGGAGAGCGAAGGGCTTCATGCTGGACCCGGGGTTTCGCCGACCTTGGATCGCCAGGTCGAATTGGATGAAGTCAAACGGCAGGCCGGAGGCCATCACCTTAACGGCGCCGGTGAGATTGTCAACGGTGACGATCGAACCGGTTGGAGCACAGGAGTGTTCCGTTGCGTAGCTCTCCAGGTATGACAGCGGGTCCGAGGGAAACAGTTCCTGGCACAAAAGCACATTCTGCTGATAGTCCGGGAGAGGCATCCATCCTTCCAGCACCCGGTAGGCCTCCCTCTGCAGAGCAAGGTCGACGGTGGTCTCGATGAGTAGTCCCCCGCCGCCCTGACACTCCGGATTGTCCGCAGCGCATCCGAATATCGCTTTCTTGCGCTGCTCCGGGGTGTCTCCCAGGAAGGCGAAGCGAGCGTCGTAGAGGAGTTGGCGGTTGACTTCGGCCACCACATGATCGGCCTCTCCACGGAATGCGATGTGCTCGGCGACCTCGAGGGGAGCGTTCTTGGCCTTCTCGGCCTCTTCGGCGTCAGCCCAGCCGTTCTCCACCATCTGGTCGATGATCAGGTTGCGACGATCCCGTGTCCGCTCGGGGCGCACCCGGGGGTTGTAGAAGGCAGGGTTCCGGATCAAAACCGCCAGGGTGGCCGCCTCCTCCAGGGTGATCTTTTCCAGTGGCTTGCCGAAGAACTCCCGCGAGGCGGTGCTCACTCCGTAGGCGCCCGACCCGAAGTACACCGAGTTGAGGTAGAACTCCAGGATCTGGTCTTTTTCGTAGGTCCGCTCCAGATCGGTGGACACGAAGGCTTCCCGGATCTTGCGTTCTATGGTTACCTCGTCACCCACGAAGTGGTTCTTCGCCACCTGCTGGGTGATGGTGGATCCACCCAGATTGGTCTCATAGAGGAAGTTGTACACCGCGGTCCGGGCGATGGCGGTGAAGTCGACACCCTCGTGCTCGTAGAAGTCGTCATCCTCGGCCGCCAGCACCGCGTGGATCATCACCTCGGGAATCTGTGCTATCGGGATGGGTTCGGAGACCCGTCCGTCGTGCAATTCCGCCAGGAGTTCTCCGTCGGCGGCGTAGACCCTGGAGACCCGGGACAGGTCGGGAAGGGTCAGGTCGATGGGAGATACGTCGGGATTCAGCCTTCCGGTTACCTCTTCGAAGACTCCGTACGCGGCGGTCACTCCCAGGAAGGCCAGGAGAACCCCCCAGCCGGCCGTTATCACGACAATCGCCAGGAGGCCTGCAAGGGACGGCATCCAACGATCCCTCCGGTCCTGGGCCTCGGCCCGGTGAAAGGGCGATGGGCGGAGCACTTACAAGATGTCCGACGGTGGGGAAGGTACGATTCCTATGACAACCGCGAGGATATAGGGGTCATGGAAGAAACCGTTACCTCCCCGGGTGGGATAGTCACAGAAGAGGTCTACTCAGGCCCGGTGGACGACTCCCGACTGGGTATGCCCGGGGAATATCCGTTTACCCGCGGCCCCTATCCCTCCATGTATCGCCGCCGTCTCTGGACTATGCGCCAGTATGCCGGATTCGGAACCGCCGAGACCTCCAACCAACGGTTTCACGCTCTGTTGGCGGCGGGGCAAACCGGGTTGTCGGTGGCGTTCGACCTTCCCACCCAGATGGGCCTGGATTCTGACCACCCTCTGGCTCGTGGGGAGGTGGGACGGGTGGGGGTGGCTATCGACACCCTGGGCGATATGCATCGCCTCCTGGTCGGCCTGCCTCTCGGGGAGGTCTCCACCTCCATGACCATCAACGCCACGGCGCCGATCCTGTTGCTTCTCTATGAGCTGGTGGCCGAGTCCCAGGGCGTGAAATCTCACCAGTTGCGAGGTACGGTGCAAAACGACATCCTCAAGGAGTACATCGCCCGGGGCGCCTACATCTATCCTCCAGCTCCCTCCATGAGGCTGGTGACCGACCTGATCTCCTATGCCTCCCGGCGCCTACCCCTGTGGAATCCCATCTCGGTGTCGGGCTATCACATCCGCGAGGCAGGGGCCACGGCGCCCGAGGAGTTGGCCTTCACCATCGCCAACGGCGCCGCTTACGTACGGGCGGCCATCGACGCAGGGTTGGAGGTGGATGACTTCGCTGCTCGTATCTCGTTTTTCTGGAACAGCCACAGCCACCTGTTCGAAGAAGCGGCCAAATTCCGGGCCGCCAGGAGGGTGTGGGCGCGTTTGATGAAAGAGGTCTTCGCAGCCAGGACTCCGGCTTCGCTGCGGATGCGTTTTCACGCCCAGACCGCCGGCAGCAGCCTCACTGCCCATCAGCCGGAGAACAACATCGTCCGCACCACGGTGCAGGCCCTGGCGGCGGTGCTGGGAGGCGCCCAGTCTCTTCACACCAACGGTTTTGATGAGGCGTTGGGTCTCCCCACCGAGCACTCCGCTACTCTTGCGTTGCGCACCCAGCAGATCCTCGCCCACGAGTCGGGGACAACAGACACCGTCGATCCCCTGGCGGGCGCCTACTATGTGGAAGCGCTGACCGACGCCCTGGAAGAGGAGGCCAACCGGTTGTTGAAAGGGATCGAGGACAGGGGGGGAGCGGTGCAGGCGGTGGAGTGGATGCAGTCTCGCATCGAGGAGTCCGCCTACCGGGCCGCCCGTGGAATAGAGGAAGGATCTACTACCGTGGTGGGAGTGAACAGGTACCGAGATGATGATTCCCCCCAACCCGCCGTCAGCCGCACCGATCCAGCCCTGGAAGAGACCCAACGCGACAGGCTGGCGCTCCACCGGGCCGAACGAGATCAGGTAGCGGTGGACGGCGCTCTGCAGAACCTGGGACTAACAGCCCGGGGCAATGACAACCTGATGCGGCCCATGAGGGAGGCTCTGGCCGCGGGCGCCACTGTGGGGGAGGTCTCCGGGGCCCTGCGGGAGGTCTTCGGCGTGCATCGGCCCGGATCATGACCATTTTGGGGGCCGGTGAGGGCCCGACCTTTGTGATCGTCGGAGGGGGTCCGGCCGGAGTGAGCGCCGCCACCACCGCCGCCTCCTTCGGCGCCAGGGTGATCTTGGTGGAAGACTCCGTGGTGGGAGGGGGCGCCCACCTGTGGGATTGCATCCCCTCCAAGACCATGGCCGCCACCGCGGCTACCAAGGACCTGATCGACAAAGCCGCCAGGATGGGAGTGGTGGCCGGATCGGCGCGAGTCGACCAAAACCAGTTGGCGGAGAGGATCAGGACCATCTGGAGCGACATAAACATCGGATTCATGGAGTTGCTGCTTTCCCAGGATGTGCAGATAATCAGGGGTCGGGGTAGTTTCGTCGGCCCGAATCGGGTGGCTGTGGAGACCCAGGATGGGACCCGGGAATTCGACTTCGACTTCGGCCTCGTCTCCACGGGTTCCTATCCCCGCGTTCCGGACTGGGCCCCGGTGGACGGAGAACGGGTGCTCACCACCCGCCACGCCTATGACCTGGACGTGGTCCCCACCCATTTGGTGATCGTGGGATCGGGAGTGACCGGGGTGGAGTTCACCCACATATTCAAGTCCCTGGGGAGCGAGGTGACCCTGGTGGTGAGCCGCCAGCAGATACTTCCCCACCGAGACCCGGAAGTGGCTGCCGTGTTGCAGAACGACTTCCTGGCAAAGGGGGTCAAATTGGTGATCGGCGCATATGCCAGCGCCACCCATCTCACCGACGACGGTGTGTTGGTGGAGTGTGATGACGGGCGTCGCATGGAAGGCAGTCACATGCTGCTGGCGGTCGGGTCGATTCCCCTCACCAAGGGCATAGGCCTCGAAAAAGCCGGGGTGCGCCTCAGTCGGGCCGGTTTCGTGCAAGTGGACGCCTACCAGCGCACCTCTGTTCGGCACATCTATGCGGCCGGAGACTGCTGCGGCAGGATGCCGCTCTCCTCGGTGGCGGCCCAGCAGGGTCGGAAGATCGCCCGTCATGCAATGGGGTATCCGGTGTCGCCACTGGACTACTCCAACGTGGCGGCGGCGGTGTTCACCTCTCCGGAGATCGCCTCGGTGGGGCTGGAGGATGTGACGGCCGCCGCAGAGGGCCGCAAGGTGCGCACCACCAAGGTTCCGTTCGCGGCCAATCCACGGAGTGTCCTGCAAGGAAGGGAGGAGGGATTCGTGAAGGTGATCTCCGACCCGGCCACCCGGGTGGTGCTGGGAGGCACCATCGTGGGGCACCGCGCCTCCGATCTGATCGGCATAGTGGCCCTGGCCGTACAGGCCGATGTCACCATCGACAACCTGGTGGAAACACTCATGGTGCATCCTTCGCTTTCGGAAAGCATCACAGACGCGGCCGAGTAGCCCATCGGGCCGGGGTCCCGACACCTGTCGGCCGGGCACAGACCGCCGGGCCGCGGGGTAGCATTTTCTTCAGATGGAACGGCGTATCTTCGGGTTGGAGAGCGAGTATGGGGTGACCTTCACCCTGAGGGGGCAGCGGCGGCTCAGTCCCGATGAGGTTGCCCGCTATCTGTTCAGAAGAGTGGTGAGTTGGGGACGATCCTCGAATGTCTTCTTGGAGAACGGCGCCCGGCTCTATTTGGATGTCGGCTCCCATCCCGAATACGCCACACCGGAGTGCGACACGATAGAGGATGTGATCGTCTACGACCGGGCGGGCGAGCGGTTCCTGGAGAGCCTCATCAACTCCGCGGAGGGCCGTCTCTCCGCCGAGGGAGTCAAGGGCCAGGTCTTTTTGTTCAAGAACAACACCGACTCGGCCGGAAACAGCTACGGATGTCATGAGAATTACCTGATCAGCCGCGCCAAGAACTTCGACCGGACGGTGAACATCCTCCTGCCTTTCCTGGTGACGAGACAGATCTTTCTGGGAGCCGGCAAGCTTCATCAGACCTCTCGACAGGCCACCTACTCGATAGCCCAACGAGCCGATCACATCTGGGAGGGGATCTCGTCTGCGACCACCCGCAGTCGCCCCATCATCAACACCCGGGATGAACCCCACGCCGATGCGGAGATGTACAGGCGGCTGCACCTTATAGCCGGCGACTCCAACATGAGCGAATACGCCACTTTCGTCAAGATCGGGACGATGCTGGCGCTTCTGCAGATGATCGAGGCCGACGCCACCTTCCGCGACCTGACGCTGGAGAACCCCATCAAGGCCATCCGCCAGATCTCCCACGACCTGACCTGTTCCACCAACGTTCGGCTGCAGAACGGCAGGCAGATGTCGGCCCTGGACGTACAGTGGGAGTACTTCGACCGGGTGACGCGGTATGCTCAGGGTCCAGGGTTTTCTCCGGAGGTTCAGCGGGCGGTGGACCGCTGGGAGCACCTGCTGACCGGCCTGGAGAAAGATCCCCTGAGCCTCGACCGGGAGGTGGATTGGGTGATAAAGTACCGTTTGCTGGAGGAGTACCGGGAGCGGCGAGGGGTATCCGAGCGGGATGCCCGACTGGCCATGGTGGATCTCTCCTATCACGATGTGGACACGAGCCGCGGGCTTTACTACATGCTGGAGAGATACGACCTGGTTGACAAGGTCGTCACCGACGAACAGGTGTCCCGGGCTCAAACCAGGCCCCCCCAGACCACTCGGGCCCGCCTGCGGGGCGCTTTCATCAAAGCGGCCAAAGCCCGCCGCCGGGACTTCGCCGTGGATTGGATGCACCTGAAATTGAACGATCAGACCCAACAGACCGTGTTGTGCAAGGACCCGTTCCGTTCACATGATGAACGGATCGAGCGGTTCATCGAATCTTTGTAGGAGGGAGGTTGGCGAGATGAGAAAAAGAGAGCGTCTCCTGAATCTGCTGTGCCTGATGTGGTCGAGCAAGCGCAGATTCACCCGGGAAGAAATCTTCCGGCTCATGGCGCCATATCGGAGCTATGCCAACCCGGAGACTGCCCGGCGTACCTTCGAGCGAGACAAAAAGACCCTGCGCCAGGTCGGGTTCGACATCCAAACCAGTCAGCCTGATCAGGGACCGGCCACCTATATGCTGGCCCAGCCCACCGACGCCCTGGGTCAGATGGAACTCTCCGATTCCGAGCGGATGTCGCTGGCGGTGTCGGTAGCGATGGTGAAACTGGGCGGCGCCCTGTCGGTGGATCGCACCTTGGTCAAACTGGGCGCAGGCGCTCTGTCGGGAATGGCGCCGATGAAAGTAGACATGGGTGAACTGGAAACAGAGAAGGTCGGTCAACTGCTGAGAGCTGTCCAGACGCGTTCGCCGGTGTTCTTCGACTACAAGGGAAGCAGGAGACGCCAGGTCGAGCCTCTGAGGATCGTCATCCGCGGTGGCCAGTGGTATGTGCAGGCGCGTGAGGAGCAGGCCGTCAAGACCTTCCGGATCGACCGACTGGCCGGCTTGTGGGTCTCGCCCAGGGAGGACATGTACGATGTCTCACCCTTGGGGGAGGGGCCGAGCATTCTCACCGCCGAGCCGTGGGAATTCGGGGAGGAAGAAGCCGTCGAGACCACTGTGCGCTTCGATGCGGACGCAGCCTGGTATGTTCGACCTCGGCTTCCTTCTTCGGCCCGGATACGGGAGGAAGTCGATGGTTCACTGACGGTGAGTACCACCGTTACCAACCGGGCGGCCTTCTTCTTCTGGTTGCTCGACTTTGCCGGAGACGGGGAGATCTCGTCGCCCGAATCCATGCGCCGGGGTCTGGTGGATTGGGTGAAGGGATCACTGGAAGGACACAAGCCATGACCTACGCGCAGCCGATGGGAGGACTTGGAAGGCTTCTGATGGTGATCCCGTGGTTGATCAAGGAGAGGGAAGTGCCCATCGGGGAGATGGAGCGGCGTTTCGCCATCAAACCCGAGCAGCTTGTCAAGGACATGGAGGCGCTCAACGAGGTGGACTTCTTCGTCAGTCCCGAACAGCGCTTTTCCGTGGAGATAACCCCGAGACGGGTCAAGGTCCTGGAGGCGCCTGACTTCCCGTCCGCTCCCGGATTCCTTCCCTTCGAGGCCCTGGCCTGTCTGGTGGCGGCCAAGACGGCATTGGAGTTGAACCCGGAGGCGCCCGACCTGAGGTCGGCGGTGGAGAAACTGGAGGAGGCTATCATGCCTCAAGCGGCGTCGCCCATCCGGATTCTTTCGGGGACCGGGCCTCCTTGGGTCAACCAACTGCGCGAGTGGGCGACGGAGCGACAGGTGGTCCGATTGCGATATCGCTCCACCGACAAGGGAGAGCTTTCTGACCGGGATGTGGAACCCTGGCAGGTTTACCAATGGAAGGGAACGTGGTACCTGTGGGGATTCAGCAGGACCAAGGACGAGCCTCGCCGGTACAGGGTGGACGGCATCCAGCGGGCGAGGCCGACTGGTGAGACCTTCCGGCCGCCCGGGCGAACGCCTGCTCCGCCGACCAGTTACCAGCCGGCGGCCGACGACCACCGCATGGTGCTCTCGATCCGCCCCGAGAGCCGCTGGATCACCGAGTATTACTCCATGGAGATCATCTCCGAGGAACCGGATGGCGCCGCCCTGGCGGAGTTCTACACAAGGGACCCGCAGGTTGCCGCCCGATTGGCGTTGCGGCTTGGTCCCGGCATGAGAATCGCCGAGGGCGAAGCCGGTCGCCGGGAACTGAGCCGACTGGCCGCCGCGGTGCTGGACCGGTATGAGGGCCGCGCCGAGTAGGACTTCAGGTTGTCCTGGCAAGTGCAGTTAGCATCTTGGTTATGAGCATCATGTCGCGGCTGCGCAAAACTCTGCCGGACGGAGTCGATCCCTCCCGACTCCCCCCCGGCCAGTACAACACCAGGCGATTTCCGGTGCTGCATGTCGGCGCCACCCCCAAGGTCAAGCTGGACCGATGGGACTTCAAAGTGGACGGGCTGGTGAAGGCCCCGGTGTCATGGTCCTTCGAGGAGATGACCTCCCTGCCCCGGACCGAGCGTGTGTGCGACATCCACTGCGTCACCAAGTGGTCGAAGTTCGACACCCTCTGGGAGGGGATCGCCGTCACCGAGGTGCTTTCCCGGGTCGAGATTCTGCCCCGGGCCACCCATGTAATGGTGATAGCCGAGCACGGGTTCACGTCGAACCTCCCTCTGGGGGACTTCGATCGGCCCGAGAATCTATTCGCCCTGCGCTACGACGGTGCGGACCTGACGCCTGATCACGGGTGGCCGATGAGGCTGGTGGTGCCCCATCTCTACTTCTGGAAGTCGGTGAAGTGGGTGAGGGGGCTGCGATTCATGGAAAGCGACCAGCCGGGATTCTGGGAGAGGAACGGCTATCACATGCGGGGCGACCCCTGGGCGGAGGAGCGCTACTGGGGCGACTGAGTCCCCGGTTCCCCGCAATCACAGAGAGGCTAGACGTCCGCCAGGGCGGGCCGACGACCGAACCAGGGTCGGGCCTCCTCCAGTTGGGCGGCCAGCATGAGCAGGGTGGCTTCGTCGCCGTATCTTCCCAGAAAGTGGACCCCGACAGGCAGACGGTCGAGGGTCTCACCGAGAGGGACCGACATGGCGGGCTGCCCGGTCATGTTGGCAACCGAGCAGAAGGGGCTGAACCTTCCGATCAGAGACCGGAACTGCGCGGTGTCCTCGGAGTCGGCGTTGAAGGTTCCCAACGGCGGGGGAGGAGAGGCGACGGTGGGGGTGAGCCAGGCGTGGTGGGTCTCGAAGAAGCCGGACACCTGCCTTCCCACCCGGTGAATGGCGTCGAGCGCCTCGAGGTATGCGAGCGCGCCTGTCCGGTTTCCCTCCTCCACCCGGTGGCGAACGCCCGCTTCCAGGTCGTCGGGTCCGGGAGGACGTCCCAGGGTCCGGGCCCGATCTTCCACCGTGCGGGCCACGTTGGCGTTGACCACCGTGGAGTAGGCGCTCCCCGCCTGGTTCAGATCCCAGCTTGGGGAGGCTTCCTCTACGATGTGGCCCAACTCTTCGCAAAGGAGGGCGGTCTCCTCGGTTACCCGCCGGTGGTCGGGATGGAGGTCGTGGCCCCTGGGAGTGTGCAGGGAGAAACCAATCCTCAGCCTTCCCGGATCGGCGCCCACCACAGAGAGAAACGAGCCGGGCGGGGAGGCGGGGTAGTAGGGCGCTCCCGGGTCCGGGCCGGCGGTGACGTCGAGTAAGAGGGCCGAGTCCCGGACGGTCAGCGAGACCGCGTGCTCGGTGCTGAGCCCGCCCCAGCCCTCTCCCCGGTCGGGGCCGGCAGGGGTTCGCCCGCGAGTGGGCTTGAGCCCGAAGAGCCCACAGCAGGCGGCGGGGATCCTGATCGACCCGCCACCGTCCGTGGCGTGGGCGAGAGGCGCCACCCGGGCGGCTACCAGAGCGGCTGCTCCTCCGCTCGAACCGCCGGGGATCAAAGCAGTGTTCCACGGATTGCGAGCCGGCCCTCCATACCGGGGCTCGGTGGCGAGATTGCACCCCAGTTCGGGGGTCTTGGTCTTGCCGAAGGTCACCAGACCGGCTCGCCGGTGTCTGCGTACCACCTCGGTGTCGTATTCGGGCACAGCTCCCGCAAAGAACCTGCTTCCCGCGCTTGTGGGAGTTCCGGCGTACTGGGCCCGGAGGTCCTTCAGCAAGAAGGGGGTCCCCCCGAAGGGCCCGGTGACCTCGCCGCGGGCGATCTGTCTCCTCGCCTCCTCCTCCATGGTCGACGCCATCGCTCCCAGACGGTGATCGACCGCCTCGACCCGCCGGAGCGCCTCGTCCAACAGTTCGCCGGGGTGAACCTCTCCCCGGGCCACCAGGGCTGTCAATCCCATGCCGTCATAGCGCAGGTAATCGGCGCGCAAACTCATTTGCCAACTGCCTTTCCGATCGCCTCCAGACACCGCTCGAAACCCTGGCGGTCGGAAAGCCCGCCGGTAAGCGGAAAAACCATGACCTCGCTCCAGGTCGCCAGTTCCGACAGCCGGGCCGCCACCTCCTCGACCGACCCGTGCACCACCAGCTCATCCAGCAGCGATGACGGAAGCTGTTGGTCGTCGGGGGAATAGCCGGACCGCCGGAACATCTCACGGTAATACTCAAAGCCCATATACGGCGCTATGTGACGTTGGGCGGCGCGGCGCAGTTCACCGATGTCCTCGGAAACCAGGGTGGGAACGCAGAGCACTATGGGAGGAGGAACGCGGTCTGTTGCAATAGCGCCGCTCCGGAGCGCCGGCAAACCGGTTGTCTTCACATAGCGGGGAGGGCAGACCCAGGTGATCGCTCCGTCCGCGGCTTCTCCGCACAGCCGGAAGGCGCCCGGGCCGAGGGCTGAGCCAAGTACCTCGGTGGGAAGGGGGGTGGCCAGCTTTCCCTTGGCCCTCACGAATTCTCCCCGGAAGTCCACCCGGCCCTCTCTGAAAAGGGTGCGGAGGCAGTTCAGATACTCTCGCAAGTGGCTGAGGGGCCTCCGGAAGTCGGCGCCGAAGGAGGACATGGCGGCCGGTGTGCTGGGGCCCAGCCCCAATCGGATCCTGCCCGGGGCCAAGGACTCCAGGGCGTCCACCTGCAAGGCCAGAGCCAGCGGGTGGCGTGGCCAGATCGGGACCACGGCGGCGCCCATCCTTATCCGGGTTGTGAACCGGGAGGCGGCCGCCATGATGGTGAGGGCGTCGGGCCGGAACCGTCCCGTGGTCAACCACACGGTCCCCGCACCTGCCTGCTCCGCCAATCCGATCATCTCCAGGGTGGTGGAAGTCTCATCAGGCTGGACGACCACCCCGATGGCGGCGGTGCTGTCCGGTTCAGAGGGCATCCGGCCAGATTACCTCCGGGGATCGGCGGCGGCGTTCCGCGGTAGATTCACGGCCATGACGGGACCAAGACGCCGCCCGGCCTGGAGGGGCCCATGGCGAAGGTGGACATGGATGTCAGTGGTTGCGGTGGGATGGATGTTGATGCCGGTTGCGCCTGCGGTGGCGGCCACCGCCGAGTCGGATCTGGTGTGGATCCTCGAGGGCGAGGTTGTCCCCGAAGACCTCTATGCGGTGGGGAACCAGGTCCGTGTGTCGGGTCGGGTGGAGGGTGACTTGGTGGCGGTCGCCACCGAGGAATTGGTGGTGGAAGGGGTGGTGACCGGTTCGGTCACCGTTCTCGCCGCTCGGGTGGTGATTGTGGGAGTGGTTGAGAAATCGGTCAGAGGCGCGGCGGGTGAAGTGGTGATCTCCGGACGGGTGGGGGGAGACGTGGGGGTGGGGGCGCTGTCTCTG
>VXSV01000140.1 GCA_009837815.1 Acidimicrobiia bacterium
CACTGACACGTCTGTGTCTATTACTGATGATGATGACCCGCCGACGGTGTCTGTTGGGGCGGCGTCGGCTGCGGAGGGAACCGCGGTGTCGTTCACGATACGTTTGGATGTGGTGTCGGGTCGGGCGGTGAAGGTGAAATGGCAGACAGGGGATGACAGCAGCGAGGGAGCCGTTCAGGCGACGGCTGATACTGATTACACGTCTCAGGCGCTAACCGAGGTGACCATCGCCGCCGGAGCCACATCCAAAACCGTCACCGTCGCTACTACCGAGGATGTGATCGACGAAGCGGACGAAACATTCCTCGTGCAGTTGTCGGATGCAACGAACGCGAAGCTGTCTACCACCGCCGCCTCGGCTACGGGGACGATCACCGACGATGACGCCGCACCTACGTCTATCACTTTGTCGGTGGATGCGGACACGAGCTTGGACAATGTTCAGACCGGTGTGGCTGAGGAGGGTGGGGCGAAGACGGTGCGGGTGACCGCCACCGTTGATGGCAGCACTACTTTCAATGCGGACACGACCGTGATCGTCAAGGTCGGTAACAGCGGCGACACCGCTGTGGAGGGCACCGACTATGACACGGTCGGTGACCTAACCATCAAGATCCCCGCCGGGCAGCGGTCCGCTTCAGCCGATTTCACGTTGACCCCCACAAACGACACCCTCGACGAGGATGACGAAGCTATCTCTATCAAGGGTTCGTCGGGGACACTCGCTTTTACCAACACCCAGATCACCATCGAAGACGATGACGGTGCACCATTGTCTATCACCCTTTCGGTGGATGCGGATATAGACACTGTCGATGTGCAATCCTCGGTTGCTGAGGATGGTGGGGCGAAGACAGTTCGGGTCACCGCTACGGTGGACGGGTCCACTACTTTCAACACGGACACCACGGTGAATGTCGCGGTCGGCAAGGACGGCGATTCGGCGGTGGAGGGCACCGACTACACGACTGTGGGTGCTTTGTCGATCACGATTTCGGCGGGTCAGAGGTCGGCTTATGTTGATTTTACGTTGACTCCGACAAACGACACCTTGGATGAGGACACAGAGATGTTGAGCATCACTGGGTCGTCTGGGGATCTTTCGTTCACTGACACGTCTGTGTCTATTACTGATGATGACACCCCGCCGACGGTGTCTGTTGGGGCTGCTTCGGCTCCTGAGGGAACCGCGGTGTCGTTCACGATCAGCCTTGATGCAGCGTCCGGTCGGGAGGTGAAAGTCAAGTGGAACACCGCCGATGACAGCACAGGTTCGAACCCGGCCACCGCCGACACGGATTACACCGCCCAAACAACTGCAACGGAGGTGACGATCGCTGCCGGTTCGACGTCGACGACGGTCACTGTTGACACCACCGAGGATGTGATCGACGAAGCGGACGAAACGTTTTTGGTGGAGTTGTCGGATCCGACCCATGCGACTGTTTCGGGTACTGGGGGTTCTGCGACGGGGACTATCACTGATGATGACGGGACTCCGTCGGCGATAACCCTCACGGTTGATGCGGACACCGCCACCGCTGATGTGCAGGAAACGTCTGTGATAGAGAACGGTGGCGCGAAAACGGTTCGGGTCACCGCCACCGTTGATGGCAGCACCCGTTTCAATTCGGACACGACCGTGACCGTGAAAATCGGCGAAACCGGTGACACTGCAGAAGAGGCCACTGACTATTCGACGGTCGCCGACCAGACGATTACCATTTCGGCGGGTCAGAGGTCGGGTTATGCCGATTTCGAGTTGACCCCGACTGATGACAGTTTGGATGAGGATGACGAGTCGTTGTCTCTGGTGGGTTCGTCGTCGGGGTCGCTTTCGTTCACGAACGCTGCGATCACTATCGAAGACGATGATGCTGAACCGACGGTGTCCGTTTCTGATGCCACCGCTACAGAAGGCGGCCAGGTGTCCTTCATGATCAGTTTGGATGTGGTGTCGGGTCGGGCGGTGAAGGTGAAATGGGCGACAGCCGATCACACGGCAGGCACTCATAAGGCGACCGCGGACACCGACTACACGTCTCAGGCGCTAACCGAGGTGACCATCGCCGCCGGAGCCACATCCAAAACCGTCACCGTCGCTACTACCGAGGATGTGATCGACGAAGCGGACGAAACATTCCTCGTGCAGTTGTCGGATGCAACGAACGCGAAGCTGTCTACCACCGCCGCCTCGGCTACGGGGACGATCACCGACGATGACGGCACACCCACCGCTCTCACACTATCGGTGGACGCCGACACCGGCACGAATGGGACGCAGTCAAGCGTGGCCGAGGATGGCGGAGCCAAAACCGCGCGGATCACCGCCACCATCACGGGTGGTACTACTTTCTCTACCGCCACGGTTGTGACGGTCGCGGTCGGTGACAGCACTGACACCGCTACCGAGGGCACCGACTATTCGACCGTCAATGCCCTCACTATCACGATCCCTGCAGGCCAGGCTTCCGCCTATGTTGATTTCACTCTCACACCCACCAACGATTCCCTGAACGAGGAAGACGAAATAATCAGCATCGGCGCAACATCGGGGAGTCTCACCGTCACAGGCACCCAAATCACTATCGAAGACGACGACAATGCACCGTCGGCGTTGACTCTGTCGGTCGATGCCGACACCGGAACCGACAACATCCAGAGCAGCGTGACAGAAAACGGTGGGGCGAAGACAGCACGGGTTACAGCCACCATCAACGGCGGCGCCACCTTCCCCACCGCCACCGTCGTTACCGTAGAGGTCGGTAAGAACACAGACACCGCCACCGAGGGAGTGGACTACACCACCGTAGGCAGCCTCACCATTACCATCCCCGCCGGCCAGCCCTCCGCCCACACCGATTTCACCCTCACCCCCACGGACGACGACCTCGACGAAGACAACGAAAAACTGACCATTACCGGATCATCCGGCAGCCTCACTGTCACAGCCACGGGCGTGACCATCGAAGACGACGACCCCACCCCTCAACTCACGATCGACGATGTCAAAGCCGTAGAAGGCAGCCCAATGGAGTTCACGATCACCCTTGATGCGGTGTCCGGTCGAGACGTCATAGTCAAATGGCAAACCGCCGATGACAGCGAAGCCACGAACCCGGCCACCGCCGACACCGACTACACGGCGCAGGCCACCGCCCAAACGGTCACCATCGCAGCCGGCCAAACCGAAGCCATCATCACCGTGAACACCATCGATGACAACCAGGCTGAACCTCAAGAAACATTCCTGATTCGGCTCACCTCGCCGACCAACGCCACCCTCTCTGACAGCGAGGCCACCGGCACCATCCAGGACAACGACGTCATGATTACCACCACCAGCCTGATCACCATAACGCCGCCGATTCTTTCTCTCGGACCGTCGGCTCCTCATGTGTTCGAAGGGGAATCGCAGGAGTTCACCATCTACGCGACACAGGCGCCGGCTCAGGAGCTGACAGTGAATGTCAATATCAAGGACCACCACGGGGTCCTGGCGGCGGCAGATAGGGGTCCGCGTACGATCACCCTGCCCCCAAACAAAACGTCCGCAAGCTTCACCCTCGACACCCTTGATGACGACATCGACAACAATCAGTCGGGCAGCCGTTGGGTCACCGTGCGCCTGCTTCCAGGCCAGAATTACGAACTGGCGGTGGATCCGTACTACGGAGCGCCGTTCGAGGGCTTCGAATCGAGCTTGTTTGTTCACGATGACGAATGGGACGATCTCCCGGCAAGAGTGGTGTACACCGAGTACGCCCTCTACCTGACTGAAGGGGGCGATAAGGACGGCTACGGGGTCCGCCTGACGAAGCAGCCGGAAGCGAATGTGGTTGTAGAGGCCGCCACCCGAGACCCTGGTGCGGCGCTCATCAGCATTGACGGGGGCCAGGAGACCACGTTGGTGCGGCTGACGTTCACGCCGAGCAACTGGAACGTTCGGCAGAGGATCATGGTAATTCCCAAGGATGACGCTGACGGCATCCACGAGGAGACCCAAATCCGCAACACGATCGTCGAAAGCGGTTCCATCTACAAAGATGTAGTTGCGGACTGGGTGTCGGTCTTCATCATTGACGATGACGCTCAGCCCCTGCAGGTTACGATCTCACCGGACTCGCAGGGGGCCGTAACGGAGGGGACCGCAGCTCGGTTCACTCTGACTACTGACCCGGCGCCCTCCGTCTGGTGCCGGTCGCCGTGGCGTCCTCCAGGGCCGGGGTGTGGCCCGAATGAGACCCTGACAGTTTCTGTGCGGGTGGCCGACGACCCCAACGGCGATTTCCTGGAAGCCGACTTGGAGGGTGATAAGACCTTCGAAATCCCGTCCTCGGGCACTGCGGTATTTTCGGTCGACACCAAGGCGGACAACCAGGACGAGCCGAACGGCACTATCACGGTGACCGTCCTGGACGGGGCCGGTTACGATCCGGGCACCCCGGGCGAAGCTTCCATAACCGTAGAAGACAATGAGGCCACCGCGGTCGAACTCTCAGCGGCGGCGGGCGACATCCCGGAGGGAGGGTCCAAGACACTCGTAGTGACCCTCGCCCGCCCATTGGTCGCATCCGAGTCGCTGACCGTGCCGCTGGTGTTCGGCGGCGACGCCACACCGGGCGATGACTACACCCTGGACTGTGCTGCTGCCACGGGGGTCTCGTGCCGAGGCCTCTCCGGGAACAACCCGAAGATCACCTTTACCGGCAAGGCCGATGCTTCGCCCGTCGCCAGGCTCACCCTCCGCGCCGCCGAAGACGATCTCGCCGAGGACCGCGAGTCGGTGACCGTGGCGTTCGGTGCGCTGGACGGCGACTCCGGCAAAGGACTCGGCGGGGGCGCGTCGGGCTCGGGTTCGGTTGCGTTCGGGATCACGGACGGTGCAGCTGACCCGGTGCTGTCCGCAAGCGCGCCGTCGGTGACCGAGGGTGAACCGGGCGCCGGCGCGAGGCTGACCTTTACGGTCAGGCTGGCCTCGGCGCACAGTGAGACTGTGACGGTGAACTACGCCGACACCGGCGACGGCACTGCCACCGACGGCAGCGACTACACGGCGCCCACCGCCGGCACTCTTACGTTCACCCCGGGTCAAACCCAGCAGGTGGTCACGGTTTCCGTACTCGGAGACCACCTCGACGAGGAGGACGAGACGGTCATCATTCGCCTGTCTGCACCCGCTAACGCCACACTGGCCGGCGGCGCCTCGAAGCTTGACGTAGCCGGCACGATCACCGACGACGACGAGCGAGGTATCAACGTCTCACCTGCCGCGCTGACCCTGGAGGAACCGGACGGCGCCGGCACCTACGAGGTTACGTTGACAAGCAGGCCGACCGCGGCGGTGATAGTCGATCTGACCAGCTCCGACACCTCGGCTGCCACGGTCGAGCCATCGAGCCTTACCTTCCAACCGGCGGAATGGAACACCCCCCAGACGGTGACGGTGAAAGCCGTGGACGACCAGATCCCCAATCCGGACGGAGGGCGCATCGCGACCATTGCCCACTCCGTGGCCGCCAGCACGTCCGACTACGGCACGGAGACCGCCGAGGTGTCGGTGACCGTCACCGACGATGATGAGCCGGGACTGTCGATCATGCCGACAACCCTGATGGTGCCGGAAGGCTCCCAGGCCTCATACATGGTGTCTCTCACCATGGAACCGGCGGGCATGGTCACCGTGAAGATGAACGGTCACGTGAACAGCGACCTGACACTGGACAAGACCTCACTGACTTTCAGTACGACCAAGTGGAACGAGATGCAGATGGTGACAGTGTCCGCGGCGCACGACGACGATGACCTGGACGACTCCGAGATGATCACCCTCATCGCTACGGGAGGTGGCTACGACGAGATGACGGCCGACGTGGAGGTGACGGTCACCGACGACGACCGCGCCGACCCGGCCTTGGTGATCTCCGAGGCGGCGCTGACTATGACCGAGGGGGCGGAAGCGAGCTACACGGTATCGCTCTCCACCAAGCCGGCCGACACGGTTACCGTCACCATTTCCGGCTACGTCGGGACCGACCTGACGCTGGACACGGAGTCGCTGACGTTCACCCCGGCGGACTGGGATGAGCCGCAGCCCGTGACAGTGTCGGCGGACCCTGACGCAGACGAGGACGAAGACACGGCGACACTTGTGCACACCGCCTCCGACAGCAGCTACGGCACCGCTTCGCTGCCGGTCACAGTGCGCGACGGCATCAAGATCTCGCTCGACGTGGGTAAGGCTATTGAGGGGGACTTCATGGAGGTTCGGTTTACCCTCTCTTCGCCGGCGCCGGGCAACGTGGAGGTGAGTTGGCTCACCCATCCCGGCGGGGGCAGCGCGCACGCCGGGTCGATAGACAATCCCATCGACTTCCGTATGGCGTCCGGCCGTGTGCGCTTCACCGCAGGCGAGACGGAGATCACGCGACGGGTCTGGATCGTGGATGACGACGTAGACGATCCGCATGAGAAGTTCACCGTATGGATCCTCAACCCGGTGGGGGCCGTCCTGGCTGAACCTGTTACCTCTATGCCTTCGCTCGCCCGACCCGATGTGATGATCGACCTCGGCCGCGAGATCGCCTACGCGGTGGTGACGATCCTTGAGGCCGAGTCACCACCCGAACCCGTGAAGGTGAAGATCGAGGCGACCACGCCTACACTCGAGGAAGGGGGGTACACGCTGGTGCGGGTGACGCTGGCAGAACCACTGCCCAGGCACGTGCGCATCCCGCTGGTTTGGTCGGGGGGCACCGCGGAGCCGGGCGACTACGAGGGCCCGAGCGGTCTGACGATCTACGCCGGAAGTGTGTCCGCCACCGTGATGGTCAAGGCCTCGGAAGACGATGACCAGGACAACGAGACCTTCTCAGTGTCCTTTGGCGAACTCCCGGAGTGGGTGGTTGCAGGCTCTTCCGATTCTGTACAGATCGAGATAGTGGACAACGACTGAAGCCGGGGGCGGTGTTGACGATCATCGGCAATCCCCGGTCTCAATAACTGACATTCGCTCACGCCAAAGGCGCCATGGTTTGGTGGGGGCCGCTGCGATGATCGAGGCGGCCCCTGTTCCCATTGGGCGGGTCTGACTCCCTACTCACTTAGCAGGCAAGCGCCATCACCTTCGACCTCTCGGCCACCTCACCTTTTGGTGAATGACTCTCTCCCGGGTGGTGAAGGGCGACGGGGCCTGGACATTCGTGTGCCAACCAGTCATGGCCGCCGGGACGGGCATGCGACGATGAATAGCTCTGGGAATGAAGACTCTCAGGCTGGGGTAGCTCTAGGTCGGAACAGAACCACCAGTACGAATATCCCGCTTGCCACCAGGGTCATGGCGGGACCGGCCGACACATTGAAATAGTAGGAGACATATAGGCCGGTGACGGCGGCCGCGGCACCCAACACCGCGCCCGTCATCATGATCGAGACGAAACGCCTCGCTAAAAGGTACGCAGTGGCGGCGGGCGTCACCAGCATCGCCATGACGAGAACGATGCCGGCCGCCTGAATCCCTATTACGACGACGAGGGCGAGCATTACCAGGAAGGCGTGGTCTGCAACGCTGGCGCGTGTGCTGTTGACCTGCGCCCCCAAGGGATCGAAGCTCGTGAACAGCAGCCAGTGGTGGAAGGCGAACAGCCCCAGGATGACCATCACGGTTATCCCCAGGGACACATAGACCCCGGTGGGGGTGATTGCGAGGATCTGTCCCAGCAGCAGGTCTTCGATGTCGACTCTGATGGTTCTAGCGGTTGCCAGCATCACCAGCCCCAGGGCGAACATGGTCGCAAAGAGAATGCCTATGGAGGTATCCGAACTGAGGCCCGCTCGCCTGCTCAGGGTCCTGACCAGCACCGCAACGGCGACCCCGGTCGGGACGGCCGCTATCGCCGGGTTGACGCCGACTATGTACCCGAACACTATTCCTGGAAGCACGGCGTGGGCGAGAGCGTCCCCGATGAAGGCAAGGTTTCTGGTGACGGCGTAAGCGCCGACCAGGGGACACATCACGCCTACGAGGATCGAGCCGATCAGGGCTCTCACCATGAAGCCGTGCTCCAGAGGTATGAGGAGGAAATCCATCACGTCGAGGTTTCAGGGCTCTCCGTGGGAGTTGAGACCCACGCCGTGGGCGCCGTACATCTGCTCCATGACCTCGGAGGTGAACACCTGCTCGGGAGGTCCGCAGGCGCACACATGGCGGTTCAGGCACAGTACCCGGTCGAAGCGACCGGTCAGGTTGGTCAGGTCGTGAGTGGCCAGGAGGATGATGCGCCCCTCGTCACGGAGAGTCTGCAGGATGCCGACCAGGGCCTCCTGGGCTGCGACATCAGCCCCGCTGAAGGCCTCGTCCAGGAGAAGCACATTTGCCTCCTGGGCCAGTGCCCTCCCGACGAATACCCTCTGACGCTGACCTCCCGACAGCTCCGTCATCAGAGCAGAGCGTTGGTCCCAAAGGCCGACACGGCCCAGGCAGGCGTTGACGATCTCGCGATCTCTCTTCCCGGGCCGCCGGAACCATCCCAATCGGCAGCAGCGGCCCATCATCACGACGTCCATCGCGGTCACGGGGAGCCGCCAGTTGACGCTCTCTCGTTGAGGCACGTATGCCAACCCTCCGCTTTCCTGCCCCGCACCCTGCAGGGTCACCTTGCCCTGGCGAACCGGGAGGAGGCCGGCAATCGCATTGAAAAGAGTGCTCTTGCCGGCGCCGTTCGGTCCCACAACGCCCATGAGGGTCC
This sequence comes from Acidimicrobiia bacterium, assembly GCA_009837815.1. Classification (GTDB taxonomy): domain Bacteria; phylum Actinomycetota; class Acidimicrobiia; order Spongiisociales; family ZC4RG35; genus Bin76. The sequence goes on from VXSV01000140.1 coordinate 8,748, forward strand.
CCGCTTCCACGTCGAAGGTGACGTCGTTCACGGCCGTGTGGCCGCCGACCTCGACAGTCACCCCCCGAAGCGACATGCTCGCTTCCTGTGAGGTCGGATCGGCGATCACTTCAATGCCCCGACAATGCGTTCCACGTTGGCCCGTACCATGGTGAGGTAAGTGTCGGCGCCGCTTCCCTCCGCTCCGAGGGAGCCAGAGTAGAGCTGGACGAGGCTGGCGCCGGTCTCTCTTGCCACGGCTTGCGCCAACTTATCGCTGACGGTCGTCTCGCCGAACAATGCAGGCACGCCGTGTTCCTCTATAACCTCGACCAGACCCGCAATGTGCTCCGCGGAGGGTTCCACATCAGGCGCCAGGGACGGTATCACCAGCCCCACTATCTCAAACCCGTAGGCCTCTGCGAAGTAGGAGAAAGCGTCATGCGACGTTACCAGCAGTCTGCGCTCCGGCGCCACCGCGCTTATCTGTTCCATGGTCCAGGCGTGAAGCTCGTCAAGCTGCTTCCCGTACTCTGAGGCGTTCTGGGAGTAGAAGTCGGCGTTCTCGGGGTCTATGGCCGAGAGCCGAGCGGCTATTTCGTTGACCGCGATCTTCACCCGGATCGGATCGAACCAGAAGTGCGGATCGAAAGTGCCGTGATGGTGGTCGTGGTGGTCGTCATGGCCGTGGGCGTCTTCTTCGTGGTCGCTGTGGTCTTCTTCGTGGTCGCTGTGGTCTTCTTCGTGGTCGCTGTGGTCTTCTTCGTGGTCGCTGTGGTCCCCGTGATCGTCGTGATCGTCATGCATGTCGGCCTCGGTGAACTCCATGGGATCCACTACCTCACCAAGTGCGACTATCCGAGACTCATCCGCGCTGGCGCTTCGTATCAGATCCTCCAGCCAAAGGGTCTCCAGTTCGAGACCGACAGTGAACACGACATCCGCATCGGCCACCCTGGCGACGTCGCGGGCTCCCGGCTGGTAACTGTGCGGATCGCCACCTGCCGGCAGCATGCCGAAGACCTCTACCCGATCTCCACCTACCACGCGAGCCCAGTCAGCCACGAAGTTGGTGGTGGCCACTACCTGGCTCGGCGGCCCCGAGGGCGCGGCGCTTTCCTCGGCGGCCGTTGGCTGCGGTTCTTGCGTTGCCTGGGTGTCCTGGTCATCTCCACAGGCGCCCAGGAAAGCCATAGCGAGTATGACAAGGCCTACAGTTAACGTCCGGGCCAGACGTCCAAAGCTTGTATTGCGACCTGGCATGGTCAACATTCCGGTTTCTCCTTACGGGTAGTCGAGGGGGCTAAAGTAATAATGATAATCATTATCACTTTAGCGGTTGAAATCGTATCCCGTCTCAGGCCCGCTTCGAACGGGAGCGGCTCCGGAACCAGAACAGGGCCCGCCCCCCTGCCCGCGCTACGCATTCTACTGTCACCCCAAACACGGGTTTGAGGTTCCAGCACCTGAGGCGTCAAGACCGTCTCCACCGGCCCGACCGCCTGGACCCGACCGCCTTTCAGCACCACGATGTAATCGCAGTACTCCGCCGCCAGATTCACGTCATGGATCGATGTCAGGGTGGTCGCGCCCACGCCGCGGACGAGATCGAGTACTTCGAACTGGTGGCGGATGTCGAGGTGATTGGTGGGCTCGTCGAGGATCAGGACGCCGGCTTCCTGGACGAGTGCCCGCGCAATAAGCGCCCGTTGCTTCTCTCCCCCGGACAGTGTCGCGAACGACCGTGTCGCCAGCGCCGAAATGTCGACGTGAGCGAGAGCGTCGTCCACGCGTTGGCGGTCGTCGGCGGACTCCCTGGCGAACGCCGACTGGTAGGGGCTGCGTCCCATGCTGGTGGCGGTCTCCTCGCCGCTTGGGGTGGACCCAAGCGCCGCATGGATGGAGTACTGAGATCCATGATGCTTGCCGGCGCCGGTGCGATGATTGTCGGTCTGCGGGAGAACCTCCTTCTCACTGCGACCGGGATCTTCATCATTGGTGTGAGTTTTGTGTTTGCCATCGGCCTGAATCGAGTCATCTGGCAGGCCAAGGCGGCCCCCGACACTCTGGGTCGGATGTTCTCGCTACGTGTGATGCTTGGAGTCTGCGCCCAGTCACTGGGTATTGTTGTGGCCGGTCCGCTTGCAGAACGTGTCTTCGAGCCTGCCATGGCGCCCGGTGGGAGCCTTGCCGACATTGTGGGCCCGCTCATCGGAACGGGTCCCGGCCGCGGCATGGCCCTGATGTATATCATCGCCGGCGTCTCTCTGATAGGTATGGCCCTGCTTTCGATGGCAATCCGCTCGGTCCGGCGTCTTGAAGACGTCCTTCCCGACCAGAACCCGGTTTGACAACCCTGCCCTCGGGGCCGCGCTTATCAACCCAAAGGTTGGGGGACGAACCCTCGAGGTCCCCGTTTGCGCCCCACGGCCAAGCCCCTTCCCTTGGAACACTTTGCACCTCCGGGGCCAGGCCGCTAGCGTTCCTGGTTGCTGGGGAACGCCGGTGGAATTCCGGGGCTGTCCCGCAACTGTGATGCCGAGGGCCGTAGGGCCCGGGGCTAAGCCAGAGTGCCGGCAACCGGGGCGCACAGCCCACAGCTACCACGAGGATGGAAAACCATGGACACCACTCCCACTCCCCCCGCTGTACTCCTGACAGTGTTCCCGCGGACTCTCCGGCCCAATTGCTGAGGGACTTCCGCGTCGAGTCGCTGACGACTCTGACGATCATCCGGCCGTCGTTCGGACCTGCGATGGCGTGGCCGTGTCGAGAGGAATCTCTGACGGGTTTCCCGCCGGCCGCTCTTGACAGCCCGCCTTGCCTGAGGGCAGCGGGGTGAGCGTTCCGGAGCCGTCCGCTCTTCTGGCTTGGGTTACCCGAACCGTGTCGTACGTGCGCGTAACCGGGCGCGCCGATGCTGATCCGGCCACCGTCTGGCACCGATGCTCGGCGTTGGTCGGGGACCCGTCCGCCCTGATGGAGTTAGTGAGGTCCACGGCCGCCGGCCGGGGCACGGATCGAGACGACATCGCCCTCTCGCTGTTCTGCCAGGCCTACGCCTTCCGGGTGGCCGCCACCGCCATCGGCAGCTGGCTCATGTCCGGCGGAGCGGCGGTGCTCGACGTGAGTCCCGCCAACATGTCCATCGCCCTGGGACGGCACCGCCCCAACGCGGTGGCCCTGGACAGGATCGCGTACAGCCGTCACGGCATCGCGGAGGCTCTCTTCGACAGGCACCTCGTGGCCTTCGTTGCCAACGCTCACTCCGCGATCGAGGTGGGCAAACGGCTTCTTTGGGGCAACATGGCCGCTGGTTGTGCGGCCGCGTTCGGAGCCTTCCACGCCGTGCTGGGCCCTGACGTGCGGGCCCAGGCCGCCCGGTTCACGGCGCTGGCGCCCGAGCCGTTAGCGTTGGCCGGACAGTTCGTCGAATACGAGGGAACGGCCTCGGTGGGATGGTTCTTCGAACGCAACGCCTGCTGCCTCCTCTACCAGGTGCAGCCTCCCGATCCCGCCAAGTCGCCGACGATGTGCGAGGACTGCCCCCTGCACAGCGCCGAGGCCCGGCTGGCCCGGTACAGGGCGGCCACTTCCACAGCCTGCGACGATCCCCCGCGCGCTTAGCATGATTCTCTTCCTGTCCAACGCCGACACCGAATTGCTGGCGGTTAGGTCGATCATTGACGAGTTGCCCGAGGGATTCGGAGAGGTGCGCTGGGCCCACCCCGAGCGCCTCGAAGGATTTCCCGACATCCGCGGAACCGGAGCGGTGGTTGTGAGGCTTCTGGGTGGCGCTCGCGCCTGGGAGAAGCAGCTGCGCCAACTGGTGGATATCTGCCGGGACCGGGCTGTGGCGGTCGTGGCGTTGGGCGGCGAAGCCGAGCCCGACGCGGAGTTGGCCGAGATGTCCACGGCGCCTACGGGGGTGGTGGCCGAGGCGCACCGGTACCTGGCTGCCGGGGGGCCCTCCAACATCGCCCAGATGCTGCGTTTCGTGAGCGATACGCTGCTCCTGACGGGCCACGGGTTCGCGCCGCCTGTGGAACTACCGCGCCACGGGGTGTGGGAAGGAGCAGGTGTGGGAAGCGATCCCTCCCGCCGGGACCGACGCCGTCCGCTCTTGGGAGTGCTCTTTTACCGTGCCCATCTCGTGGCGGGTAACACCGACTACGTGTCTTCGCTCTGCGACGCCATCGAACGGGCCGGGGGAGATGCCCTGGCGGTCTACACCTATTCTCTGCGGTCCGCCGACAACGGTGAAGTGCCGGCTCTTGAAATGTGCGCCCGCGCCGGTGTGGAGGCGCTGGCCACCTCCATGTTCGCCGCCGGCGGCGCCACCGGAGACCACGGCGACCAGTGGGAGGCGCCCCAACTGGCCGACCTGGGCGTGCCTGTCATCCAAGCACCGGCCAGCAGTCGCTCGCAATCGGACTGGATGGTCGGTGACGCGGGGCTCTCACCGCTGGACGTCGCCATGGGGGTGGCCATTCCGGAGTTCGACGGTCGCATCATCGGACCCACCTTCGCCTTCAAGGAGGTGGTCGACGACGGGCCCTACGGCGAGCTTGTCTCCACCCGGTCGAATGCCGAGAGGGCTGAACGGTTGGCGTCCCTGCTTCTGAACCACGCCGCTCTCCGCCGGACCGCGCCTGCGGCGAAACGGGTGGCTCTGGTCCTGTCGGCGTATCCCACCAAACGGGGCAGGCTTGGCAACGCGGTCGGTCTGGACACCCCCGCCAGCGCCATAGCCGTCCTCGGAGCGCTTGCCAGGGCCGGATACGGGGTCGATGGCATCCCTGCCGGCGGCGATGAGTTGATGGCCGAGCTGGCCGGGAGGCTCACCTACGACGCGCCTACCGTCACCGCTTCCGAGGCATCCCTGGCGGTGGGTGGCATGGGTGCCGAGGATTACGGGCGGTGGTTCGGATCGTTGCCGGTGGAGGCGCGCCGGCAGGTGGAGGCAGTGTGGGGTCCCGCGCCCGGTGAGGTGTATCTGCACGATGGAAGGATGGTCTTCCCGGGTCTGGACCTCGGCAACATTCTGGTCACCGTGCAGCCACCGCGAGGCTTCGGCCCGGACCCCATCGTCACCTACCACGCGCCCGACCTGCCCCCACCTCACCACTATCTGGCGTTCTATCGTTGGCTGGCCTCGCCGCGCTGCGATGGGGGCTGGGGGGCGGACGCCATAGTCCACCTTGGTAAGCACGGGACTCTGGAGTGGCTTCCCGGCAAGGCGACCGCCCTTTCGCCGGCGTGCTTTCCGGATGCGGCGCTGGCAGGGGTGCCGCTCTTGTACCCGTTCGTAGTGAACGACCCCGGTGAGGGAACCCAGGCCAAGCGGCGCAGCCATGCAGTGGTCATCGACCACCTTCCGCCGCCGATGACCAGAGCCGACACCTACGACGATCTGGCCCGCCTGGAGCAACTTCTCGACACCCATGCCCAGGTGGAGGCCATGGACCCGGCGAAGCTGCCCGCCATCCGGGAGCAGGTGTGGAGACTGCTGGTGGACATGGAGATCCACCGCGACCTCGACCTGGGTGACACCGCCCCCGACCCCAGCGTCTTCAGCGACATGGTCATCCACGTGGACGGCTACCTGTGCGCTCTCAAGGATGCCCAGATCCGCGGCGGGCTGCACGTCCTGGGGCGCCCACCCGAGGCGGAAGCGCTGGTCGACAGCGTGCTGGCCGTCACCCGGCTCCCGCAGGGTCCGGTACCTTCTCTGAGGGTCAGCGTCGCCTCCGAACTGGGGATCGAACTGGACGGCGCCGGCCGCCGCGCCGTCGATCGGGTCGAGGCCGAGTGCCGAAGACGGGTGGAGGCGCTGGCCGACTCCGGTTGGGACCCCGACGCGACCGAGGACCCCACCCTGTCGTGGGTGGCGAACCGGCTCGTCCCCGCCTACCAAGCGACCACCGACGAGCTCACCAATCTCCTGGCCGGCCTGAACGGCCGCTACGTGCCCGCCGGTCCGAGCGGAGCGCCGACCCGGGGCGCCGCCCATGTGCTGCCGACCGGTCGCAACTTCTATTCGGTGGACTCCAAGGCCCTGCCGTCGCCGCTGGCGTGGGAGGTTGGATCGGCGTTGGCCGACCGTTTGGTCGAACGTCACGTCGCCGAGACCGGGGCGCCGCCGACCACCGTGGGCCTGGTCCTGTGGGGCACGGCCGCCATGCGCACCATGGGCGACGACGTCGCCCAGGCGCTGGCGCTGTTGGGGGTGCATCCGATATGGAACGAGGAGAGCCGGCGGGTCGCCGGCCTGGAGGTGGTGTCCCTCGCTGACCTGGGTCGGCCCAGGATAGACGTGACTCTTCGCATCTCCGGCTTCTTCCGCGACGCCTTCCCCCACGTCATCGACCTGCTGGACAGCGCCGTAGAGATGGTCGCCGGGCTCGACGAAACGGCCGAAGACAACCCGGTGGCTGAAGCCGGTGCTGCCGACGCTCGCATCTACGGCCCCCCGCCGGGCGGCTACGGTTCAGGCATCCTGCCGGTGATCGAGTCCGGCCACTGGCGAAGCGACGCCGACCTTGCCGAGGTCTACATGACCTGGTCGGGCTTTTCCTATCGCCGGGGGGCTCATGGCGAGGAGGCGCCCGGCGCGCTCAGGCGGCGGCTTGCGGCCGTGGAAGTAGCCGTGAAGAACCAGGACAATCGCGAGCATGACATCTTTGACTCTGACGACTACCTGCAGGAACACGGAGGCATGGTAGCCGCGATCAGGGCCCTGACCGGCCGGGAGCCCCGCGCCTGGTTCGGCGACAGCGCCAATCCGGCTGATCCCCAGGTCCGCTCCCTGGCCGAGGAGGCGGCCCGGGTGGTGCGAAGCCGGGTGCTCAACCCCAAGTGGATCGGCGCGATGCGTGAACACGGATACAAGGGTGCCTTCGAGTTGGCCGCCACCGTCGACTACCTCTTCGGCTACGACGCCACTGCCCGGGTCGTGGAGGACTGGATGTATGAGCGGGTCACCGAGGCCTACGTCGCCGATCCGGAATTGAGGGAGTTCTTCGAGTCGTCCAACCCATGGGCCCTGCGTTCGATAGCCGAGCGCCTGCTGGAAGCCGACGAACGCGGCATGTGGGACGCCTCCGACGGGGCCCGCTTGCAACTCATCGCGGCGGTCCTGGAAGCAGAGGGGTGGGAGGAAACGCGATGATGACCTTTCCGTTCAGCGCGGTGGTGGGCCAGGAGCAAGCCAAACTCGCTCTGCAGTTGATCGCGGTCGATCCCGGCATCGGAGGAGTCCTGCTGCGTGGCGAGAAGGGTTCGGCCAAGACCACTCTGGCCCGCGGTCTGGCCGCGCTGATGGACGACGCCCCCTTCGTCGAACTCCCCCTGGGCGCCACCGAGGACCGCCTGCTGGGCAGTATCGACATCGCCGCGGCCCTGACCGCGAACCGGGTGTCCTTCCGCCCGGGCCTGCTGGCCGATGCCCACGGCGGCGTGCTGTACGTCGACGAGGTGAACCTGCTGGCCGATCACCTCGTGGACACCCTGCTGGATGTGGCCGCCTCCGGCGTCAACCGGGTGGAACGCGACGGTGTCGCCCACCAGCACGACGCCCGGTTCGTGCTGGTCGGGTCCATGAATCGCGAGGAGGGCGAACTCAGGCCACAACTGCTGGACCGCTTTGGGCTGTGTGTGGAGGTGCGGGCGCCGCTCGATCCCGCAGACCGCGCCGAGATCGTGCGCCGCCGCCTGGCCTTCGACAGGGACGAGAGTGAGGGGGGTTACGGATCCGGCGACCGCCGGCTGGCGGCGACTCTTCGGCACACCTGTCCCGCCGATGTTCCCGACGAAATCGTTTCCCAAGCGGCCGCCATCGCCCTGGCGGCCGGTGTGGAGGGCCTCCGGGCCGACCTGGTGCTATGCAGGGCCGCTGCGGCACACGCCGCGCTCTCGGGGCGCGCCATCGCCGGAACCGATGACCTGAGGGCGGTGGCGCCCATGGCGATAGCGCACCGCAGCCGCCGCTCGCCGTTCGATCCCCCCGTCATGGACAGCGACCGGCTGCAGCAAGCCATCGACGACGGGCTGAACGCCCCGCCCGCCGGCGACTCGCCTCCCCGGTCCGATCCCGGAGAGGAGACCAACGTCGATGACAGCCTCGGCGACGGCTCGGGCTTGCCGCGGCCCATGACCCTGGGCAGGGGACTGTCAGTGCCGGCGCCTCCCCGGTCCGGCCAGGTTGAGGCCGAACGAGGACGCGCGGTGCGAGACGTCCCGTTGGCGCAGTATCCCGGTGGCTCGGTTTCGGTGACGGCCACCGTGCGTCGGGCCGTGGCGGACGGCGGCGTCGCCGACCGCCGGCCCGGGACACGGGCCATTGGAGAGAGTGGTTTGCGGGCGGCGGTCCGGAGTCGTCCGAGGGGTTCCCTAGTGATCCTCACCGTGGACACGAGCACGTCGATGGGCGCCGCGGAGCGGGCCGAGGCCGCCACCGGCTCGGTGCTGGGGCTGCTGGCTGACGCCTACCAGCGGCGCGACCAGGTGTGCATGATCACTTTCGGGGAAGGCGGGGCTCACACGATCCTGCCGCCAACGGGCAGCACGGAGGTGGCTCGCCGCCGCCTGCAGTCGTTGCAGACCGGTGGGGCGACCCCACTCGGGGCCGGCCTCAAGCAGGCCTTGGCGGTGGCCACATCGGCCGGGGCGCGCCGCGACACCGAACGGGAACCGCTGATCGTGCTGCTGAGCGATGGCCGCGCCACGGCCGCCACCGGCGACGCCGAGCCGTTCGCTGAAGCTCTAGAAGCCGCCGCGGCGATCTCGACCGCCGCGGTGAGATCGATAGTCGTGGACTGCGAGAACGGACCGCGCAGACTCCGTCTGGCCCGCCAGGTGGCGCGGGCGATGGGCGCTCGCTACCTCGTCGCCGCCGATCTGAGCCCCAGATGGCTTGACGAGACGATCCGCAGAGAACTCGCCGGTGAAAAATGACGGCTGGGCGGCGGTTGGTGCCCGCCATCCCTGACTCGAGGAGGATGTTTCATGCAAGGTAGGCACCTATTTCGCCTCCTGCTGGCCGCTCTGTTGATGCTTGGCGCAGCCTGCGGCGGCGAGGACGGAGAAACCGCGTCTGAGTCGGCGCCCACAGATACTTTTACAGGACCGGCAACCCAGGCATCCCAGCCTGAAACCACCACCACCGCAGCGGTTGCTCCGACCACGGCGGCGCCACCGACCACCACCGCAGCGGTTGCTCCGACCACGACGGCGCCACCGACCACCACCACGGAAGCCCCGGTCAGCGAGTTTCCGGTGACGGTGGCGGGGGTGGTCGTACCCGCGAGACCCACCGCCATCGTTTCGCTGTCACCCTCTGCCACCGAGATGCTCTTCGCGGTCGGGGCGGGAGGCCAGGTCGTGGCGGTGGACTCGTTCTCCGACTATCCGGAGGGCACGCCGATCACCGACCTCAGCGGATTCCGACCCAATCTGGAGGCCATAGCCGCCTACGCGCCCGATCTGGTGGTGATGGCGCGGGGTCCCGATGAGATAGTCTCAGGTCTCCAAGCTCTGGGTATCCCGGTACTGGTCTTCGAAGCTGCCCTCGACCTGGAGAACGCCTACCAGCAGATGCTGTCGATAGGAACGGCCACCGGTCACGCGGATGGGGCCGGTTCATTGGTGGCTTCGCTACAGGAAGAAATCGCTCAACTGGTGGATCGGTATGCTGACCCCGGTCGGGAACTCACCTTCTACCACGAGATATCGGACTCGTTCTTCTCGGCGACTTCGGGGACCTTCATAGGAGCGGTCTACGCCCTGTTCGGTTTGGAGAACATCGCGGACCCGGCCGATCCGGATGGCGCCGGATACCCACAACTCTCCGCCGAGTACGTCCTCGAATCGGATCCCGACATCATCTTCTACGGCTGCGCGGAATGGTGCGGGACAACCGCCGAGTCGATCGCGGAACGACCCGGGTGGAACGAACTCCAGGCGGTCGGCAGCGGGCGCCTGTTCGAGGTCGATGACGACCTTTCGAGCAGGTGGGGACCCCGGTTGATCCAGTTCGCCCGCCTGATAGGGGAAACGCTCCAGACCCTCGCCGGAGGCGGTTGATGACAATGGACGACTCGCCTGCTTCGCTGCGTGGCTTGAGGCTCCGGTGGGGCTGGATGACGGTGATGCTGGCCGTGCTGCTGGCTGCAATGGTGGCGGGGATCACGATCGGGCCGGCGGGAATCAGCGCCGGGCAAGTTGTCGCCGAGTTGGTAGGCGCCGGACTGGCCGGACGTCCCTCGACGCTGTCGGGCATCCAGCAAGCCATCATCTGGGAAATCCGCCTCCCTCGGGTTGTCCTCGGTGGCCTGGTGGGTTGCCTTCTCGCCTTGGCGGGCGCTTCCTACCAGGGAGTGTTCCGCAACCCCCTGGCCGATCCGTACCTGCTGGGGGTAGCGGCCGGCGGCGGACTGGGCGCCACGGTGGTGATCGCTCTCGTGCCCGGAGCCGCAGCCACCATGATGCCCATTGCGGCATTCGTCGGCGCGCTGGTGGCGGTCGCCCTCACCTACACCGTGGGGCGGTCAATGGGAGGCCGGAGCGCGGTGTCGCTCATTCTCGCAGGTGTGGCGGTGGCGGCCTTCTTCACGGCCATCCAGACCTACATCATGCAGACCAACGCCGACACCATCCGGCAGGTGTACTCGTGGATTCTCGGTCTCTTGGCTACCACAGGGTGGAGTGAGGTACTGGTGCTCGTCCCCTACGCGATCGTTTGCGGCATCGGGTTGCTCTTGCACCGGCGGCTACTGGACGTGATGAGCGTGGGAGACGAGGAGGTGGACAGCCTGGGGGTGTCGGCGACCAGGGTTCGTATCACCGTCGTCATCTTCTCCACCCTGGCCACGGCCGCGGCGGTGGCGGTGAGCGGGCTGATCGGTTTTGTCGGTATCGTGATCCCGCACACCGTCAGGCTGGTGATCGGGGTCAGCTACCGGTCGCTCATACCGGTTTCCATGATTGCCGGCGCCGCCTTCCTGATCCTTGCCGACCTGGTCGCCCGCACCGTGGCCAGCCCGGCCGAACTCCCTATCGGGGTCATCACCGCTTTCGTGGGGGCTCCGTTCTTCCTGATCGTGCTGCGCACCACCCGACGGTACGTGATGTGAGCGTGGAGGTCCGCAGCCTAACGGTGTCCTACCTACCCGGTGTGCCGGTGTTGGCAGACCTGGACCTGGAGGTCGCCACCGGGGAGTGGCTCGGCCTTCTCGGACCCAACGGCGCCGGCAAGTCGACCCTGCTCAAAGCCATCGCCGGCCTGGTGCGGCACTCGGGAAGCGTCGAGCTACTGGGGACTGATTCGACCTCGACACCCAGGCGGGCCCGGGCCCGGGCGGTGGCCTTCGTCCCCCAAGAGCCCATGATCCCCCTCGAGATGACGGTCACCGAGTACGTGCTCCTGGGTAGGACGCCCCATCTTTCCTATCTCGGTCGGGAAGGCCGCCGTGACTTCAAGGCCGCCTCATCGGCTCTTGACCTGCTGGATCTCGGCTGTTTCGCCGGCCGCAAGATGTCCGAACTCAGCGGCGGGGAGCGGCGCCGGGTTGTCCTGGCAAGGGCCATCGCCCAGGAAGCCAACATCCTCCTGCTGGACGAGCCGACCGGGGGGCTCGACATCGGCCAGGGCCAGAAGGCGCTCGGGCTGATCAGCTACCTTCGGTCCGAGCGCCCGATGACCATCATCACCGCCATGCACGACCTGACCCTGGCCGGGCGGTTCGCCGATCGCCTGGTGATGATGGCCGGCGGCCGGATCATCGTGGCCGGATCCGCCGCGCATGTACTCACAGCCAACTACATAAGGGACTTCTATCAGGCCGACGTCGAGGTGGTCAGGGTCAATGGAGGCCTGGCGATAGTCCCGGTCAGGAATGGTTCCCAATGAGCAAGGCTCCCCGCACAGAAGACCCCCGCCGCCGCGATGTCAAGCGAGCACCCTCCGTAGTGGTGATCAACACCGGTGACGGGAAAGGCAAGAGCACCGCAGCCATGGGAATGGTGATGCGTTCCGTGGCCCGCAACTGGCAGGTGGCGGTGGTGCAGTTCATCAAGTCCGGAAAGTGGAAGGTGGGCGAGGAGAAGGTAGGACAGCGCCTCGGCGTCGAGTGGGTGGCCGGTGGCGACGGCTTCTCATGGGACAGCGAGGATCTCGACCGCTCGGCTGAACTGAACCGGGAGACATGGGAGTTGGCGCGGAGGCGGATCGAAGCGGGAAAACACCGTCTCGTGGTTCTCGACGAGATCACTTACCCCATCAACTGGGGCTGGATCGACGAGGAGGAGGTGGCCGGCACCATCATCAACCGTCCGGCTCACGTCAACGTGGTGATCACCGGTCGGGATGTCCCCGCACGCCTAGTCGAGATCGCCCACACCGTCACCGAGATGCAGCTTGTGAAACACGCCTATCAGCAAGGCATCCGAACCATACGAGGTATCGACTTCTGACTCTCCGGGAAACTTGAGGCTGTGTACTCCCCGATGGTCTGTCAGGCGGCGTTCTCGCCGGACTGCCCTGCCGCAGGTCCACCGGGACGTCCCGGGGGGAATCCTGGCAACGACTCAACCTCCGGGCTGTTACCAGGTTCGACGCCAACGGCTGAGTTTGAATGAGCGGAGAGGGAGGGATTTGAACCCTCGAGGGAGCTATAAACCCCCTACTCGCTTAGCAGGCGAGCGCCTTAGACCTCTCGGCCACCTCTCCTATTGTCCAGCGTCGGTTAGTAGGCTTCTCCCGGCGCTGGCGGAGGGAGTGGGATTTGAACCCACGAGGGGGGGTCACCCCCAACGGCATTTCCAGTGCCGCGCACTAGACCAGACTATGCGATCCCTCCATACCCGTAATGTGGATAGGTTAAGAAAGCGCTCAGTTCGCCCTAGAACTTTAGCAACCGGCTCCAGCGAGGCAATCGGGGAATATGACCGAGTCAGTAGATCACTATCGGGTCATGGAACTGGCCTTGGCTGAAGCCGCCAAGGCGCCGGCGCATGGGGATGTGCCCGTGGGAGCGGTGGTTATCGACTCGACCGGGAGGGTGGTCGCCGCCGACCACAACCGCCGGGAGGAACGAGGGGATCCCACCGCCCATGCCGAGGTGTTGGTGTTGGCCGAGGCGGCTCGCCGGGCGGGCTCCTGGCGTCTGCTGGGGCACTCTCTCTATGTGACATTGGAACCTTGCTCGATGTGCGCAGGCGCGGCGGTCTCCGGACGTATCGACCGGATCGTGTACGGCGCCGCCGATCCCAAGGCGGGAGCGGTGCTGAGCCTCTACAACATCCCCGCGGACCGGCGTCTCAATCATCAGTGCGAGATCGTGGCGGGGGTGGGCGCCGCCCGGAGCGCCGAGATGCTCAGATCCTTCTTCAGCAGCAAGAGGGGCGGGAACAACGGCTGATCTCATCTCCGTTTTATTCGGGATTGTGCTAAGGTCGGCACGCGTGCTAAGCGGGGCACTAGGGGTTCCCTGAACCCGAAAACCTCTATAAGCGGGGCTGAATTCCCCGCCTGAGGGCGCCGAGCCCCGGGCAGGCGGCAAGAGCGCAGTGATGACGGCCGGGTCCCGTGAGTCGGGGTGGTCGTGAACCGGGTCAGGTCCGGAAGGAAGCAGCCCTAAGCGGGTGTCCCGGCGCCGCGGGGGCGCCTGGTCCGAGCCGGCGGTTTGCCGACTGACCGGTGGCGTCGAGTCCGATGGCGGGGTGCACGCTTTATGCCCGTCGGGCCGGTGGTCACTCCCGAGACTTGATCAGCGTCACTCCGTACACGCCGCCGAACCACCCCATTCTCCACAGACGGGCGCTCCGGAGTGGTCCGGCCCGGAACATCTCTTCGGGATGGGGGAGTTTGTCCAGGGAGCGGTGGAAATACCAGTATTCCCGCACGGCGCCGGCCATCAGTCCTATCAGGGGAGTGACTATCGCGGTTCCCAACCTGTGGACCGACCTGCTCAACCGGCCGAGGGGCCTTCCCGCATCCACCACCACCATCACACCGCCCGGGCGCAGCACGCGGGCGGCTTCGGTGAGGGTCTTCCCCACCGACTCGAGGTTGCGGAACACGAATGCGGACCAGATGCCGTCGAAACTGTTGTCGGCAAAAGGCAGGCTCTCCCCCTTTCCCACCACCCTGTGCGGCGACGGATTGGCCGAGAGCATCGTCCAGGCCGGATCCAGCGCCACGATGCGTTGGCTCCTCCGGAAGAGCGACACGGCCACCCCGGTGCCGGCGCCGAGATCCAGGACTCTCCCGTCGGGGAGCTGATCGATTCCTCTCCTCCTCCAGGCCTGATCCCGGCCGAGGGAGAGAATCCGGTTGCACCGGTCGTACCTCCGATGGATGCGCGAGAAGATGCGTTCGGGAGACAGCCCGGTCACCTTCGCCGCCTCCTAGGGAGGATCGATCCGGTCAAAGCCCAGGTACGGGTGAAGAGCCTCGGGCATGAGCACCGATCCGTCGCTTTGCTGGTGGTTCTCCAACAGAGCGATGATCACCCTGCCCACCGCCACCGCCGTTCCGTTCAGGGTGTGAACCAAGCGATTGCCCCCGTGCGCTCTCAAACGGATCTTCAGGCGCCGGGCCTGGTAGTCGGTGGTGTTGGAGCAGGAGGTCACCTCCCGGTAGGCATTCCAGGAGGGAAACCAGGCCTCGATGTCGTACTTCTTGGCGGCCGACGCGCCCAGGTCGCCGGCGGCCACGTTGACCACTCGGTAGGGAATCTCCAACTCTCCGATAAGCTTTTCCTCCAGGTCCAGGATCCGCTCGTGCTCGGCGCTCGAATCTTCGGGGCGGGTGAAGGAGAACATCTCCACCTTGTCGAACTGGTGGACCCTGAAGATGCCGCCGGTGTCCTTTCCGTGGGTTCCCGCCTCCCGACGAAAGCAACTGGAGAAACCGGCGTATCGGATGGGAAGCTGTTCGGGGTCCAGAATCTCGTCGGCGTGGTAGGCGGCGAGGCTGATCTCCGATGTGGCGGCCAGGAACAACTCGTCGGCGGGGATCTCGTACACCTGCTGGCGATCTCCGGGAAAGAACCCGGTGCCGAACAGGGCCATCTCCCGGACCAGCACCGGGGTAATCATGGGAACCAGTCCGGCTTTGACCAGGTGGTCCATGGACCAGTTGATCAGGCCAAATTCCAGCAATGCGCCCTTGCCCTTCAGATACCCGAACCGGGATCCGGCCACCTTGGCCGCCCGTTTGGTGTCGATGATGTCGAGGCGCTCGCCGAGCGTGTCGTGGCCGACCGGATCGAAGCTGAACCGGGGGATGTCCCCCGACCGGCGGATTTCTTGGGAGTCTTCCTCGGTGAGACCGTCGGCGGCGCTGGGATCGACCAGGTTGGGCAGGGTGTGCCACTCCCGGTAGAACCGGTCCGAGAGTTCCCCGGCGCGGGCGTTCAACTCCTTGATGCGGCCGGCAAGAGAAGCCGCGCTCTCGATGGCTTGGCGCTTTTCTTCTCCGCGGAGACCGGCGATGTTCTTCCCCAGAGACCGTTGGGCGGCCCGCGTGTTGTCTGCCTCGTGGCGCAACTGCCGGATCCTGGCCTCGGTATTCGCCAAGTCTTCCACGGGTACTTGCAGGCCTCGGCGAGCCATGGAATGACGGATGGCCTCCGGGGAGGAGCGAAGCGTGGCGAGGTCAAGCATTGGGATACATGTTAAAGGGAACGCTACAGCTGGGATGGCTGACGGCCGCGAGGAGAATCCCTACCCGCCGACGCTCAGGGTGAACACGTAGCTGTTGTCATCCAGGTTCTGCTCCCCTTGGGCGATACCCAGGCGGACTTCCACTTGGTAGGTCGTGTCGCGGGTAACCCCTAACTCGAAGAACGTGACCGTGGTCTTCTCTCCCGGCCCCAGGGGGGGAACCGTCAAATCCCGGGACAGCACCACTTCTCCCGGCGGCCAGATGGTCAACTGGATGGACGTCTCTTCGACCACCTCCACATTGCCCCG
Organism: Acidimicrobiia bacterium; assembly: GCA_009837815.1. GTDB lineage: Bacteria > Actinomycetota > Acidimicrobiia > Spongiisociales > ZC4RG35 > Bin76. Next base: position 24,702 of record VXSV01000140.1, read on the forward strand.
GTTGGCCACCACCACCAGGAGGTCGAAGCTGTCGGTTGGGATAATCACCGGACGACCTTCTAGGTCGGGCACCCATTCGGGATGAGACGTAACCTGCTCTATTCCCAGGTCTGCGGTGGATTCGAGCGTGGGCCGGGACAGTCGGGCGAACGTGGCCAGGAACTGGCCGGTGTCCACCACCGGGTACGCCAAAGGCAGGAAGACCACCGTTCGGAATTCTGAGAAGGACTGGATTTCGGGTTCTGCGCCGATCCTCTCCAAGAACGCCTGGTATATGCGGTCCCCGCTTCGGATGCTGACCAGGGCTGTGGTGATCTGTTCCTCCACCACGTAGTTGAACGGGTCGTCCACTGCGGACAAGAAGGCGTTCTCGAAGCGCTCCAGCCCTTCTTCCCACAGGTCGAGGGAGGTCCTGAGCAGGATGGCCAGGCTGCTGTCTTGCTCGTTTGATTGCTCCAGGGCGACGGTGACCGCTCCGATGGATTCTCTCGACTGGGTGATGATCGAGGCCAACTCCGATCGGTCCGCTGTGTCGATTTGCTCGATAAGCCTGACGAAGGACCGGGCGGCCCGGTCCAGGGTTATGGTGTGGCTGCGGAGTTCCTCGCCGAGGGTGATCTCGGTGCGGGAAGTGTTGATGACGGCGTTCAATGTCCATCCAAGGGCTGCCACCACCAAGAGCGCCAGCAGCCACCATCTGCCGCGGGATGGGCGGGGTCGTGAGGGATAAGCCACCATGTTCTCAGTTCGTAGGTTAAGACTTTGTCGCGAAATTGCCACTCTCGGTTGTTTCCGCCCGGCGGGTGCCTGTCGGTGAGCAGCATCCCGTACGCCCACAGCCGGGGCATCGATGCGCGTCCCATGCGGCCGTCAACCGGAACAGCCCATCCGGCCGGCGCCCGGTGAAGACCACCGCCACCGCGCCAATGAGACATGCGATTGCTGACACCCTCTTCAGCTAGCCGGGAGCTCGGTATACAATATCTGTATAGTTTTTTCTGACAAAAATACAACGGCACCATTGTAAACTCATACCCCGGAAAGGATGGAATCTCGTGAAGCACCCCAGGGCACTTGCTCGCTACCGCATGGACGAGCGGTACCGCCGGTTGGATCCCCTATCTCAGATGCTGCGCCCTCATCGAGGCTGGATTCGTGCCGTGCGGGACGCGTTGGGTATGTCCGGTGCGGAACTGGGGCATAGGCTGGGGATCAGTCAGCAACGCGTGGCCGCACTGGAGCAGGCCGAAATACAGCTCTCCATCCAACTCGACACCTTGGCGCGGGCCGCCGACGCCCTCAATTGCCATCTTGTATACGCCTTGGTACCCAGAACGAGTCTCACCGAGGCGGTGAAGGCGCAAGCGAGGAGCAAGGCGACACAGATTCTGCTCCGAGCGGCGCACCACAGTCGTCTCGAAAACCAAGCCGGCAGCGACAGCCTCGACGCCCGCATCGAGGACTTGGCCGAAACATTCGTGGATCGAAGGGGGCTGTGGAACGACTCCGATGAATGACCCGTGGATACCCGACGGCGAAGGCCACACACCGCTGTCCGAAGAGGATCGGATGGGACTTGTCCCGTCGTACATCGCCACCCGCGATGACCTGTTCGACGCCGAGGAGCGCAACATCGCCCACGCCCTGTTGCGGAATCCCCCAACAGTGGCAGTGCTACTGGACGTCCTGTACCTGCGGGACCTTCACAGGGCCATGTTCGGCCAAGTATGGGGGTGGGCAGGTCAATACCGCTTGAGACAGACCAACCTAGGCATAGAACCAGAGAAGATCGCCGCGGCCGTGCGGACGCTGGTTGGAGATGTCGCCGTCTGGGTGGAACACCAAACCTACGAGCCTGATGAAATCTGCGTGCGATTCCATCACCGCCTTGTCTCCATACACCCCTTTCCCAATGGAAACGGTCGGCACAGCCGAATCTGCGCCGATTACCTCCGAATTGCTCTGGTAGAGGAACCGTTTAGTTGGGGCATGCACCTGGACATGGCCACCAACGAGTTGAGACTCCGCTACCACACAGCTTTAAGGGCCGCCGACGCAGGGGACATACACGACCTGCTGATCTTCGCGCGAAGCTGAATCGCTAACGGGCCTTGGTGGGCGAGGGGGGACTTGAACCCCCACGGGTTTTAAAGCCCACAGGATCCTGAATCCTGCGCGTCTGCCAATTTCGCCACTCGCCCTCCGCCGAGGTGTGTATTCTACTCCGCCCGCAGAAGAGGAAGAAAGGGGTTCGATTCCTTTCGGTGCACCGTGCCGTGTGACATACACTTAGCCGCATGTTTGGACACCCTCCGGGGAGGGACGTTCGGTGACTGATTTCGTGTTCACTGCGTTGCGGCTGATCTTTTTGGCCCTGATCTATCTGTTCGTGTGGTATGTTGCCAAAGGGATCGCCAACTATCTGGGCCTAGGGACCTCTCTCAACACCACCCGGCCCGGTTCCCGTCTGGTGTTCATCCGTTCCGAGTCCCAGTCAGGTATGCACTTCATGGTGGCTGATTCCGTGGTGTTGGGGAGGAGTCCCGACGCCGACGTCCCAATCGACGACCCGTACGCGTCGGAGTTTCATCTTCGCATCAGCCGACGCCAGGGGAAGCTGTCGGCCAGCGATCTGGGCAGCGACAACGGCACATATCTCAACGGTCACAGGCTTCGAACTCCGGTTGACCTGGCTCGGGGAGACGCCCTGCAGGTGGGTCGGACGGTCCTGGAGGTTCGATGATCTGCACATGGGGTGCCGCCACCCATCTGGGGTACGGCCCTGAGATCAACCAGGATCGCATGTATCCCGAGGGGTCGGGCAGATCTGCGGAGCCGGTGGTGATGATGGTAGCCGACGGGTTGGGGGGAGAGAAGTTCGGGCACGTCTCCGCGGAGTTGGCGGTCACCACGGCCCGAGCGGCGGCCGGTTCTCCCGCGGAGCGGGTGAGAGCAGCCAATCAGGCCATTCTGCAGTTGGTGCAACGGGAGCCCAAATGGAAAGGAACCTACACCACCCTTACGTTGGTGGAGTTCTCAGAGGGGATGGCCCGTGTCGCACATGTGGGAGACACCAGGGCCTATCTGTACAGGCAGGGAAGGATTACGGAATTGACCAACGACCATACCGTTGCGTGGCAGTGGATGCAGCGGGGGATGGACCCGGTGGAGGCGCACAGCCTGCCCAACTCGGCAAGCCTGGTCAGGGTGCTCGGTTTCGATTCGGAACTGGAGGTGGAGGAGACGAAGATGTCTCTCAGGGACGGCGACCGGTGGCTGATCTGTTCCGACGGGTTGTACAGGATGCTTTCGGACCGGGACATGAGGGATGTCCTGGAGAGTGGAGACACCGAGGAATGCGTCTGGGGCCTGCTGGAGAAGGGATTGAGCAGAGGGGCCTCAGACAACGCCACGGTAGTGCTTGCTGACATCTCGTTATGAGACTGGTGACCGAAGCGGCCTGGGTGGCCGGTTCGGCAGCGGTTGCCGGCCTGGGCGTGGCACTGGTCGACGTGGGAAAGGCCGGGCAGGTCACCTGGGCGGCCGCAGTGGTTTTCCTGGCTTTCGGGTGTTGCCTGGCGGGGCTGGTGGCGGCGGTGCGGCGCTGGGCGCCCGGCGCCGGTTCCTTTTTGCTGTGGCCGACCGCTCTGCTGGTGGCTCTCGGGTTGGTGTTGATCTATCGCGTGGAACCCGTGGAGGCGTCCATCCAGGTGTGGTGGATTGTGGCGGCCATCGTGGCGGCCATCGGCATTCTGCCGGCGTTCCGCGGGGGAGTGAAGAGACTCCTGCCCTTGGGCTATTGGCTGGCCGGCAGTGGCCTGGGCCTGATCGTGTTGCCCTTCTTGCCCCGTCTGATGGGAGGTGGGTCGGAGAGCTCCCATGGGCTGTGGTTGACCATCAGGTGGGGGAACGCCTCCTTCATGGCGCAGCCGTTCGGCCTGGGAGCGGTGCTGCTGGCTGTGGGTCTGGCCGGCATCCATTCCCGATGGGCTCTGGAGCCGTTGTCGGACAGGGCGGACAGCCGGTTGGCCTCCAACAGGCATCCTCTGGTGATGGGAGCGGTCTGGGTGACTGTCCTGCCGTTCCTCTGGGCCACAGGCGATCTCACCGCGTGGGCGGTTTTGCTGGCCCTCTCCGCCACCACCGCCTACGCAGCCACCGGCGACGGTCGGGTGGTGTGGACGGGACTGGCCCTTCTGGGGGTCGGGGTTGTCGCAGGGCTGGCTTCTTCCCGGGTCTCAGAGACCCTGCAGGTCTGGCTGGATCCGTTCTCGGCCGGTGAGGCGGGCGCCGGGCTGAAAGAGAGCCTGCTGGCATTGGGCAGCGGCCACCTGTCGGGTTCGGGGTTGGGGATGGGTGAACCGGAGTTGGTGCCACGCGCCACCAGCGATTGGATCCTGGCGGTCCTGGGGGAGGAACTCGGATTGGCGGGAACGGCAGCGGTGATAGGGCTCTACGGGCTGGTGACCGCGGCAGGGATCGGGATCTCGATCGGATCCCGTGATCTGTTCAGCAAGGTGGCTGCCGCCGGGCTCTCCTTTCTCCTCTGTCTGATGTTCATCGGGACTGCCGGTGGACTCCAGCGTCTGTTGCCCCCCACTGACATGGGGTTGCCATTCCTGGCCTACGGGGGCATCCCCATGATGGCGGGATGGTTGGCGCTGGCGCTGCTGCTGAGGATCAGCCATGAGGAACAGGGGCCACTGTGAATCGGCCCATCCGGCGGATTGCCCTGTTCCTGATGGTTGGGATGTTGGTTTTGGTTTTGGGGGCTACATGGCATCAATTCGTGGCCGCCGACCGATACCGAGACCATCCCGACAACCGGCGGGCGGCTCTCCTGCAGGCGGGGAAGGAACGGGGGATGATCAGCACCGTCGGGGGGAGGGTCTTGGCCTATTCCGAGCAGGATCCCGAGAGTTTCCGGTCCTACAACAGGACATACCCCGCGGGGGACGCCTTCGCCTCCGTGGTGGGAACTGAGGCCTCCCAGGGTGGCTTGGAGGAGGCTTACGCCGACGAGTTGCGCTCCCGTCGTGACCTGAGCGTTTCCGACCTGATGGCGGCCATGTTTGGTGAGGACCTCCGTCCGCGGGGACTTCAGATAACCCTGGACGCCGACCTGCAGCAGAGGGCCTATGAGATCCTGACCCGCCGCAGGGGAGCGGTGGCCGCCATCCGCCCCGACACCGGGGAGGTACTGGCGCTGGTCTCCTCACCGGGTATTCCCGTGACCGAACGGGCGGCCGACGCCTTGTATCCCCTTGGATCGGCGTTCAAGATCGTCACCGCCGCCGCCACCCTGGACACCGAGACTGCCGACATCGGGAGCTTGTTCGAGGACCGAGCGGTGTGGCAGGTGCCGGGGGCTTCTCTGATTGTCGCCAATCCCGGGGACGTTCCATGCGGCGACTCTTCGCAGGTCAGCCTGCTCACCTCCTTCGTGCTCTCCTGCAACCTGGCCTTCGCCGAACTGGCCCTGGAAATGGGCTCGGACATCATGGACTCCTACGCCGCCGGCTTCGGGTTCGGGACGGAGTTGCTGTTCCCCCTGCAAACGCCGGCGCCTTCTTTCGGAGGAGAGCGATCCTCCGATCCCGGTCTGCTGGCTTCGGCCGGAACCGGTCGGCTGGCCCTGTCCTCGCCGCTCCACATGGCTTCGGTTGCGGCGGTGGTGGCCAACGGGGGATTGAGGGCGGCGCCCTTCCTGGTATCCAGTTGGACGGATGCGGACGGGGAAGTGATCGAGAGGCCCGAAAACCCGCCGGCCAGCCGGGTGATCACCGCGGAGACGGCGGCGTCGGTTGCTCGCATGATGGAGCGTGTGATTACGGAAGGCACCGGTCAGGAAGCCACGGTGGCGGGTCATCGAGTGGCTGGAAAGACCGGCACAGGACAGGATGCGGATGGGCGCAATCACGCTTGGTTTGTGGGATTCGCTCCGGTGGACTCGCCCACCATCGCCATAGCTGTGATGATCGAGCCGGGCGGAGAGTTCGGAGAGTCGGTAACCGGAGGGACAGCGGCGGCGCCTGTCGCCTCGGAGTTGCTTTCCTACTGGCTGCAGCGGAACTAGTCCCGTGGCCGGAAGGAGGCTGGAAACGACGAGATGGGACAGGGCGGTTTCTATTATCGCCTAGGAGATGGAACTCCCCTACACACTGGCTGATCGGTACCGTTTGGTGAGCCACCTGGCCAAGGGAGGCATGTCAGACGTGTATCTGGCGGTGGACGTTGCCCTCGGCAGGCGGGTGGCGGTCAAACTCCTTCCCAAGTCGCACTCAGAGGACGAGTCCTTCGTGCGGCGATTTCGCCGCGAGGCACAATCTGCCGCCAACTTGAACCATCCCAACATCGTGGGCATTTACGACTGGGGAGAGGCGGAAGGCTCCTACTTCATGGCGATGGAGTTAGTGGAAGGAGATTGCCTGCGGGACATCATCACCGAGGGAAGGCCTCTTCATCCCCGGAGGGCGGTGGAGGTGACGCGCCAGGTAGTACTGGCTCTGGCCACAGCTCACCGCTTGGGCGTAATCCATCGGGATGTGAAGCCGGGCAACATCATGCTCACCAACGACGGGACGGTGAAGGTGGCCGACTTCGGAATCGCCCGGGCGTGGAATCACTCAACAGACCTTACGCGAACCGGTTCCATAATCGGCACGGCCACATATTTCAGCCCGGAGCAGGCCCAAGGTCGCTCTGCCGATCGACGATCCGACATCTATTCGCTGGGGGTGGTCCTGTACGAGATGTTGGTGGGCCGTCCTCCCTTTCAGGGCGAGACCCCCATGGCCGTGGCCTACCAGCATGTCTCCACCGAAGTCCCTCCCCCTTCCTCCCACAATCCCGAGGTTCCGCCGGAGCTGGACGCCATCGTGCTTCGCGCCCTCGCCAAGGACCCCGACCGCCGCTACCAGGAGACTGACCCGTTTCTTAACGACCTGGAGGCGTGGTTGAGAGGGGAGAGGATAGCCGTCGACGCACCTGCCGGGCCGGCGCCGGTCATCGTTCCGGAACAAGTGGTTGTGCGCCGGCCCGTTGCGGTGTCGAGAGGTTCGGGGGGATCGGTTCGCAGCGCGGGAAGGGTCCTTCCACAGCCCTATTACCCACCCATGGAGGAACGACGACCCGTGCCTCTGCCGTTCGTTGTGGGTGTCTTTGTGTTGGTGGCGGCCCTCGCCGGCCTGAGCTGGGTGGTCTGGTCGCTGTTGCAGGCTCCGGAGCCGGAGCCCGGGGTGGTGATGGTTGCCATCCCCGATGTGGTGGGAAGATGGGAGACAGACGCCTTCTCCTCGATCCAAGAGTCAGGACTACTGGTTCGGGTGGTACGCCGGAACAGCCAGGACATGCCGGAGGGCAGGGTGATCGCAACCGATCCGGCGGCGGGCGAGAGGGTTGAGTCTCGCACCGAAGTGGAAGTGGTGGTCTCCAGCGGTCTGGAGAGGTTCGCAATCCCCCTGGTTATCGGACAAACCCAGGGCACGGCCGAGAGCCTCATCCTGGCCCAGGGTTTCGCGGTGGGCCAGATCGAATTCGTCGAGGACAGCGGTTGGCAGGTGGGGACGGTATTCGATCAGGATCCCCTGCCCGGCCCCCTGCTGCCGGCAGGAACTCCGATCGACCTGATGGTTGCGACCGGTCCCGGGTTGTTGGTGGTGCCGGATGTGGCGGGTCTGCCCGGCAGCGAGGCGCTGTCGGTGTTGGCGCAGTCTGGTTTGAGGTGGGTGGAGACGGGCGAGGTTTCCGATGATGTGCCGGCGGGTCAGGTTATACGGACTGAGCCGGGGGCCGGTGGGGGTGTTGCCGCCACCGAGCAGGTGGTGGTGGTGATCTCCGAGGGCCCGGACTTGTTGGTGGTGCCCGATGTGGTGGGACTACCCAGTGTGGAGGCCTACGCAAATCTAACTGTTTTGGGTTTGGCCTGGGTGGAGGTGGTTGAGCCTTCCGACACAGTCGTGGTGGGCGGCGTCATCCGGACCGAGCCGGCCGCCGGTGAGCAGGTTGCTGCCGGCGGCGAGGTGGTGGTGGTGATCTCGGGGGGATCGGAGGGGGTAACAACGACCGACACCACCGTGCCGGACACCGCACCATCCGACGAGGACACCGAGACCCCGACCGGTTGACGTCAGGGTTCCGCCCAGAGCGCCTCAATAGGTCTGTTGATAAACGTCCGGTGGTGCAGGACCCGCATGATTGCGAAAGAGTGTGTACTCCTTGGCGAAGGTGGTGAGGATCTTTCCTGTAGGCCCTGCTCTGTGCTTGGCGATTATCACCTCTGCCTTGTTTTTCACGTCCTCCTTGTCCTTGTCTTTGGCGTAATACTCCGGGCGGTACAGAAACAGTACGATGTCGGCGTCCTGTTCGATGGCCCCCGATTCTCGAAGGTCGGACAGCATGGGACGTTTGTCCGTGCGCACTTCAACCGCCCTGTTGAGCTGGGAGATTCCTATGACAGGTATATCCAACTCCCGGGCCAAGGCTTTCAGGGAGCGTGACACCCCGGCGATTTCCTGCTGACGGTACTCCGGGTTCCTTGAGGAAGACACATCTGCGGAGGGCATCAGCTGCAGGTAGTCGACTATCACCAGGTCGAGCCCCTCTTCGCGGCGGAGTCTCCGGCACTTAGCGCGAATCTCGGTTACGGTGGGCTCCGGCGAGTCGTCCAGGTAAAGCTTCCAATCGTGGATCCTGCCCGCCGCCTCGATGAGCTTGTCCCACAGATGCTGTCTATTGGCCACTCCGGCGCGAATCTGGGACGAATTGACTTCCCCCACCATGGATAGGAGGCGAGTCAAAATCTCTTCTTTGGACATTTCCAGGGAGAACAGGGCGATCACCCCGCCTGTTTGGGCAACATTGATCGCCACGGTTTGAGCGAAAGCAGACTTGCCCATGGCAGGCCGTCCCGCCACCACCACCAGGGAACCCGGCTTGAGCCCCATGAGTTGACTGTCGAGGTCCTTTAGCCCGGTGGCAAGTCCTGTGAGTTGGTTGCCCTGCTTTTCGAAGTCTTCGAAGACGCTTCCGATCAGGTCTTTAGCCGGGAGGAGTCCTCCCTCCGCCTGCTCGTCGTTGACCTCCAGCATCATCCGCTCGGCTTGGTCGATCACCGTCTCCGTGGCCCTGTCGAGGTTCATGGCCAGGTCGGTCACCTGTTGACTCACCGAGATCAGCCGCCTTCTCTGGGAGTGCTCGGCCACGATTGCGGCATAACGATCGGCGTGCGCGATGTTAGGAACGCTCTGGCTCAGATCGGCCAGCCGTTCATGCCCGCCGATCCGCTCGAGGGAGTCGGTGCGCCGCAGTTCCTCGGCCAGGGTGAGAACGTCGATCGCCTGGCTCTCGTTGAAGAGCCGCCGGGCCGCCTCGAACACCAGTCCGTTGACCGGCTCGTAGAAGTCGTCCGTGTCCAGGATCTCCATCACCTTGTTGGTGGCGTCACGGCTCAGGAGAATGGCCCCCAGGACGGATTCTTCCGCCTCACGAGAGTGAGGGGGTACCCGCCCTACCCGGCCGCGACGACGTTCCGGCGGAGCCTGATCCAGGTAATCGTCATCCTGGTAGCGATTTTGAACCATGGGGGCGGAGCCTTGTGCTGAGGGGCCGGGTGCAGAAGCTGTGCTATTCAAATTAAGGGCAGTGCCTTCGCGACTTTGCGGAGGTTTTCGCGGTCTTGGAGAAGGGTTGCAGGTCTAGCAGGCACTTTGGATATTTCGCGAGTTAGCCGGGTTTTTTGTTGATCTGGCTGAGTTTTTTTCACACATTCAAACATACGGTGGGGTTGTGACAATCGCCGGCGCGACCGGTCTCTCGCGGGCTGGTCCTACCCGTCGTCTCGAATCCTCCCCAGCACCCTGTAAAGCTCTCTTTCGGCTGCCCGCATCTCATGGGCCATGTTCAGGTCCCTCACCCGATTGAACTCGGGAAACCCGGCCTGCTGTTCGGCGGTCCACTCCCGGGCGAAAGAGCCATCCTGGATGCGGGAGATGATCGCTCTCAGCCTGGTCCGTTCGGCCTCCTCCTCCCGGGTCGAGAGCCTGCCGGTCACCTCCTGCCCGTACTGGCTGGTGCGGGAGTGGAGCGTGATCTGGTCCCAGAGCCCTATGTCACGATACGCCCTGGCGGTTTCGATGCCCTCGCCCGATGCGTAGAACTCCAGCATGGCCGCCTCGGGACTGCACCCGGCCTCCACCAGGACTTCGCAGTAGCGACGCACTGCGTAGAGGAAACCCACCTGCTCGGCGAAGAGGTCCACGGTCGTTTCCTCGAGGAAGCTGGATTCGATCACGCCCATCCTTGCGGACCCTATCCCTTTGCAGAGGGCCAGCATCCTCTCGAAGGCGGTCTCGGTAGCTGACTGGTGAACGGCGACGAGACTGGGGAAGCCCTCTCCGCGCAGGTAAGTGTCCCTAACTCCCGCGCCGATCATGCGAGGGGCGATCAAGACCACATCGACGTCGGAGGGTGGCTCGATCAGGTCGAAGGTGATGTTGTACCCGCTGGCGAAGACCAGCATGTCGCCCGGTTCGAGGTTCGGGGAGATGTCCTGGTGGTAGACCTGGGGCATCACCTCATCGGGGACCAGCAGGAAGATCACATCGGAGCGTTCTGCCGCTTCTCCAACCGGGAACACTGCGAAGCCATCCTCCACCGCAGCCCGGTATGACGCGTCCCGACGGCTGCCCACCACAACCGAGAGCCCGCTGTCCCGCATGTTGAGGGCCTGGGAGCGGCCCTGGTTGCCGTAACCCACGATGCAGATGGTCTGGTCGGCGACAAATGCCAGGTCCGAGTCCTCCTCGAAGTGCATTCGGGCCATCACTGCTCCTCCTTTTGCCTCAACCGCCTGCGGACCATGACCTTAACAGTGTCGGATCTTCCCTCCTAACTTCGCTCGGGCCGGTACCTTACCCCTTACAGGGAGCAAAACTTTGGAAGGATGTTGAGAAAGGAGACACTCCATGGGATTAAGGACAAAACTGCTTTGCCTCTTGGCAGTGTTCGCTTTGGTGGCGGCGGCATGCGCAGAGGACGAGGAGACGCCTGAGACCACCGCCGCGTCCGCAACCGAAACCACGGCGGCGCCTGCCCCGGCAACCACCGCAGCGCCCGATGAGCCCGAGGAGATGGATGAGCCGGAAGAGATGGATGAGCCCGAGGAGATGGATGAGCCCGAGGAGATGCCGATGGCCGCCACTTACCGGCTGGGTATTTTCTCCGCTCCCACCACCGACAACCCTTGGGCGGCTCTCGACACCGAGTCGGAGATCTGGAACCAGTATGTGATTCCGGGCCAGATCTCGCTGTACGCTTATCAGGGCCCGACCTACACGGTGGTGCCGTCGCTGGCCTCTGACCCCAGTCCCCCTCAAGTCGAGGCGGATGGCGACGCCTACTCGGTCACCGTGAACCTGCGTTCAGGCGTGACCTGGTCGGACGGTTCTCCAATCACGGCCAACGACGCGGTGTTCACCTTCAACACCATCGAGAAGTACAACGGCCTGGGAGGCAACTTCCCCAGCATCTGGCCTCTGGCCCGCGACGATGATCCCGCAACCGAGGACGACGAGTCGTCCCAGGGCGTCTCGTCCGTGGAGGCCCTTGACGATCTGACCGTCAAGATCACCTTCAACTTCGAGCCGGGACTGGCGATCTGGCCGCTTTCGGTGGGTCTGGCGTCGATCTTCCAGGAGGCCTTCTGGGGCCCCATCGTGGACGCTTCCGATGACTTCGAGACTCTCTACGCAGCCTCAGGCCTCGGCGCTCCCAACGCATCCGGCTTCGACTCCGCGGAGTGGGAACCGGGCGCCTTTTGGCGCAACGTCGCTCTCGATTCCTATTGGGACAGCGGCAGCCGGTACACGGTCTACAGTTCCGGCGCCGTGGAGTACACCAGTGGCGGAACTACCGAAAACTGGGGTGGCGACCCCGGTGGAGACGTGGTGGCCGACTACACCGAAGGGCCCTTCATCTCCGAAAGCCTCTATTCGATCTACACCGACCAGAACGCGGCGGTGCTGGCGCTCACCGAGGGCGAAGTGGACTTCCTGCTGAACCCGCTCGGATTGCAGGCCGGTCTCCGCAACGAGATCCTGGCTGCCCCCAACCTCGAGGTGGCGGTGAACGATCAGAACGGGATGCGGTATCTGGCCTACAACACCCGGAAGTTCCCGATGAACGACCTTGGCTTCCGAAGGGCGCTGGCCTGCATGATCGACAAGGACTTCGTGGCGAACACGGTGCTGGGAGGCACGGCCTACTCGATCAACTCGATGGTCCCACCCGGCAACGCCTACTGGTACAACCCCGACATCACAGCGCCATGCGCCGGCCAGAGCACCCAGGAGAGAGTGGCTTCGGCCGTACAGATCTTCAAGGACGCCGGCTGGACATGGGACGTGGAGCCTGCTTGGGACGAGGGCAACCGCGACGTGATACCCAAGGGCGAAGGCTTGCGGGGTCCCGGCGGGGAGACCATTCCCGATCTCACCCTGCTCGCTCCCGGACCGGGATACGACCCGATGAGGGCCACCTACTCGCTGTTCATCGAGGAGTGGGCCACCGATCTGGGCATCCCGCTCTCCGCAGAGCCCACCGGGTTCTCGGTGATCGTGGACAAGGTGTTCGTCGGCGATCCGCTGCTCTGGGACATCTACATCCTGGGGTGGGGACTCACTCCGTTCCCGGATCACGTCTTCGACTTCTTCCGGTCGTCGAACGATTCGGCTCTGGGCGGGTTCAACACCCCCGGGTATTCCAATCCCGCCTTCGACGCGCTGGCTGATGAGTTCGACCGGGCCAAGACCCTGGCTGAGGCGCGCGACCTGATCCATCAGGCCGACGCCATCCTTGCTGAGGATCTGCCCTATGTGACGCTGTTCAACACACCGTTGATAGAGGCGTATTCGAACCATCTCACCTTCCCTTTCACGACAATCCTCGACGGTCTGCAAAGCGCCGGGGCGTTGACGGCGGTGGTGACGATCGGCTGATAGAAAGCACGAACCTGAATGGGGGGAGCTGTCCCTTTGGGGGCGGCTCCCCCGGTCCTATTCCGATTGAGAGGGAGCAGGAAGTTGAAGGCATAGGAACTTGATCCGGTATTTGACCCGCCGGTTGGTCCAGATGGTGCTTTTGTTTCTGGTTTTCCTGACGGTCACGTGGTTCCTGCTCTACATCCTTCCCGGAGACTCCGTCGCGCTGAAATATGCCGGAAACCCCAACATCCCACCCGAAGCCAGGGAGGTGGCCTTGGAAAGGCTGGGCCTGGACAAACCGGTGCTCATCCAGTTCCGCGACTACATGTTCAACTTCTTCCAGGGCGACCTGGGAGTCTCTTTCAACCAGTACCCGCGGCCGGTGGTCGACATTATCGGCGAGCGGTTGCCACGCACCTTGGTCCTGTTCCTAACCGCTCTGGTCACCTACTACTGGGCCGGATTCGTGGCCGGAAAGTTTCTTGCCTGGCGACGCGGGAATCGCGGCGAGATGGCGGTCACCATCGGAGGTGTGGGGCTCTATTCGATGTTCCTGCCGTTCTTCGCTTTCATGCTTATCTGGTTCTTCAGTGTCCAACTGGGTTGGCTGCCCATCTCCAAGTTTCTGGATCCGGAGCAGTGGAGAGATGCACCGTTCGCGGCGAACGAGGTGTTCATGCGGCTCTTTTGGGTCACCCTGCTCACCGCCATCGCCATGTTTATGGCAAGTCTCGCAGCGCATCGGACCCGTGGTCGGATGCTGGAGCGCATCCTTCGGTGGGGGGGCGGCGCCCTGGTGATAGCAGCGTTCCTCTTCTACTGGTTCGGAACCGAGGCAGGCCAGGGTATGCGGATCTATGCCGGGGACATCGCCTTTCACATGATTCTCCCGGTGTTGACCCTAACCCTTATCAACTTCGCGGGGGTGATGCTCCTGACCCGCAGTTCCATGCTGGAGACCCTGCGGGAGGACTTCATACTCACCGCCCGGGCCAAGGGACTGCCGGAGGGGATGATCCGGGATCGGCACGCAGCGCGGACCGCCCTCCTGCCGGTGGCGACCTCGCTGGTGCTGGCTGTGGCCACCGTTATCGATGGAGGGGTCATCACCGAAGCCGTCTTCTCCTGGCCGGGCATGGGAGAGATCTTGATCTCTTCGGTGTTGAGTGAGGACATTCCTTTGGCGGTTGGGGCGTTTGCCTTCATTGGCGTGTTGGCGCTGATCGGGCACTTCGTGGTTGATGTGCTTTATGGGTTGCTCGATCCCCGTATCCGGGTGACCGAACATGGTTGAGATGACGAACCTCCCCGAAGACCCTCGGCCAGAGGACTCCCCGGTCTCGGCCGCGATTGGCGGAGGGGGGGAGTCTTGGTGGAAGATCCGGCTGGCTCTGATGCGGCGATCTTTCCGGGACAACTGGAAGATCTTTCGCCGCAACAAAGTCGGTGTGTTCGGATTGGTGATCATCGCCTTCTGGGGGATCATGGCGGTGATGCCCACTGTGTTCTTCGCCACCGGGTTCTGGACTCCGGCTGTGTATGACCCGGTAACCGGCCTGGAACTCGATCCGCCCACCCGCACGATGACCATGGTGGAACGCATAACCGACCCCAACACCGAGATCGACCGCAGAGCGGTCCTCCTGGACGGACGAATTCCCGACACCCTTCAAATAGGGGACACCTTTGAGTTGCCGTTGCAACCGGCGCCTCCCGATGGTCGGCATTGGCTGGGAACCGATCCGCTGGGTCGCGACATATTGTCGCAGCTGATGCACGGAGCGCGCGCCTCATTCTTCCTGGGGATCGTGGCGGCGGTGGTGACGGTGGTGATCGGCACCACGATCGGATCGGTGGCCGCTTATTTCGGAGGGATGGTGGACTCTTTTCTGATGCGGCTCGCCGATCTACTGATAATGATTCCCGGCGTGGCGCTGCTGATAGTGATCGGGGCGGTGTTCACCTACCAGCTCTGGCACCTGGCGGTGGTGATCGGAGTGCTGTCCGGTTTCGGAGGCACGGCGATCGTCCTCAAATCGCAGGCCCTGGCAGTGAAGGTCAAACCGTTCATCGACGCCGCCAGGGTGGCAGGAGGGTCGGCGCGGCACATCATCTTCTATCACCTGATCCCCAACGTGATGCCGCTCAGCGTCCTCTACATGATGTTCACCGTAACCGGCGCCATCCAATCCGAAGCGGTCTTGTCTTTCTTGGGGATCTTCAACACAGACACTTCCTGGGGCCTGATGATGAATCTGGCCCGGACGCAGGGATACCTTCTTCAGGTAGCCGACTTCTGGTGGCTGACGGTTCCCGCAGGCCTGGCGGTGACCCTTCTGTCCGGAGCCTTCTTTCTGGTGGGAAGGGGCATGGACGAGATAGTCAACCCGAGGTTGCGCAGACGATGACCGCCGACCGGCTGCCCGTGGAGGTTTCCGGCGGCCGCGCGCCGTTGCTGGAAGTCAGTGGGCTGGTGTTGCGTTATGACACAGAGGTCGGGGAGGTCTCCGCAGTGGAGAACGTCAGCTTTTCTCTGGGTCGAGCGGAAGCCATGGGCCTGGTCGGAGAATCGGGGTGTGGCAAGACGTCGGTTGCTCTGTCCCTCCTCCGTCTGGCGCCCGACAACGCCAGGTACCGATCGGGGTCGATCCTCTGGGAGGGCGTGGACCTGCTCGGTCTGTCCGATCAGCAGATGCGCCTGTACCGGTGGGCGGAGATCTCGATGGTCTTTCAAGGAGCCATGAACGCCTGGAACCCCGTGTATCGGGTGGGAGAGCAGATCCGGGAGGCGATGTATCAACACTTCGACCCTCCACTGAGCAAACCGGAGACAAATCAGCGCCTGGATGACTTGTTCAGGCTGGTGGGTCTGGATCCGGCCGTGCAGAACCGCTACCCTCATGAGTTGTCGGGAGGGATGCGCCAGCGGGCGGTGATCGCCATGGCGCTCTCGTGCGAGCCCAAACTGATCATCGCCGATGAGCCCACCACCGCGCTGGATGTGATAGTTCAGGCCCAGATCCTCGAGGAGTTGAAGGAGATCCAGGAGGACCTGGGGCTCTCGATTCTGTACATCAGCCACGATATGGCCGTGATTGCCCAGGTGACCGACACCATCGGAGTCATGTACGCCGGCAAGTTGGTGGAATTCGGGCCGACCCGGGAGGTTTTCCGCCGGCCGCGGCATCCCTACTCGTTTCTTCTCCTTTCTTCCATTCCGTCGGTCACCGGCCCTCGCCGGCGACCGGTCTCCCTGGAGGGGACGCCACCCAACCTGCTGGCGCCCCCGGCGGGTTGCCGTTTCCATCCCCGCTGTCCGTGGGCGACGGAGCAATGTCGCAACGATGAACCTCCGATGATGCAGATCGGGCCTTCCCAGTGGGCGGCATGCTGGAATGCTGAGCAGGTGCCGGAGATGGGAGACCAACTCCCATGAGCCTGGTGAGGGTGGAAGGGCTGCGCAAGTTGTTTCCGGTGTCGGCGGGTTTCCTCCGGCGCAGAACGGGATTCGTGCATGCGGTGGACAGCATCGACTTCGAGATCGGGCCGGGAGAGAGTCTGGGGCTGGTAGGAGAGTCGGGATGCGGAAAAACGACCACAGGGCGTATGTTGGTGCGCCTTGACGAGCCCGACGAGGGGCGGATTTTCCTCAGCCGGCCGGACGGTGCGGATGTGGACGTCGTCGAACTCCGCTCCGACCAGCGGACCGGGTTCCGTCGGCAGGTCCAGATGATCTTCCAGGACCCCTATGAGTCGATCAACCCGCGCCGCACGGTGTACGAGACAATTGCCGAGCCTCTTCTCATCCATCGGATCGGTGATCTGAGCACCCGGGAAGAGCAGATCAGGGACATGCTCCGCAAAGTAGGTTTGGCCCCGGCGGAGTCATTCATGTTCCGCTATCCCCATGAGTTGTCGGGTGGGCAGCGCCAGCGGGTCGCCATAGCCAGGGCCCTGATTCTGCAGCCCAGGCTGGTTGTGGCCGACGAGCCGACTTCGATGCTCGACGTCAGCATTCGCATCTCGATCATGGAGTTGATGTCACAGTTGGCCAAGGAGATGGGAGTGGCGTATCTCTACATCACCCATGACCTGGCGGTGGCCCGGTACATGTGCGACCGGATCGCGGTGATGTATCTGGGCAAGGTGGTTGAGATCGGAGAGACCGAGCAATTGTTGGCCAACCCGCTCCACCCCTACACGCAGGCGCTCCTCTCGGCGGTCCCGGTTCCCGACCCGGCGTTGCCTCCCCCTGAAGTCCGCATCAAGGGAGGCATCGGCAAGGCGGTCAATCCGGCGCCTGAGTGCCGGTTCGTGGATCGCTGCCCGCGGGCTGCCGACGTTTGTCGCACCACGCCACACCCCCCACTGGAGGACAAAGGCTCCGGTCGGATGGTCTCCTGCCACCTGGTGGAGTCCCTGGTCGGCAGGTAAACCCTCCGCAGTTTGCAGGGTTGATGGCCGCCGAGGGGGTGCGACTTCTTGGTCATCCGGCCGGGATGACCTCTCCTTTGCCGGATCCTGAACCCATTTCCAACGCCGGCGCAGGTATAATTGCCTTCCCTGCCATGAACTGAAGTGTTCTGGATTGGTTGGGAGAGACCGGAGCGATGGTTCTTTCTTCGAGTGATATGACAACGAATCCTTTGAGTTTGTCGGATGAACTCGTACTGATGCTTCTCAACGAGGAGAACGGCTACTTTCATCAGGTGCCCGGCTGGGATTTGAACTGCGCCGTGATTGGAGCGGTGCTGGCGGAACTGTCACTCATGTCCCGCATCGACACGGACAGGGAGTCCCTGTTTCTGCTTGACCCCACACCTACAGGCAATGCCGCTCTGGACCCCATCCTGGAGGAAATCGCGGCTGATCAGGTCCAACGAAGCGCCCAATACTGGATCGAACGGCTTGCTCCTCGCGCCGAGTCGATCATCGACTTGACCCTGGACCACCTGGTTGAGGCGAGAATCCTTGAACACCACAACGGAGACTTCTGGACGCTGGCTCGCAGCAAGGGAAAATCGCAAATGTTCAACGGATCGGCAGACAGTGGGATCCAGTTCGTCAAGACGCGCATCACCCAGGCGATTTTCGACAACGAGATTCCCGACCCGAGAGACATCATCATTATCTGTCTGGTCAACACCTGCGATGTCTTCCGCTTCATGTTTCAACTCGATGAGGAAGCGGAGAAGCGCATCGAGTTCATCTGCAATATGGACCTGTTGGGCCGATCAATCGCCGCGGCTGTTTCCCACAATCTCTCCGGCCCGATTTTTCGCCGCTCCGCTCTGAGCAAGAAAATCCCGGTCGTTCCGCTGCGTAAGTTGGCGGTCAATCGGAACCTGCGCCGAGGCAACATACCCGCGTTCTTTGCGGACCTGACCAACGAGTACGGCCCGGTGTTCCAACTGCGCCCTCCATTCGGCGATCCGAAGACATTCCTGGCCGGACCTGAGATAAACCGCTGGGTGAACCGCAATGGACGCATGTACCTGAGGGCAAAGGACTATTTCAGCGACTTCGAGAAGGTCTATGGCGCCAATGGAGTGCTCCCTTCCCTGGATGGCGCCGATCATTTTCGGCTACGCAAGTCCATGGCGCCGGCGTACTCCCGCAGAAGGCTGGCCAGTCAACTGGAAGAGGTCTATGGTCAAGTGCGGGGCCAAATGACGACTTGGGAGGTCGGGGCTGCCTACCCGGCCACCAGCATGTGTCGGCGACTGGTGAACGCCCAAGTCTCGCCGCTAATGGTCAGTGTTCAATCCCAGGACATCATCGACGACCTGATGGCTTACAAGGAAAGAGCGCTGAACACCCACATCGTGAAGGTCCTGCCCAAGTTCATGCTGAAGACCCCGGGCATGAGACGGCGGGCGAAGGCTATCGACACGTTGCTGGATCGGGTGCATAGGGGACACACTCCCGCTCAACGGGCCGGGTGCCCGCGTGACCTGGCGGATGACTTTCTGAGCCTGCACGCCAGCGACCCCCAGTTCTTACCCGAGTCAAACCTGACGTTCGCCTTTGCGGCCGCGCTGATCGCCAGTGTGTACTTGGGCGATGCGCTCAGCTTCGCCCTGTACGCCATGGCGGCGCACCCGGGTCTCCAGACCAGAGTCCAGAGCGAAGCCGATGTTCTGTTCGCCGACGGCCTTCCCGATGGCCGCGACTTCAACCCGTCAAAGATCGACGTCACCCATCGCATGATGATGGAGTCTCTGCGTATCTATCCGATCGTCCCGATGTCCATGCGGAACGTGATGAACGCATGTCAGGTCGAGGGATACGAGTTGCCTTTGGGGTCACGGGTCCACATTGCCCAGACCGCCGCCCATTACATGGAAGATGTCTTTCCCGATCCCTTCAAATTCGATATCGACCGGTACCTGCCCCCGCGCCTCGAGCACCAGAGTCCCGGATACGCACCGTACGGGCTGGGCACTCACAAGTGTCTCGGATCCCGTTGGATGGAACTGCAGTTGACCGTCAATGTGCTCTTGGTGGCGCATCACTTCACTCTGGAAGTGTCCCCCGCCAACTACAAGCTCAAGTTCAGCCCCTTGCCCTCGTTGAAACCGAGCAAGAAACTGAAGTTCCGCATCGCCGAGCAGAGGACCGCGGTACGCGCCTGACCCTCGGTGATCGAGGTTTCTGCTGACCGCATGGGAGGAATAGCGGGCCCGCCAGGGGCCGTTAGCCGATTGGCGACCGTGCCGGTTTCCTAATCGAAGCGTTCGTAAACGGCTTCAAGCGTATCATCCAGCTCGTCCAACTCGGTCTCCCAGCGCAACATCTTCGAGCGAAGTCGCACATTCTGGTAAGCCCCCCACATGGTCATGGCGGGCGGCACCAGCACGATGGACACTATCAGCGAGTAGGCGATCGTGATCGCAGCTGTGATAGCGAACTGCTGGGAGGCAACCAGCGGCGAGAACACCAGCACACCGAGTCCGAGTGCGGTGGTCAATGCCGAGCCCAGCAATGCGGATCCCGTAATGGAGAGCGTCCGGACTGCGGCTTGCTCCGGGTCGCGCGCCAGGGAGTATTCCTCGCGATAACGGTGAATCATGTGGATGGTGTAGTCCACCCCGATCCCGATCGAGAGCGCCGTGATGATTGAGGTTATGAGCGTGTAAGGGATGCCCAGCAACGCCATGGTGCCCAGCACCGAAATCAGTACCAGCACGATCGGAAACACGGCGATGAATCCCAGCGCAGGCTGGCGTACCGTCACCCAGAAGAAGAGAGCGAGGACGGTCAAAGCCACGGCAATGGTGGTGCTGATGGCCTCGGTCTGCTGGTCTGTGATGGCGTCGGTGACTGTGAAAGAGATGATGCTGGCCGAAGTCGCAGTCAGGTCGTCATCATCCCCCAACCAGAGTTCCTCAAGCTCCTGTTGGGTGTTCCTCGACCGCGCGGTGTCGCCTGCAAACGCCGCGAATTGGATCAGCATGGTGTCGGCGCCGTCCGGGTTGTTGACCAGGAGGCGTCCCAATCCGGGATCTATCTCCTCGATCCTGTCCAGCAATTCCTGCATCTTCCCTGCGTCCAGTTCGATCCCGGCGGAGGCTTCCTGAAGCAAACCGGACAGTTCGGGGTCGTATTTGTCGCCGGGCTCCCCGCTGTCGTTGGTCCAGTCGTCCACCAGCAGGTTGTAAGAAGCGAGGATCGGCCCTGCCGCGGCGCCCGGGCGAAGCCTCTCGTCCTCGAAGGCGTTTGTGAGATCGTGCAGGTTGAGAAGCGTGCGTGTCTCGGTGGCCTCGGCCTTCAAAAGCACGCTGTACATCTCCGCCGAACCGCCGATGGTCGCATCCAGGGTGTTCAAGTCCTCCAGCAGTCCCCCGCCTCTCGGAAGGATGTCCCGGATATTGAATTCCGACTCGAGGTCGGTCGCTGCGAATCCGAGCGCAGCCGTCACCGCCAACATCCCCACCACATAGGGTGTGGGTCGGCGGGTGATCGCTCTTCCCAGCAACTCCGCCAAAGGCCTGACGCCTGGCAGGGCATTTGAGATCGGCCTGGCCTCCTTCAGCTTGCCCCGTGCTTCTTTCCTCCTGTCGATGATCGTCCGGCCGGCCGGAATCAAGGTCAGCATCACCGTCAGGCTCATCGCCACGCCCAATCCCGCAATGACGCCGAAGTCGTTGACTATCCCGATCGGGGAGAACAAGTTCACCAACAGGCTCACGATGGTGGTGACCGCGGCAAGCGCCAGCGGCATGGTTACGTGTCTCAGTCCCACCCGGACGGCCCCGGTTACCTTCTCGCCGGCGACCCGTTGCTCGCGGTAGTGCGAGACGATTTGGATTGCATAGTCCACCGTGAGGCCGATCAAGATGATCGGGACCATGGTGGTGAGGGAATTGGGAGGGCCGACCACAGCCAGAGCGTTCGGACCCAGCCATCCTTCCGTCCCCACGATCCAGATGATGGACAGGAACAGTCCTCCAAGCGTGAGGAGCAGGTCCGATATCGAGCGCATGAAGACCAGGATCAGAGCGGCTATCAGCAGAAACGCCATGCCCACCAGCGGCGCCATTCCCTCTTCGGTGGCCCTCTTGTACTCGTCTTCTATCACCACGGGCGAGACGCTGCTCACCTGCAAAGGTCCCTCATGTGCCAACGCAAGCTCATGGACCGTCCGCGAAGCGGCGTAGATGCGGTCGTCGTTGGTGTCCTGCAAATTGATATTTGCAATAGCGATGGGAGTCCCGTCCGCGTCGACCCCGGTGGTGGCGTCCAGCGCTTCGCCGATCCCCGGGAAGTTGCGGACGGAATCGATTTCGGCCTGCGTCACCGACTCGAAACCCTCCACGCCCAGCACGGCCCTGAACAGCAACGAGGGTGAAAACACAGGATCGGGAGGCGCCAGTATGTCGACCACGCTCGGATCGGTCACGATCTCGGTGATGAGGCTGTCCATCTGTGACAGCCCCGCGGGCGTAAGGGCCTCTCCGCGAAAAATAAGCGTCGCAACGTGGGCCTCGGCATCTCCGAAGAGGTCTTCGATCTCGGCTAAGGCCTTGGCGACCTCGCTCCCCTGGGGGAGGGTCTCGGCGGTCTCGGGCGGCTCGGCGCGGTGCGTCGAACCTGCGCCCAACGCAACGGTGATGATGAGCAGGACAAGAAGGGTGATCCATGGGTAACCCGTTACCAGCCTGCGCAGCCGGTCGAGTAGGTTGCTCATTACGTGTCCTTCCAATCGGGACCGACAGGGGAGGGCCGAGGCTTTTATAGCCGGCTCCAACGCTCATCCCGCCGGACCTCGGGACCAGCACCTTTTACTGTAGCTTGTCAGATTAGCTACCTTCACCGGCAGTCAACACCATTTGATTCGGCCATGGAGGGCTATGGCGCACGGGCCGGAGAAGGAGATTGACCGCCCCGAGGTTTAGTCGTTCAGTGCTTTCTCATAGGTGACCGAGGTTCGCAGTCGGTCCTCGGGGATGTCGTAATAGGTACGCAACACTTCTTGAGAGTCAGCCGACAGGAGGTAACCGCCCTTCTCCAGCATCCCCCGCGCTTTGTAGTTGGCGGCGTAAGTTCCCACGATGACCCGGCAGACGCCCACCAGTCGTTCCTCGATGTACTCGCGAAGGGCAGACGCCACACCTTGTCTCTGGTATCGGGGAAGTACGTATGCATGGCGGAGCAGCGCCACCTCCCCGACCGGTTCGCTTCCCATCACCCCGACCAGGGTGTGACCCATGAACGCTCCCCACCAGGTCATACGACGCCGCTCGGCGTCCCAGGCGGCCTCGTCCATCTCCGGGTCATGCAGTTCCTCGGGCGGAAGGAACTCCCGATACCACCGGGCAGCGGTGTTGACCACTTCCACGGCCGCGGCGCGGTCCTCGGAGATGAGTTCCCGAAAGGCGAGCTGGTCCGGGAAGCGTAGGAAAGTGAAGCCGGTCAGAGCCGCGATGGTAACTCCTCTCACCGGTCTCCTGGCGTTGTACGACCGGGTGGGGGTAGTAGGGTAGATCGGGAATAGGATATCTGGCCGCGGAGGAACCGGTCGTGACGAGGAAATTGGCCCGCATGAGCGCACGCAGGCCCTGGGTCGTGATCGGGGTCTGGGTGTTGGTGGTTGCAGCGGCGCTTGGACTAGTCCAGGCGCTGTTGCCCAGCGCCACCACCACCGAGTTGAGTCTGGGGAGCAACTACGAGTCGGAACAGGCGGCCGCACTGCTGGAGGAGAGGCTGCGAGGGCCCACACCCCTCAACGAACTGGTCCTGGTCCAATCTACATCGGCGACAGTCGATGATCCCCGGTTCCAGGCGAAGGTCGAGTCCATCTACGACCGTATCACGGCATTGGGACCGGAGACCGTCGTGTCAGGATCACACTACTACCTGAGCGGCGAGGAGCTTCTGGTATCGGCCGACCGCAGGACCACCATCATGAGCTTCGTTCTGGCCGGCGACTTCAAGGAGGCCACCGAGAACGTCGAGGACGTGGTGCACCTGGTCCAGGAGGTGGACGGCTCGGACGGCTTCCGGGTGCTGATCGGCGGGGATGCCAGCGTCGCCTTCGAAAACAACGAGTTGAGCGCCGAAGACCTGGAGAAGGGAGAGCGGATCGGCATCCCCGTGGCGTTGATTATCCTGCTGACGCTTTTCGGTTCGGTCGTCGCAACGCTGTTGCCTCTGGGGCTGGCCATCGTCGCCATCGTCCTGGCGCTGGGGGCGGTCGGGATCATCGGCCAGTTCTTCGAATTGGTTTTCTTCGTGACGATGATGATCACCATGATCGGCCTGGCGGTGGGGATCGACTATTCGCTCCTGATCGTCTCCCGTTTCCGGGAAGAGCTGGATCGGGGTCTCGGGGTCAAGGAGGCGGTCGCAAAGACCGGCGACACGGCGGGTCGCACGGTGCTGTTCAGCGGAACCACCGTGGTGCTGGCCCTGATCGGCATGCTGATCGTCCCCGTTTCGTTCTTCCGGTCGCTAGGCCTCGGGGCCATTCTGGTGGTCATCACCGCATTGGCCGCCACCCTTACGCTCCTGCCTGCGGTCCTTGCCTTGCTGGGCCCGAAGGTAGGCCTGCTGCGGGTGCCCTTCCTGGAGAGGTTCTCGTTGAGGAGTCCCCAGACCACCGACCATGGCTTCTGGGAGAAGGTGACCAAAGCTGTCACGCGCTATCCCTGGGTCAGCATCCTCCTCACCAGCGTTCCCCTGATTGTCCTGACGGTCTTCTACTTTGACATCCATACAGGCCTGAACGACGTCAACTCCTTCCCCGACAAGTCGAAGACCAAAGAGACGTTCATCGTGTTCGAGGAGGAGTTCTCGGTCGGGGAGGTCACACCTGCCGGGGTGCTCAGCCCGGCGGAGATCGTGGTGGAGGCGAACATCGCCGACCCGCAGGTGCAGCAGGCAGGTTTCCGCCTGGTGCAACTTCTCCAGAGCGACCCGGCCTTTCCGATCCCGCCGCAGCTGGAAGTCAACGACGCGGGGGATCTCGCACTTCTGTCGCTTCCGTTCCCGGGTGAGCCCAACAGCCGCCTGGCCACAGAGAGGCTCACCAAAATCCGGGAAGAGTACATTCCGGCGGCATTCGAAGGCGTCGAAGCCGAGGCGTATGTCGGTGGCGTGACGGCCGAGGCCACCGACTTCTACGGCATCGTCGACGTCTACACACCCGTCGTCTTCGCCTTCGTCCTCGGTCTCAGCTTCATCCTGCTGATGCTGGTCTTCCGCTCGATCGCCATCCCCATCAAGGCGATCATCATGAATCTGCTCTCGGTTGGCGCCACCTATGGCCTATTGGTGCTGGTGTTCCAGAAGGGAGTGGGAGCGGACCTCCTGGGATTCCAGCGCGCCGAGGTGATCGACGCGTGGATACCCCTGTTCCTGTTCAGCATCCTGTTCGGGCTTTCTATGGACTATCACGTGTTCCTGCTTAGCCGCATCCGGGAACGCTACGACCAGACCGGGAACAACGCCCAGGCGGTGGCGTACGGTCTGCGTTCCACGGGAGCTATGATCACCGGCGCCGCCCTTATCATGGTTGCCGTGTTCGGTGGATTCGCGGCAGGTGAGACCGTCGTCAACCAGTTGGTCGGATTCGGCTTGGCCGTGGCCGTGTTCCTGGATGCGACCCTGGTCCGGTCGGTGCTGGTGCCCGCCAGCATGGAAGTGCTGGGAGCCCGCAACTGGTACCTGCCGTCGTGGCTCGGTTGGCTGCCGGACCTGCGGGTGGAAGCAGAAGAGTAGCGGGCGCATGGGCGCCACCGGTGAAGGCTAGGTCGCTGATGAATATCCCTTCCGACTATGTAGAGGGCTACGAGAAAGCGCGGCTTGTGGATCCGGAGATGGCAGACGCCTACGTCCGGCACATGCACCTGGGCGACCCGGAAGCCGACTCGATGATGGAAGAACTGGCCGCCATTCCCGCCAGAGACGCCCGCCGATTCATCGAAGCCGGAATGGACAGGGACCATGAAGTGCTCAAGGATGCTCCACCTCTCTTGGTCAAGTTCTTCGACAGTCTGGACAACCCACCGGAATGGTTGGACACTGCCGCTTTCGTTCCCGGCATCAGGATGTTCCACAGGAATTCCAGGGTGGTCCTGGTGGGTTTCGTGGGCGGCGTTCTGGTGGAAGGATTCGCCACCAACATCAGCAAGTCCTTTTTCATCACCGGGCGCCTGCGCGACCATGGTGTGAGGCGTTTGAAACAGAACAACCGCCATATGCTCGAGTCCTTCCTCCCCGGCGGTCTGGACAGGCAAGGCGACGGCCTGAAGCTGTCGGTTCGCGTGCGCATCATTCATGCCCAACTCAGGCAACTGCTCAAAGAGTCCGATGACTGGGACGCCGCCGCCTGGGGCCTTCCCTTGAGTGCTGCCCACCTCGGGTATTCGATAACCGCTTTTTCAGCGCGGCTCCTGAAACACATGAAGGGGCTGGGAGCGACCTTCGACGAGGAAGAACGCGCCAGCTTCATGGCTGTGTGGCGCTATATCGGCTACCTGATGGGGATTCCTGAGACCATTCTGTTCCAGAACGAGGACGAGGCCCTGAGAGTGTTCAGGATCGGAGGCATGGTTGAACCTCCCATAAGCCCGGAGTCCATAGCCATGGCCAATTCCCTGATCGCCTCTGCGCCTTATGTCGCCGGCATACCCGATCGCGACGCCCGGGCGAAGCTGACCTATTACGCCTACAAACTCTCCAGGGCGCTCATCGGTGACCCTCTGGCCGATGAACTCAAGTATCCCCCTGTTCGCTCGCTCTGGGTTCTCCTGCACTTCCGGAACCTGGGACGCCTGCGACGGATCATGGGCAAGAGCTTTCCCAAACTCGTCAACAACCCGTACACCCACTTCACAGGGCTGCTTGAAGTGTCGGCCTACGACGAGGATGGAATCAGCTACCGGTTGCCGGACCACGTCTACGCGGAGGAGTCCAGTTTCTACTAGAGCGGGGCGCCGGGGGACCCTGCTTGGTCCGGGACGCCAGACCCAACCTTACCGGCCGTCCCGTCCCGGACCATAGGTTGGTTGCGTGTACAGGAGATTGATCAAGCCGGGTCGGGGGCCCAGCGGTGAACCGCGGGGGGATTGCGCAAGCCGAGTTCAGAGCAAAGCGCCTGGTACTCATCCCGATTGACGCCGCCCCAGCGGATTTCGTCCAAGGTCGGGGAGATGGGAGCGTCCCGCCTGAGGGTGGTCAACTCCCTGAACAGCAGCACATCGTCCTGTCGCTCGCTCAGGTTCTTGGCCAGGCGCGCCGCCCCTCTAACCGTCACCTCCCAGTCCTGAGGATCGGGAGGGATGTGCTCCAGGCGCCGGTAGTGCGCCAGCACCGTCGCCGATGACTTGGCGCCCCAGCCGGGGATGCCGGGGATGCCGTCCGCCGAGTCTCCCACCAGCGCCAGGTAGTCGGGGATTGACTCGGGCGCCACGCCGAATTTGGCCATCACGCCATCGGCGTCGAGCATCTGTCCCTTGCGACGGTCGAAGGTGACCACCCGCCGGCCGGTGACGCACTGGGTCAGGTCCTTGTCGGGGCTGACCAGCACCACTCTCTCGGCCTCCGGAGAGAATCGATGGGCGCCGCTTGCCATGGCGTCGTCGGCTTCGAAGTCGGTCATTCCCCACACGGTGACTCCCAGGGCCCGGAAGGCCCGTTCGGCGAGTTCGAACTGGCCCATGAGATCCTCGGGTACACCTTCACCGGTCTTGTAGCCGTGGTACAGGCGGTTGCGAAAACTCTCGATCACCGTGTCGGTGGCGGCCGCGACGTGGGTGAGATCGGGATCCCGCAGAAGCGAGAGGGTGGTGTTCAACAGTCCGTAGACGGCTCCCACCTCTCGGCCATCCGGTGATGTCCGAGAAGGGAAACCGAAATAGGCGCGGAAGAGTTCGTATGTACCATCCAGCAGATGCACGAACATTCCGATGATGCTATGGACGATCCTCAATGCGGTCAAGCCGACTCCCAAGAAGGGGATCCCGGCTCCGGCTGGCGTGAAGCGGGTGAAGAGCTGAATGACCTCCGGGAGTCATTCCGCTCCAGCTACCAGCAGGGGTCGGCGGAAGGCCCGTCCCGGGATGATGTCATGGGAGCTCTTCGCACCCTGGGAGAGGCCATTACTCACATCGCGGCGGGCGCCGGCAACACCCTGAAGGACCCCCAGGTCAAACAACAGGTCAAAAAGACCACTTCTTCTGCGATGTCGGCCATAAGCGGGATTCTCCTGGACTTCAGCGCCGACTTGCGGCGCCGGTTGGGGGAGAAGGAACAACCTCGTGGTCAGGAAGAAGGGACCGTCGCCGATGAGACAGTTCCCTCACCTGATACCGGCGGTGGGGACGCCGAAGACTCCAACGGCGGGAATGCCGGGTCGGGCGCCGGCGAATCCAGAGCCTGAGCCGAACAGGAACTCACGATGGCGCTGATGGCTGTCGATGTGCTGGCCGGGCGGCTCTCGGATCCGCTAACCGTAATCGGCGATGTGCGGTGGTACCTGGGCGATTCCGACCAGGGCCGGGTGGAGTATGACCGCGGGCACCTGCCCGGCGCCCGTTTCGTCGATCTGGACACCGACCTGAGCGGAACGGAAGGTCCGGGTCGTCACCCCTTGCCTGCGGTGGACGCGTTCACCGGCGCCCTGGGGAGAATGGGCATCAGCCCCGAACACACGGTGGTGGCTTACGATGCTTCCGGAGGGGCGATAGCAGCCCGTCTGTGGTGGATGCTGGACTCGATAGGGCACCGGTCGGCGTTCGTGCTGGACGGGGGAATCCAAGCCTGGATGGGGGCGGGCCTCCCCCTTACCACCGCCGCTCCTCGAATCTCACCGGTTGACTACCCCACTACGCAGAGGTGGATGGGAGTAGTGAACGCCGACCAGGTGCGTTCGTTCCTGGGTCGGCGTCCCATCCTGGATGCCCGCTCGGAGGACCGCTACCGGGGCGAGAACGAGATGGTGGATCCCCGAGCCGGCCACATTCCAACCGCCCGCGCCGCCTTCTTCGGGAAAAACCTGACACCCGAGGGCAGGTTCCTTTCTCCTGAGTCGCTGCGACTCCGGTACCGGGCGCTGGGGGTGGGGGAGTCTGACGTCGCTGTCGCATATTGCGGAAGCGGCGTCACTGCATGCCACAACCTCTTGGCCTTGCGTCTCGCCGGGCACTCCGGGCTTCTGTATGAAGGGTCCTGGAGCGACTGGTCCAGCCGTCCCGACCCGATGGTGTCCACCGGACCCTGCCCGGGAGACGCCCCCGCGGAGTGAGGCCGATCTTCCTGCCGTGACGCCGGCCATCCCTCCCGTCTCCCGGCGCCGATAGCTCGCCGGTCAAAGTAATCTTGGTGGATCATGCGTTCTTTCATCTCTCGTTCTCACCATAGGATCGCCGGTGCGTTGGCGGCGGCGCTGGCGCTGGCGGTCGGTGAGTTGATGGCCGGGATCTTTCCCGCTTCCGTCTCCCTCACCGAAGCTGTAGGCGGTCTGGCCATCGACTATGTTCCCCCGCCAATCAAGGACTTCGCCATAGCCGTGTTCGGGATCTACGACAAGCTGGCCCTGATAATCGGAATGGTGGTCGTAACGGTGCTGCTGGGGGCTCTGGTAGGCAAGAGGGCGGCTCGTCGCTGGTCGGTGGCCGTTTGGGTGTTCGGCCTGTTCGGCCTGGTGGGTGCTTTCTCCCTGCAACGGGAGCCTGACATGGGATGGCTTTCATCGCTCATCTACGCGGCCGTGGCGGCGGCGGTGGCGCTCCTGGCGCTCCGAGTCCTCTTCCGATGGCTCCCGGCGGCGGGAGCCGAGACCGGCGACATTTCCCCCGTCGATATGGGCGTAGAAGGAGACGAGCATGCCGCCGACGAAATGGACCCGAGCGAAGCGGCGCCGGAGTCGGAGCCCGAGATCTCACGGCGAAAGTTCCTGGTGGGAGCGGGCGCAGTATTCGGCGTGGCGATAGCAGCGGCCGCCGGCGGTCGCATGCTTCTGGAGCGCACCAAGCAGGCTCTGGCCGGCCGGGAAGACGTGGTGCTTCCCCAGGCCACCGAGACGACGACCACCACGGGCCCGCCCACCACCGCCGCCGCCGGCCCTTCGACCACCGAGGCGGCCGCCGCCGGGGTTGAGAGCACTACTACGACCACCACGACAACCGAGGCCACCACAACCACCAGACCGGCAGTTGAAGGAGCGGGACCCCTTCCTGCCGGACACTCCCTGGATGTGGATGGGATAAGCCCCATTATCACCCCCAACGACGAGTTCTACCTGATCGACACCGCCCTCAGCAAGCCTCAGGTGAACCTGGAGGAGTGGACTCTGAAGGTCACCGGTTTGGTGGAGAATCCCTACGAGATCAACTTCGACGAGTTGTTGACCCGACCTTTGGTGGAGCGGTACGTAACGCTGTCCTGCGTTTCCAACCAGGTGGGAGGGGACTTGGTCGGTCACGCCAAGTGGCTGGGGGTGCCGCTCAGTCTCATCCTGGACGAGGCCGGGCTCCTTCCCCAGGCGGAGCAGATCGTGGGGCGCTCGGTGGACGGCTTTACGGTCGGTTTCCCCTCGAGCATCCCTTATGACGGCCGGGACGCCCTGGTGGCGGTGGGGATGAACGACGAGCCCCTTCCCATCGAGCACGGGTTTCCGGTCCGGTTGGTGGTGGCCGGGCTGTACGGTTACGTGTCCGCCACCAAGTGGCTTTCCGAGTTGGAGTTGACCACTTGGGACGGGTTTGACGCCTACTGGATACCGAGAGGGTGGGCCAAAGAGGCTCCTGTCAAGACGCAGTCGCGGATCGACACTCCCATGGAGGGACGCATCGCGGCCCGTGCAAGGGCCATCGCCGGTGTAGCCTGGGCCCCTCACCGGGGGATCGACCGGGTCGAGGTGCGGATCGACGAGGGAGAGTGGATCGAGGCCGAGTTGTCCAGCGAGATCTCGGACAACTCGTGGCGGCAGTGGAAGGTTGACTGGGATCCCGCACCGGGCCGATACAGGCTCCAGGTGAGGGCCACCGACGGCGACGGGATCACCCAGACGGACTTGCGGGTTCCTCCCGCCCCCGACGGAGCGACCGGCTGGCACACCATACACGTGACCGTGGTCGCCTGAGGGCGGTTCGGTCCGGTCTGAACCCGGGAAACCGCCCGAATGGATCCCGGCTTGGTGACGGTGGGGCCCGATGGGGCTCGACGCTGCTGGTGGGGCTCTGAGCCTGCGGAGTACCGCCGGTATCACGATCAGGAGTGGGGCTTTGGAGTCACCGGTGAGGAGCGGCTGTTCGAAAAGATCTGTCTGGAAGGGTTCCAAGCGGGACTGTCGTGGCTGACGGTGCTCCGGAAACGGCAGAACTTCAGGGAGGCTTTCTCGGGTTTCGATCCCGCGTTGGTGGTTGAATACGGGGAGAGGGACATCGAGCGTCTGATGGTGAACGCGGGGATAATCCGCCACCGAGGAAAGATCCGCTCGGTCATCAACAATGCAGCCCGGGCACAGGAGATGAGGGCTTCCCACGGATCGCTTTCAGTCTTCTTCTGGGAGTGGGCGGAGTTCGAGTCGGCGCCCCTTCGTGCTCCACCCCCTGCTCTGACCAGGGCGTCCACAGCCTTGGCCAAGGAACTTCGCCGTCGCGGATGGACGTTTATCGGTCCCACCACCTGCTATGCATTCATGCAGGCCATGGGGCTGGTCAACGATCACATGGACTCCTGCTGGGTGCGGGAGGAGGCGGAGGCGTCCCGCCGACGGGCCGCTGCCAAGGTTTTGAACCGGTAAGGGCCCCGCGGAGAGCGTATGCCCGGCATGGGCGTCCTCCCCTGTGGCGGGCTTGAACTCAGAGGCCGGCTATGTGTGAGCGGATGAAGGCGGCGGTCATGAGATCGAGGTGGCCCCCACCTCCGTTCTCGTACATGGTTATCTGGGTTCGGTCTTCCCGTCCGGGGCGCCGGCCGCGGCATAGCTCGAACAGGTCGGCCCGGATGTTTTCTTCGGTGATCAGCCCCGAACCCAACGGGATCACCAGGTCACCGCATTCGTGAACGGCCGCATCGCGGGAGTCCACGAAGATGGTCGCCCTGCGTATGACCTCGTCGTCCACCTCCCGGCAGTGTGGCAGGAAGGCTCCCACCAGGTCCAGGTGTGTTCCGGGCCGGAGCAGTTCCCCCCTGATGAGGGGTTCGATGGTCATGGTGGCGGTGGAGATGATGTCTGCCGCGGACACCGCCTCGTCCAGGTTGTCCGCCACCTCCCCTCCGACCGCTTCCGCCAGTTCCTCCGCCTTGGAGCGTGTTCGATTCCATATCAACACCCGCCGCAGAGATGGTCGCACCTCCCGATGAGCAGCGATCAGATGGGGCGCCAGGCCACCGGCGCCCACCATCAACATAGTTCGGCTGTCCGGTCGGGACAGGAGCCGGGAACCGAGGGCTGAGTCCGACGAAGTCTTCCGGTAGGTGAGTTCGGTGCCGTCCATAATTGCCAGGGGTTTGCCGTCTGCTCCGTCAAACAGGACGTACACCGCCTGGACCGAAGGGATGCCGGAGACAGGGTTGTCGGGGAAGACCGTCACCAGCTTGACCCCCAGGGAGTCTCCCGGCTGCCAGGCGGGCAATCCCATGAAGACCTCCTTGGATCCCGGCGGCGAGTAAACCACCCTCCGGACATGGGCCGGTGGGTCGAGATGGCTCCGGTACAGGTGGTCGACCAGCTTCCCGTAGGGCGCCAGCCCTGCCACGGCGGTGCTGTCAAGGAAGGGAATGGATCTCATGCGGCCTGAGGAACCTTGGGATTCGGCACGCCCGAGAGTCTAAGCGTGGGGTCTGGGAGGCCCCAGGGCGACCCTCCCACCGGCGGTGGGGGTGGATGTCTGAGGTATGGGCCTTCAACATCCGGCAACCGCATTTTGTGCAGGGGAGGAAGAAGTCAGATATCCTCGGTGGGCAATTGTTGATCCGAGAGGGAGACGTATGGTTCTGCCGAGGCCATCTTTCACAGTGGGAATCGAAGAGGAGTACATGCTGATCGATCCCCAGACCCGAGACCTGATCTCTGATCCCGATCCCGCCATGTTCGCCAAATGCCAGGAGTTGTTGGGTGACCGGGTGACCCACGAACTGTTGCGATCCCAGATCGAGGTGAATACCAGACCCTACTCCTCGATCACGGCCCTGGGCGAAGACCTGCGGCGCCTTCGCGGCGCCGTGGTGAGCACCGCCAGGGAATTCGGGATGGAGGTCATCGCCTCCTCCACGCACCCCTTCGCCCAGTGGTGGGAACAACAGGTGGTTGCCGACGAACGATATCTGATGCTGGCCGGTGACATGCAGACCCTCGCCCATCGGCTGGTCACCGGAGGGATGCACGTCCATGTTGGGATCGAGGATCCGGATATGAGGATCGACCTTATGGGACAGGTCACCTACTTCCTTGCCCACCTGCTGGCGTTGAGCACTTCTTCTCCCTTCTGGGGAGGACAGGACACCGGGTTGAAGAGTTATCGCCTCAACGTGTTCCGCAGCCTGCCCCGCACGGGCCTCCCCGAGGTGTTCGACA
Organism: Acidimicrobiia bacterium; assembly: GCA_009837815.1. Lineage (GTDB taxonomy): Bacteria > Actinomycetota > Acidimicrobiia > Spongiisociales > ZC4RG35 > Bin76. The sequence goes on from VXSV01000140.1 coordinate 57,708, forward strand.
GTTGGAGCGCCTACCAGAGGCATGTCGATGTCCTGGTCGGGGCGGGAATCATCGAGGATGCCAGCAAGGTGTGGTGGGACATCCGACCGAGTTCTCGCTATCCGACCCTCGAGATGCGCATCACCGATGTCTGCACCAAGATCGAGGATGCCTTGACGGTGGCCACGACGTATGTGTGCCTGCTCAGCATGCTCTTTCGACTCAGGACGAACAACCAGAAGTGGCGCTCCTACGCGACCTTTCTCTTGGACGAGAATGTCTGGCGCGCTCAGCGGTACGGCTCCACCGATTCTCTGATGGACTTCGGACAGCGCCGCCTGGTGCCCTTCTCCGAGTTGGCGGAGGAGATGGTGGACATCCTCACCCCCGAGGCGGAGGAGCTGGGATGTCTGCCACAACTGAACCGCGTGCGTCAGATAGTCATGGACGGGACATCCGCCGAACATCAACTGTGGGCGTTCCGCCGGGCCCTCAACAGCGGGGCCACCCAGCGGGAAGCCCTGGTTGAAGTGGTGGATATGCTGGTAAGCAACACGGCGGCGAACCTGGACTCCGGCGCCGGTGACCGGTAGAGTTTGCCATTCGACGACCGGAGAGGAAGAAATGAGCAAATACCCCATAAGGATCGGCGTCCACCTCCAACCCCAGCATGCCGATTACTCGACCATCCGCGCCGCCGCCTCGCGGGCCGAGGAGATCGGCGCTGACGCGGTGTTCAACTGGGATCACTTCTACCCGCTGTTCGGCGATCTGGGAGGAAAGCATTTCGAGTGCTTGACGATGCTGGCGGGATGGGCGGAATCCACCAGTCGGGCGGAGATCGGCGCCCTCGTGCTCTGCAACTCCTACCGCAACCCGGACCTGCTGGCCGACATGTCCCGCACCATAGACCACATTTCCGGCGGGCGTTTCATTCTGGGGATCGGGTCCGGCTGGTTCCGGTGGGATTATGACTCCTATGGATACGAGTTCGGAACGGCGGGCAGCCGCCTGGATGACCTCGCCGAGGCTCTTCCCCGCATAGAGAACCGCTTTACCAAACTCAACCCGCCGCCGCTGCGCAAGATCCCCATACTCATCGGCGGAGGGGGAGAGAAGAAGACCCTTCGACTGGTGGCCCGCCATGCTGACATCTGGCACGGGTTCGGTGAAGTGGCGACCATCGCCCATAAGAACTCGGTGATCGATCGGTGGTGTGAAGTGGAAGGGCGGGACCCCTCCACCATCGAGCGGTCGTGTTCGGTCCGAGACTTCGACGTCTCCATGGGAGATGACTTTGCCGACGTCGGAGCGACCTTCTTCGTGGTTAGCGCCGGCGGTCCCGACTACGACCTGTCCACCCTGGAGAAGTGGGTGGACTATCGCGACTCGAGGAACCGATAGCGCCCTGCCGACTCACTTCTGCTCCCACATAGAACCCAAAAGAGAAGGGGCCCCATCCGGGGCCCCTTCTCATTGTTGTGTCGTCGTTTCCCGGCTACGGCAGTCCGATGCTGGGATCGATGAACTCGTTGGTGACGATGTCGGTGGCGGTCACGTCCGGATCCCAGGTCTCCAGACCCTGCGGTCCGTAGATGTCGGCCAAGAGCGCGATCACCTCGTTCACCCGAGCGATGTCGAAGTCGCCGATGGTGTCGTTGGGTCCGTTGGAGATCAAGCCCAACTCCAGCTGGGCGTCGTGTGAGTACTGGGCGACTCCCGGGCTGTACTGCCAGAAGCTGTCCAGCGCCGCCACGATCTCCACGATCTGGGCGTTGGTGGCGGACGGATCGGCGGCATAGTCCACCTGGGCCTGCTGCACCATGGGCACGAACAGTTCCCAACATCCGCGGTATTCCTCGATGATGTCGGGCTTACCGGCGATGAGCTGCGGATACATCTCCAAGCCGGAGTCGTGGATCAGCATGAAGTCGACCGGTTTGCCCCAGTCCTCGAACTCGTTCTGATACTGGTACGGCTCGGCCGAGGCGAAGCCCTGCTGAACGAGGTTGCCCTCGGCGATGAACCGGGCGGGCGACCCGTCGTAGGAGGCGTCGATCTGGTCCTCTGACACCCAGCCCTTGCCCAACAGGTAGTCGATGTAGGTGGCGCCCTCGAAATAGAGCAGGGTTCCGTCGTTCGCCCTGAGCTGATCGCCCAAGTCCTCGAAACTCTCCAGGCTGTATAACTCTGGATCCCACATCACGATTTGCGGGTTCTTGTCGCGGGGTGCGACGATTCCCACGGTCGGCTGGGAGGCTGACAGGCGGACCTGCTCGTCGGTGTTGGTGTACGCCAGGTGGATCGACGAGTCCTGGTAGAGGAGCGAGATGTCGTTCTGGAAGCCGATGTAGGGGCCGCCGGCCCGGACTTGCAGCATCACGCCGGTGTCGCCGATCTCGTTGGTATAGGTCCCGTTGGTGGTGTCGATGTCACCGCCGGGGCCTGCCAAGTGGTAGAGCTCGGAATGTTCGGCCTCGGGGAACCAATCGGTCTGGACCACGATCATGGCCGGGCAAACCTCGGCCAGGGTGGCCATGGCCATGGCCTCGGTGTCCATAGAGGGCAGTCCGATGCTGGGATCGATGAACTCGTTGGTGACGATGTCGGTGGCGGTCACGTCCGGATCCCAGGTCTCCAGACCCTGCGGTCCGTAGATGTCGGCCAAGAGCGCGATCACCTCGTTCACCCGAGCGATGTCGAAGTCGCCGATGGTGTCGTTGGGTCCGTTGGAGATCAAGCCCAACTCCAGCTGGGCGTCGTGTGAGTACTGGGCGACTCCCGGGCTGTACTGCCAGAAGCTGTCCAGCGCCGCCACGATCTCCACGATCTGGGCGTTGGTGGCGGACGGATCGGCGGCATAGTCCACCTGGGCCTGCTGCACCATGGGCACGAACAGTTCCCAACATCCGCGGTATTCCTCGATGATGTCGGGCTTACCGGCGATGAGCTGCGGATACATCTCCAAGCCGGAGTCGTGGATCAGCATGAAGTCGACCGGTTTGCCCCAGTCCTCGAACTCGTTCTGATACTGGTACGGCTCGGCCGAGGCGAAGCCCTGCTGAACGAGGTTGCCCTCGGCGATGAACCGGGCGGGCGACCCGTCGTAGGAGGCGTCGATCTGGTCCTCTGACACCCAGCCCTTGCCCAACAGGTAGTCGATGTAGGTGGCGCCCTCGAAATAGAGCAGGGTTCCGTCGTTCGCCCTGAGCTGATCGCCCAAGTCCTCGAAACTCTCCAGGCTGTATAACTCTGGATCCCACATCACGATTTGCGGGTTCTTGTCGCGGGGTGCGACGATTCCCACGGTCGGCTGGGAGGCTGACAGGCGGACCTGCTCGTCGGTGTTGGTGTACGCCAGGTGGATCGACGAGTCCTGGTAGAGGAGCGAGATGTCGTTCTGGAAGCCGATGTAGGGGCCGCCGGCCCGGACTTGCAGCATCACGCCGGTGTCGCCGATCTCGTTGGTATAGGTCCCGTTGGTGGAGTCGATGTCACCGCCGGGGCCTGCCAGGTGGTAGAGCTCGGAGTGCTCGGCCTCGGGGAACCAGTCGGTCTGGACCACGATCATGGCCGGGCACACATCGGCCAGAGCCACGTCCGGCATGGCTGCGGTGGTGGTGGGCGCGGCAGTGGTGGTGGGCGCGGCAGTGGTGGTGGGCGCGGCGGCGGTGGTCTCGGCAACGTCATCGTCACCGTCCCCGCAGGCCGCTACGACCAAGGCCAGCACAGCCAAAGCGGCCAGCCACCTTGGTGCCTTGTGAGTTCTCATGGATGGTTCTCCTTTCGTTCCAACTCGTTGTTTCCCGAGTTCCTCAGCGTACCGGTGGAAAACGCGGTGGCGTAAGTCAGGTGGTTTCGTGCCATTTTCCCACAACCAGTCTGCCAATGAACCCGAAACCCCAAAAAACTAGGATGCCCAAAAGGGAGGAGAAAACCAACGCGGTGAACAACTGCTCGGTCAGCAACCGGGCTCGGTAGAGATCGAGCAGCCTTCCCAGCCCGGGGATCCCCTTCCGGAAGAAGAACTCGCCCACAATGGCGCCGATTACCGACAGGCCGGCTGAGATCCGGAATCCGGTGAAGATGGCGGGGAGGGCATTGGGGAACTGAAGCTTCAGCAAGCGGGTGGGTCGGCCGGCGCTGTGCAGCGTGAAGAGGTCATGGAAGGAGGCGGGAACCGACTGTAAGCCGAACAGGGTGTTGGTGATGATGGGGAAAATGGAGATGATTACGCACACCACCACCCGGCTGGTGAACCCGAAGCCAAGCCACAGTCCCACCAGTGGAACGATGGCCAGGATGGGAACTGTCTGAATGATTACCGCGTACGGGTAGAAGGAAGTCTCGATCCACTTGGCCTGACTCATCATGATGGCCGAACTCATCCCGAGGACAATGGCGATCACCAGGCCGGTCATGGAGACGGCCACCGTCCAGAGCAGCCCCTCCAGCACCTGGAACAGGTTGTCCTGGTTGAGGAACCCGACGCGGATCACTTCGTTGGGGGTGGGCAGCAGGAACTGGCGGTCGGGATCGAGACTAAGGCTGATGGCGTACCAGACGCCCAACACCGCCAGGAACACCACGATGGGAGCCCACAGCCGGTAAGTGGATGAGCGGAGACGGGAGGAGGTGTGTCGGGCGCTCATCTATTCATCCCTCAAGACTTCGGAGACTTCACCGGTCAACTCCGCAAACGCCGGGTCGAATCGTAGGTCCAGGTCGCGAGGGTATGGGAAAGGGACCTGGAAGGACTTGAGTATGCGCCCGGGCCGGGAGGACATCACCAGAACATCGGTTGAAAGGAACACCGCCTCGTACAGATTGTGAGTGATGAACACCGCCCCAAAGCCGGCGTGGGCGAAGATCCGAAGCAACTCCAGGTTCAGGTATTCCCGGGTGATTTCATCCAGGGCTCCGAACGGCTCGTCGAAGAAGAACAGGGGAGGGTCCAGGGTGAGGGACCTCGCCAGAGAAACCCGCATCCTCATCCCTCCTGACAGGGCGGCGGGATAGTGGCGGTTGAACCCGCTCAAGCCAACCAGGTCGATCGCGTCTTTGGCTCTCTGGCGGCGCTCGCCTCGCTCGAGACCCCGCAGTTCGCAGAAGAGTTCCACGTTCTTTTGCACGGTCCGCCAAGGCAGAAGGGTTGCATCCTGGAAGACGTATCCCAAGTTTCCCTCGGACCGGCGTACTTCCCCTTCGCTGACCGGCAGGAGGCCCGATCCCATTCTGAGCAGTGTGGACTTCCCGCAGCCAGAGGGGCCGACCACCGTCATGAATTGGCCCGGTTCCACATTGAGGGAGACATTGTCTACCGCATGGGTGCCGTCGGGGAAAGTCTTGCTGACGTTGTCGAAGGAGATCAGGGTGGAGGAAGAACCGCGGCCCCGGGTGTCTCCACTGTTCGAGGGCTGGATGTTTGAGATTTGTCGGTCCCCCATCCGTGTCTTGGATCAGTTGCTTCCAGAGGCGACCACTACGCCCTCTCTCATGGTAATCCGCTCGGGGCGGAGAGAAAGCGCTTCGTTGAGATTTTTCGCCTCCACGAAGGTCAGATCGGCTTTGTCGCCCGAGCGAAGAGTGGAGCGGCCGTCAGTGAGAGCGGAGATGAGGCGGGCGTCGTCGTAGAGGTGCCCGGCCAGCCTGGCCAGGTAGGCCGCTTCGAGGGGGTCCGCAGTGGAGAAGGGACAGAAGGTGTCGTCAACGTTGTCTACGCCCAGCCTCACATGCACCCCCTCTTCGATCAGCAGATTGATAGGCGCCAGCGCTCTGCGAGGTGAGTGAACTCGGTATTCGTGCAGGATCAGATTGGTACGCGGCTGGCAGTTGACGGTAATCCCCAGCCCGGCCATGCGTCGAGCCAGGGAGCGGGTCTGCTGTTCTCCAAGTGCGCTCAGCAGGCAGCAGTGGCTGAAGGAGACCCACCCCTCCAGATGTCGGCGTTCTACCTCGTCGAGGGCGAAATCCATGAGGAGCCGGGCGGGATCAAGGGTTTCGTCTATGTGCACATCCACCTGCACGCCGGTTCTCGCCGCCAGTTCCATCATCGAAGTGATCGACTCCCTGGGCCGGGAGTCGTGATTGGGCGATCCCCCGATCAGTTGGTATCTGCCCATGGTCAGGTCCTTTTGCAGCCGCGCGGTCTCCTCTCGGTCTGTCAGCGTATCCGCCACCGCGAAGGCGACGAGCTCGATCTCCATGACCCTCTTCATCTGTTCCCGTACTTCCCCCATCACCTCCCACCGAGGGGCGGCTATGTGTTCGGGGTGGCGCCCGACGTGGCCCCTGGCCCGGGTGGCGCCGTTGTCCGAAAGGGTGGAAAACAGTCTCCGGGCTCGTTCGGCAGCGGTGTCCGCTATGTAGCCCTCCGGCCGGGCGCCCGTTTCGATGGCGTCCTCGAGGGAGCGGGGTGGGCGGGGAGAGCCGACGTAGGCGCGGTCGGGATGCAGATGCGGCTCGGCGAAGGACGGCATGGCCAGATGCGAGGGCTCGGGGACGGGCGCTTCCGACCCGTTGGGGAAGGGTTCGATCCCGGTGATGAGGCCGCGGTGGACCGAGATCACCTGGGACCCTGAATACTCGGGCACTCTGACCGGCCCGATGGCTAGGGGAAGGTCCCCGTCAGCCAGGCGCCGGGGGTTAGTGGGCAGTTCCCTCATTGGTAGAGGACCGTGGTCAGAGGGATGTCTTCTCGGCCCAGCCCGGCCCGGGTGCGGATGCCTGCGGCTCTATTGCGGGCTTCGACGTGCAGTGCTGTCTCGTCTATTCCGATCACCCTGCCATCACGAAAACAGGGCCGTCCGTCCACCCAGGTCTCGTGCACTGATGCCGTCGACGCCGACCAGACCAGCGCCGAGAGGGGGTCTCCGTAGGGTATCCATTCGGGGTGGTTGAGGTCCCACAACACGAAGTCGGCCTTCTTTCCCACCTCCAGCGAGCCGATCTGTTCATCCATACCCAGGGCGCCGGCCCCATCGATGGTGGCCATGCGCAGCGCCCGCCGCGCCCCCACCAGCGAAGCATCCATGCGGGCGTCCTTGAACAGACCGGCGGCGAGGTGCACCTGGCGGTGCAGGTTGAGATTGCCCGCCGCGGAGACGCCGTCGGTCCCCAGTCCAACCGTCACCCCCCTCTCCATCATCTCGGGATACTTTCCGATCGCGGTGGCGCCTTTGGCGAGTTTCAGGGAAGTGGACGGACAGAATGCAACCTTGGTCCGGTGGGAGGAGAGAAGATCCACCTCCTCCGGCGTCACCGCCACCGCATGAGCGATCACCAGGTTGTCGCCCAGACCGCCTGCTTGAGCAATCCTGGTTATCGGCCGGCTTCCGTGGCGTCGTTGGGAGATCTCCGCTTCGGCCAGGGAGGTGGCGAGGTGGTAGGTGGTGCCCACCCCCAGTCTCGCCGCCATTTCTCGCGCGCCGACATGAAGATCCAGGCTGCAGGGCTCTTTTCCTTCGATATTCACCCACACCCCGAGCCGCCCCCCCGCCGCCCCGTTCCAGGCGGCGACCGTCTCGGCCAAGGCTTCAAGTGCGGTTTCGGCGTCGGGAAAGAAGTGATGATCGACCATCTCGGCCGACCAACCTCGTGGGATCTTCGCAGGCTTGACGTCGGCGGCGTGGCGGCCGGTGATGCCCCGGATCCCGGTCTGTTCCACGGCGGCGGCCACCGGCGCCGGGTTGTTCTGGGCGCCCATGTCCAGAAAGCAGGTGGTCCCTCCCCGAAGCATCTCGGCGGTCCCCAGTAGCGACCCCACTGCTTCGTCTTCGGGGCTGACATGGGCGTAGAAGGGCTTTGCCCAGTGGAACACCCAGGTCCGGGTGTCGATCACATCGGGGAACACCGCCCTCGAAAGGGTTTCGGAAAGGTGGACGTGGGAATCCACGAAGCCGGGCGTCAGTCCCAGGCGCCGCCCATCCACCCGCTCCACCGGTTGGCCGCCGGCGCCGGGGCGCATTCGTTGGTTCACCTCCGCGGTGGCGCCCAGGTCCTTTATCCGATCGCCTTCTATCAGTATCGCCCCATCGGTTATCACGCGATCGTCCCGGTCACAGGTGATGGCGAATTCCAGGTGTTCGATGAGGGTCAATGGTGTCACGGGGTCACGGCCTTTCCGCGAACTGGCCGCGTGCTAGGCAGGGTATGTGGCGCGATAGCGCATGTACAAGTAGTCCCCGGATTTGCGCACCGAAAGGATCTTCATCCTCGGTATGTCATCAGGGATCCAACCCGTTCCCTCCACCAAGCTGGGCCGGGGGTTGCCGGGGCTCTCTCCCACCACCAGCGGGGACCGGGTGATGAAAGGCTCATGCATGACGCCTGCTTTGATGAGCGCCCCGTACAGGGTGGCGCCTCCCTCGCAGAGCAGGAACTCGACACCGTAATCCCCGGCCATGATCCGGGCGTAGCGCTCCAGGTTCACTCCGCTGCTTCCAAACTCAAGGATGTCTATCTTGCCGGCCGGTCGGACCGTGGCGCGAATTTTCCGTGCGCCTGCCCGGGTGGTGGCCACCACTACGTGGGCATTCTCCATGGTGAAGACTTTGGCCTCAGGGGGAAGGTCGCCTCCGAGGGTTACATAGGAGATGATGGGGAGTTCCGAGCGGTTCTCGTGCCGCCGCAGCGCGGCGAAGGCATCCTTGTCTCCCGGGTAGATGTCTTCGGATGTGTTCACATGGCTGGGTTCGGCTCGGAGGGTTCCCTCGCCTATGACCACGGCGTCGGCACGGGCCCGGAGCAGACCCATCAGCCAAATGTCGTTGTCATCGAATCCCGAGATCGGGCCCCCGCCCCGGTGGTCGGGATGGTTGAAGGCCACTCGGCCGTCATGAGAGGCGACGAAATTGGCGGCCAACAAGGGCAAGCCCTTCACAGGAGGCTTGAGGCGCAGCGGACCGCCGTACGCCGCCGCGAAATCGGGATGCAGTTCCAGCCCCTCGCCATCGGAGGCTGTTTCCTCATCGAACAGGGTCTCGAACCGAAGAGCCGGTCCCCGTACCGAGATGGGCGCTATTTGTGTCATCCTTCCAGACCTTGTTGCTAGGGGATTGTCTACCGGGAGTAAACGATACAGGATCCACACCAGAGGCCTGGCCGGCCGCCGGTTGGTACGATTTCAACGACCGCCCGGAGGATCCCAGGATGAGAGAACAGGTGATAGCCCGCCTTCGCCCGGCCTTGGAGGAACGAGGCTGGGATGGTTTGGTGGTTTCCTCTCCCGAGAACTTCGCCTATCTGGCCGGATTCGTTGTTCCCTCCCACCCGCTGATGCGCCGGCGCCATGCGGCGGTTGTGCTTCCGGCCGGCGGTGATCCGGCGGTGATGTGCATCGGGGTTGAAGAGGCCATGGTCCGCCAGAGGACCGGGGCCGCCGAGGTGGCTGTGTGGGACGAGTTCGGTGACGACCCGATGGCCTGCCTCGCCGGGCTGTTGGAGCGTCTGGGCCTGAGTCGGGGCCGTTTGGGTGTGGAACTGGGTTACCTGCCTGCGGCCGATTTCGCCCGCCTCCGGGAAGCAGCCCCCGGGGTGGAGTGGGTGGCCGCCGACCGGTGGCTGGGGAGGCAGCGGCAGGTCAAGACCCGGGAAGAACTGGAACTCTTGGCTCGGCTGTCTCGAATCTCCGACGCCTCCATCGGGATGGCGCTTCGGGCGGTGAAACCTGGGGACACCGAGATGGAGATCGCCGCCGCCCTCACCGACGGCATCTACCGGGGAGGCGCCGAAGACTTCAAGCTGATGATCGTGGCCACCGGTCCCCGGAGCCAACTGGCCAATGTGGGTGCTACCGAGCGGGTCCTGGAGGCGGGTGACGTGTGCAGGGTGGAGATCTTCGCGGTGGCAGAGGGGTACCACGCCGGGGTATGCCGTACCGCGGCGGTAGGGATCCCGCCGCCGGAAGCAGTCGAGATCTGGGCCAATCTGGTGGAGTGCCGCGATGTCTTGCTGGACGCCATCCGCCCAGGGGTCTCCAGCCGGTCGGTGTGGAACCGCTTCGAGGACGTGTGCGGCCCCCTAGGCCTGCCGCTCTTTTCCTTCGTCGGTCACGGGATCGGACTATCCCTGCACGAGCGCCCCTACATAAGCCCCCGCCATGATCAGGTTTTGGAGGAAGGGATGGTGTTCGGAGTCGAGCCCCTGATCTACGACACCGGACACGGCTTCGGCCTCCAACTCAAGGACATGGTGGAGGTAACCGCTCGGGGAGCGAGACTCCTATCAGACGTGAACCACAACCGGGAGCTGATCGCGATCGGCTGAACCGACCTTCCGCCGGGTTGTCAGGATGACATACGGCGTCGGACGAACTGGTCGAACATAGGCACGGTGAAAGCTATTTGGCCGTAACGGGGAGCATGGCACAGGCCCTTGGCGATCAGCGAGTTGCGATACGGGCTGACCTGAGAAGTGGTCCGACCCATTGCGGAGGCTACGGCGCCCGATGGGTGCGGGCCGGCTCCGAGATGGGCCATTGCGGCAAGGTAATCCCGTTCGGTCTCAGTGGTTCGATCGAAACGAATGCTAAAGAAACCTGTGTCGAGGGCGTTGAACGCCATGGGAATAGTGTGTCTTATGTCCTCCAATGAGATTTGAGACGGCCCTGTTGCGAAGTTCCACGCCTGCTTGCCGAATTCCTGGAGAAAGTAAGGGTATCCGGCTGTCTCGTCCACGATCCTGCCCAAGGCATCGGCGTGCCATCGCACGCCGCGCGCTTCGGCCGGAACGGCCAAGGCGGCGGCGGCTTCTTCTGGTTGAAGGCTATTTATCTTGACGAAGGTGAACAGTCGCTCGGCGTATGACCGGGCTTCGCCTGCCAAAGCAGGCAGAGAAGGCAACCCTGCGGGGACCACCATGAAAGGGAGTTGCCGCTGACTTACTTTGTGGAGTCCCATAACCAAGGTTCCGAGCTGATCCCGTCCCAGATACTGTGCTTCGTCGATGGTGATGAGAACGCCGACTTTCCGTTCGCCGGCGTATTCCCCCACTTCGGTGAAGAGATCTGCGATGTCCTCCTGAAGGATTCCCGTGTCGGCTCGTCCGGCGATAGGCTCGATACCGAATTCTATATCACCACCTTCCGGCAGATTCCAGCGCACTTTGAACGACTTCAAGACGCCTAGGGCGCGGCGGGCGCGTTCGGCGAGGCGATGGCCTGCGGATAGCTGGAGCAGGACAATCCGAATGCGATCAGCAATGATGCGGGATAAGTCCAGTTCTTTGTTTGCCTCAATCTGCTGAAACACCCATTTGTGCCTTTGGGCGATACTGCAGAACTCATTGAGGAGCACCGTTTTGCCTACCCCCCGCAGTCCGCTGAGCAACATGCTCCTGTCGTAGAGACCTGCTCCCAACCTTTTGGTGGCGATCTCGAAGTCGTTCAGCTCGCTGTCTCGACCTACCAGAGCAGGCGGCCGAGCACCGGCGCCGGGGCTATATGGGTTTCTACTGGGGTCCATTCCAATTTGGAGTTGGCTTGGGTTCAAGGTTACTCCCGACTTATAGCGAGTTGTTGTGTTTATAGGGTTTTTCTTATAAGCGTCTCAAAAGGTTATAACCGGATGATCCCCCTTGCCGTGCAAGGGTCTCATCCCATTCCTTCCATGAGGAGATCAACCCGTTTATAGGGATTTGTGACACTTATAGGGTTTTTCTTATAAGTGATTCAAAAGGTTATAAGTCGCCCATTGAGCGGAGGGGGTGGTTATCCCGAGAAGAACTTTGGAAGGGTGCGTTCCACCTTGGCCAGGAATCTCGCCCTCTTGCGTGGGGAGTCCTTGTTCATGTTGTTCAGGTCCAGCCACTTGGTTCGGGCGCGCTTGGCGAACATGACTCGATGGCCTCTTTTCAGCACTTTTCTGGCCGGGTTGCCAACTGCCTTCACGTACCACCACGGTGATCCGGTGGTGGTGACCGCCGCCACTCGACGGATGCCCAGGATCCCCGGAATGATGGGGCCTCCATCCTCCCTCAACCCGAAGGCCACTCCCGGGACCCATACCCGCTGGAGCCACCCGGTGAGGATGGCCGGAAACCCGAAACTCCAGGTGGGAAACACCAGGAGCAGACCTTCGGCGGCGCGGAGCTGTTCCACGTAGGGTCGGATGTTGGCGATGTTGAGCTCCAGGTCGTGGTAGTCGATGCGTTCCTGGGCTGACAGGGCCGGGTCGAACTCCTCGGCGTAGAGGTCGAGGAGATCAACCTCGTGACCGGTCGCCTCCAGCGCGGCCACCGCCCGGTCCTTCAGGGCTGCGGAGTAGCTGTCGGCCAGAGGATGGGCCCACACCACCAGAATTCTCATCGAGCGTTCCCTGTACCTGAATGGCGAATGATCACTGACATGCTATTGCGCTGCCGACGGTCACCGGAAAACCTGATCAGTCGGGGCGGGTTACGCACAGGCCGTGGCCCGATGAATCAGGATCCACCTCTCCCTCGTCGAAGACCACCCTCCCGCGGCTGACAGTCATGACCGGCCATCCCCGCAGTTCCATCCCCTCGTAGATGCAGGTCCCGTTGCCGGTGTGGCGGACCGTGTCCACCCGGTCGGGGTCGACCAGCACCAGGTCGGCGTCGGCGCCGGGGACCATCGCCCCCTTGCGCGGGTAGAGGCCGAAGCGGCGCGCCGGGCCGTAGGAATTCATTCTGACCAGGTCGGAGAGGGAGAGCCCCCGGCGGTGTACTCCATGCTCCATCAACAGCGCCAGCTCCCACGCAAAAGAGACGATTCCGGGCTTCTCTTCCCACAGGTCCTCGCCCTTCTTGGGGAAGAAGGGAACATGGTCCGACCCGATCGAGCCCACCTGGCCGGCCAGCATCCCCTCCCAGAGGCCCTCCTGCTGCTCGGCGTCCCGCAGGGGAGGAGAGATCTTTGCCCGCATGTCCAGGTCGGAGTCATAGGCGGTGCGCACCAGATAATGGGGACAGGTCTCGATGGTGACGTCCACTCCCCGGGCGCGGGCCTGGGCCGCCAGTTTGGGTCCGGCCGCCACGCTGGTGTGCACCACGTACAGCGGACATCCGGTGAGTTCGGCAAGAAAGATCATCCGGGCGATGGTCTCTTCCTCGCAGAAGGCGGGCCGGGACTCGGTGTAGGCGCCCAGGTCCTGGCGCCCGGTGGCCTGGATCGATTTCTTTATCCACCGGGCGATCTCGGTGTTCTCGCAGTGGACGGAGATCACTCCCTTGGGGAGACGGCGGATCTTGGTCATGGCGGTGTACACCCAGCCGTCGTTGGCGGGCACTATTCCGATCGGGTTCTCCTGTTCGTACCCGAAATAGCACTTGAAGGACTGCACCCCGGTCTCGGTGGCGATGCGGGGAATCTCGGCGATGTGCTCGGGACGCTGGATTCCGAAGTGGAACCCGAAGTCGATGCGAGCAACCGCCTCTCCCCGCTGCCGCCGGTCCCGGTAGAACGGAATATACGAGGGTTCGAGGTTCCTTATGTACAAGAGGACGGTGGTGATGCCACCCCGGGCGGCCGCAGCTGTCTCGGTGTCCATGTCCTGGTCGTAGGGATAGTTGACTCCCAGGTGGCAGTGGGGGTCGATCACCCCCGGCATCAGGGCCAGTCCTTCGGCGTCGATCAGCCTCCGCCCCTGCGGCAATTCCCCGTTCTTGCCCACGGCCGAGATCTTCTCTCCCATGATGGACACCCCTCCATGGAATTCTCCGTTGTGGGTCACCACCCGGGCGTTCCGGATCACCAGGTCAGCCTTCATGTCATTCCTTCCATCCGTTCGATTCTCTTCCGTATCCCGTCCCACTGTGATGCGCCCGCCGTAACCGGCGCCCGGGCGCCCAGGCCCCTGGCCCAGGAGGTTATGTGCCCCAGTTCGGCGGCTCTCTCCAAGTTCACGCCTCCCGGCGGCGCAGCCAGGTCCATGACCAGGCTTCCGCTCGGCAGGGCGCCGAGAACATCCTCTCCCACAACCTGGACGGGGACCGTGGACAGGAGCATGTCCAGGCGGTGAGCATGCTGCGCAAGCTGATCGAGGGGCGCCGCCTGGGCGCCGTTCACCTCCGCTTCGGCCCGCTGGACGGGGTTGCGGGCCGCCACCAGGACCTCGGCGCCCAGGAGCACCAGGGTGCGGGTGAGAAGCGAGCCGATAGTCCCGTGGCCGACCACTCCAATCGTCGAGCCGTGGATGGTGATCTCGGTCAACTCGATGATTCTCTGGAGGGCGCCTTCCACGATGGTGGGGCCGCGGCGCAGCATGAGTTCCCGGTCCTGTTCATACTCCACGATGCCCACCCCGGCCGCCTGGGCCGCCGCCTGGAGGCGAAGGTCGGCGGTCCCCAGTATCAGGCGGGCGCCGGCGGCCATCCCAACCAGCATCTCCCGGTCGATGACGATGGGTCGGGGGGCATGGGGTGCGTAGAGAGATCCGTCCTCGGCCATGCCGGGGATGGGCAGCAGACCGTAGTGGGCGTCCCGCAACGCCTCGTCAGGGTTTCCACACAGCGTCACCCCGGCGATCCCCCTCTCGGGCCAGGGAAACCCGTAGCCGCGCACCACCGCTCCCGTGGCCGCGGCCTGACGGGCTATCTCTCGCTCCCGGTGGTCGCCTCCAACCACCGCGAGCACTCTGTCACTCCAGGGAACTGTCACCTGAGACCTCTACCAGTATTCCTCGTAGTGGACGTTTGCCTTGACGCCCTGCTGGGGAAGCGTAAACCCGCGCTCGGCCAAGAGTTCGGCCACTCCGAGCGTCTCCCCGAAGGTCGGTCGGCCGTCCACCCATTCAGGCACACCGATCATTTGCGGGTTGCCGCACATGAAGACCTGCAGGCGGGAGGGGTCGAGTTCCAGGCCGGTTTCCGAGGTCAAAAGGTCGTCTCCGATGAGCTGCTGGATGCGCATCCTCCGGGCGCCATGGGCGTTCTGGCGGGTGACCAGGGGGAGGTAGCGGTAGTTGGGATAGCGTTCTTCCAGAGCGCGGTGGCGAGCCACGTATCCCAGATCGGCGGCGTAGCGGCACGACACGACCGACACAACCCGTCCCTGATGTCCCTTTCGAAACAGCTCCACCACCATGGCGTTGTGGGGGGCCTCCCCTGTGCCGGTGGCGAGGAAGAGCACATCGGAGAAGGGGTCGGTCACCGTGGAAAGGGTGTAGCGGCCGGCCATCCGGGGACCGAGGTAAATCCGGTCCCCCTCGTGCTTGAGGGCCAGTCGCGGCGTCAGGGCCGGCAGTCGGTCGACGGTGGGAGGGACCAAGACGACGTAGAACTCGAGGGCCCCTTCATAGGCGGGATCGGTGAGGTACCCCCGGGCGTCGAAGATCCGGGATGAGATGGAATAGGACCTTCTCACCAGCCGCTCCGCCCCGGCCATGCGGTCCTCGGCGCCGTCAACTCTCGGTTCCCAATAGCCGAGGCCGAGAGTGGCGTACTGTCCCGGCACCAGGGGCGAATCGCGCTGATCGGGTCGCACCCTGACTATCCACAGGTCGGGATTGACCCGCCGGAACCAGGTTATGGTGGCGTTGTAGTAACGACTCTCCAGGTCGAACAGGCGCCCGGTCCGGACGGTGGCGGCGGTGGGAGCGGCGGGCGGCAGGGAAGGGAAATGCCGGGAACGCATCCTCTCCCAGGCTTGATCGGCGGGGACAGTGACCACTCCCTCCAGGTGCTCTTCGGCGCCGCTGTGATGGAGAAGCAGGTGGACGGGGAGAGCGCCTGGTTCCACCTCTATGCCCGAATGGTCGAGCACATGAGAAGGCGACGAGTCGGGTTCGGAGAGGAGGACGTTGTCGAACTGAAGGTCCGGAGTTTGGCGAGAGTCGAAGGCCACCATCGGATAGCCGTGCAGGTCATAGACCCTGGTGGGCCGGGCTCTCCAGAAGACCGTGATCCGGCGCCGGGCCTCAAGGCGTCGAACCATGCGTCTGGCCAGAAAGGACATCTTGCCGAACTCGGTGTGATGCAGGCACAGGACCACCTTGGCTCCCTGCGCCAGGAGATCGAAGGTCCACTCCACCGGCTCGTCGCCCTCGCCGATCACCACCACGTCCCCGGGAGGCCCCTCTATATGGTCGGGATGGGTGTGAGCCCGGTGGGAGACCGACGGATCAACCGAGATCCGGGGTGAAAGTTGCTTGAGCGGGGGATAGGCCAATCCCATCGCAACCGACCGAGCGGCGACCGGGCCGGTGGAAGTCTCCACCACCAGGGGCCCTCGACCTGTTCGAACCCTGCGGGCGACAGTCTCGTAGCGCACCGTCACTCCCGGCGCCTCGAATCGACCGGGGTAGACCTGGGGATCGGAGGGAGAGAGCACCAGCACCCGTTCCAGCCCACCGGCGGCGGCTTCCGACGCCAGGGACAGGCCGGCCAGCCGGTCACCTATGACAACCATCTCCCAGACGAAGGTGGGCTGTGGGGCGTCGGGCGTGTCTGTTCGGACGATGCTGTAGAGGCTATCGGGATCTGCCGGGAGGTGTTCGGCCTAAATTGAGATGCGAAGGCCCGAAAGGAGCAGTGTCGTGCCGGTCGTCACCGTGGAGATGTGGGAAGGAAGGACCGTCGAGCAGAAGCGTCGGTTGGTCAAGGCCATCACCGAGGCAATGGTGGAACACGCCGATGCCCGACCCGACGCCCTGCATGTGATCATCCACGATGTTCCAAGAGAGAACTGGGCCCTGGCCGGGGTTCTCGGCCCGGACCGCACCGACGTATGAGCGTTGCGGCCGGCCTCGACGCGCTCGACTCCGATGCGGCGGCGCTCCTGGTCATCGACATGCAGAACGCCTTCTGCCACCCGAAAGGCACTCTGGGAGACTCCGGGGTTGACGTGGGCCCGGTCCAGGAGGTCTATGAACCTATAGGCGGCCTGGTCAAGGAGTTCAGAGCAGCCGGGATTCCGGTTATCTGGACGGTCCAGGAACATCTGCAACCCGACCGGAGCCGGCAACGCAAACGCCTGCCGTCACACACCGAGCGTCGTTCGAGGGTGGCGGCCCTCGCCGGCTCCTGGGACGCGGAGATCGTTGAGGAGCTGGCCGGGTGGGTGGATGAACCCACCATGGTGGTGCGCAAGCACCGGTTCGGCGCCTTTTATGAGACGCGTCTCGAGACACTGCTGGGGATGCTGGGGGCGCGAACCTTGTTCATCACCGGCGTTACCCTCAACGCCTGCGTCGAGACCACCATACGGGAGGCTTACCTGCGGGACTATGACGTGGTGGCGGTAACCGACTGCATAGCCGGGGTGCGCCCGCAATGGGAGCCCTCAGCCTTGGAGGTCTGGGCGCACTACCTGGCTCACCTGACCACTTCCCGGGAGGTGACCGACTGGCTGGCGGAAAGCCGTCGACCGGCGGTCAAGGGCATCCGTCACCTGCTGCTGGAGACCACCGATCTGGACGCGGCCGAACGCTTTTACGTGGACCTGCTGGGTTTCAAGGTGAAGAACCGCACCCCGTTCCGCGACGGCAGGAGATTCATCAGCACCAAGGAGGGCCTGGGACTGACCGAGGGGGGCGCCGGCAAGGGAGGACAGGTCGATCACATTGCCTTCGAGGTGGACGGGGTTGCGGAGTGGGAGCGGGTAGTAGCCGCCGCCGGGTACAGGATCGTCCGTCCGCTCGGCCCCGGGCCCTACGGCCTTACCGTGTATGTGGCCGATCCCGACGGCAACGAGATCGAACTCTACGAGACGGAGGGCCCATGAAGATAGCCGCCGCCACCGTTTACATCGTGGCTCTGCCCACTCGACGCCACCACTCGTGGGCTTCCAAGATGACCGCTCCGATCGGTCGTCATGCCATCCTCCGGCTGCGGACCGCTGAGGGCCTCGAGGGATGGGG
>VXSV01000032.1 GCA_009837815.1 Acidimicrobiia bacterium
CTGCGGGTGCGGGTGGCGGCGCCCCTCGACCTCCTTCCGCCCCCCCGGGGGGGGCGGCGGGGGGGGGGGGGCAAGTCAACCGGGGCGCGGCTTCGCAGCTTGGGCATTCGCACGGTGGGGGATCTGGCGGCGTTGGCGGTGGAACATCTCCGCCCGGTGGTGGGTAACGCCACCGCGGACCATCTGGGGCAACTGGCCCGCGGGATAGACGATCGTCCGGTCGTCACCGATCCCCTGGGAGTGTCACTGTCGGTCGAGAACACCTTCGAAGATGATCTCGGATCCCGATCGGAGATCGACCTCAAGCTGCGTGAGCAGGCCGAACGCCTGGCTGTCCGTCTGCAAACGGCGCAGGTGTGGGCCACCACCGTCTCTCTGAAGGTGAGGTTCCGCGACTTCACCACCATCACCCGGTCCCACACCAGAAAGGCCCCGACCAGGCTGGCTATCGACCTCTTTCACCAGGTGAAAGAACTGGCCGACCGGGCCGGGTTGCATGGCAGGAAGGTGCGACTGTTGGGTATCTCCGCCGGAGGACTGCGCCACGCGCCGGGGCACCCGCAGCTTGCTCTGGAGGGTGAGAAGCGGTGGGAGTCGCTGGAGGAGGAAGTCTTCCGGCTCCGCCGGCGATTCGGGTTCGATGCGGTGTTGCCGGCTCGTCTCGGGCCGAGTCCTTCACCGGACTCTTCGCATTGAAGAAAGTATCTCCAATGATGGCGGAGTCGGCGTCGGATGACCATATACTGGAGAGCGGAAGCGGACTATTTCGGAGGCTCGGTCTGACGTGCCGTTGAACGAAGAAGAGCAGCGGATTCTCGAGGAGATCGAGAGCCAATTCTATGAGGAGGAAGGGGCTCAAACCGGCGAGGAGACCTTGCTCTATCCGGGTCGCGCGTCGTTGACGGTCCCCATGGGATTCCTGGTGGCGGGAATTCTTGTGGTGTTGGTATTCTTTACCTCCCATTTACTCGTCGCGCTGGCCGGGTTTGTTGTTATGGTGATAGCAGCTACTTTTCTGGTACAAGGTCTCCGGGTGAGGACGAAGCTTCAGTGGAAGGGTGTACAGGGAGGGAGCGACACTAAGGCGAACGGATTCGGTACATGGCCCCGCTAAGCGGGTCCTGAACGGGATAGGTGGAACGGAGCAATGGAGGAAGTGGGCTTTACCTCGTCGGAGGCGATGAGGTTCACGGGCTGCAGCTATAACCAAATAAGGTATTGGGACAAGGTTGGCTTGGTGAAGCCATCCATCAAGGGCACCGGGGGCCGTCCCGGCGTCCGAAGGATCTACAACCTTCAGGACTTGGTGGCTTTGAGGGTGATCAAGAGCCTGATCGACAACGGCTTGTCTCTTCAGAGAATCCAGAGGGGATGGAAGTACCTGCGTCGGGAAGGCGACCTCGACCAGCACCTGGCCCAAGCCGGGATGTTCTCCGACATTTTCGCCACCACCATTCTCGCTCCCCATCCGGAGAGCAGCGTGATCATCGACACTCTCGCCGATGGGCAATTCGTGTTTGTGGAGGTGATGGGGAAGGTGGTCGAAGATGTGGAGGAGGACCTGTCCGACTTCGAGTTCAACAGGGCAAGATTCCGCACGATGCTCGGACGGGTGGTGGACGACTTCCGCGATAACCCCTTCTGGGCTGCAGCAGGAGGCTGACCGCCGCCACTCTCACCCTGAGTCCACCTGGCGAAATGAGGCCGCAGTGAGGGGTGCGGCCGCCTAATCTGGCAGGGATTGTGACCAAGGCACTGGTTCTCAACGCGACTTACGAGCCCCTCTCGGTGGTGAGTTGCCGTCGCGCCCTGGTGTTGGTTTGGAGGGATCGGGCGACGGTGATCGAGGAGAGAGGAGAGGTTTGGAGCTCGGCTGAGGAGACCTTCGCGGTTCCCTCGGTGGTTCGGTTGAACTACTACGTGAAAGCTCCGTTCCGCCGTTCTGTCCCGCTGACCCGGCGGGCCGTCTTCGGACGGGACGAAAACCTGTGCCAATACTGCGGGGCCGCCGCGGAGAGTCTCGACCACGTGGTGCCGCGCTCTCGGGGCGGCGCCCATACCTGGGACAATGTGGTGGCCTGCTGTCGGCGGTGCAATGTCAAGAAGGGGAACCGCCTTCCCGCCGAGGCGGGTATCGTGCTCCTTCGGTCTCCTCGCTCTCCCTGGCGCTTCGGGTGGATCTACACCAGTTCCGGCTACCGGGTTGATCCGGCCTGGCAACCCTATCTGGCCGATTCCGCCTAAGCGGCAGGGTCAAGAGGGCCGTAGAACGAAAAGCTATGGGGATGTGCCGGCGCCATCCAAGCCACATTCATTGAACGCGTCGGTCAGTTCTTCAGGCGCCTCGCCCAAACCGGCTTCCTGCATGATCCACACCACCTGCTCGGGTCCTCCCAACTCCTCGAACAGACAGGCTATGCCGTCCTTGTCCTCAGGCTGCATTCCCAGCCTCGGCGCGTAGGTAGCCCATTCTGCATCGTTCATGCAGACCACGGAGACGTTGAGAGCGACAATGCCCATCGCCAAGGCATTGGCGGGACCGCCGAATGCGGTGGCCGGGGATAGCAGATCGCGGGCGTCGATCGACACGAATCCTTCCCGAATGCACGATGAGGTCTCTTCGCTGAACGGCTCGACCTGTCCCACAAGTGTCGTCAGGAACAGCCTCAGCACCGTATCGTCCTGCAGGCAGTTGACGATGTCTGCTGTGGTTTCCGGTGAGTCGGCAGGGGAGGGTCCCGTCATCTGCGACAGTTCCCGGGGACCGATGCCCTTGTCGTCCAGGCAGGATTGCTCATTGGGCGACAAACCGGAGAAAAACGCCTGAGGATCGCCAACCGGAACAGGAAACAGCCTGTCGGGCGCCAGGATCATGTCGTCGGTGAGACTGTCGCCGCCGGTGTCGCCCGAGCCGGAGTCCTCAAGCGATTCTGTGAAGCCCACCCCGCACTCCTTTGTCGCAGCTATGAACGCGGTGGGCAACCCGGATTCGTCGGTTCGGAGCAGGGCTTGCGCGACTCCAGTCGGGCCTCCCAACTCCGCCAGCAGACAATCGGTACCGGATTCGTCGCGAGGTCCCAACTCCAGTAACGGTGCCGCCGCCTTCCACTCTTCATCATTCAGGCAGGTGGTGAACGTCAAGAATCCGGCCAACCCCGCTACCTGGTTTTTTATTTCCGCTTCTGCGCCTGTCGACTTCAACAACGGGCGCAGGTGCATCCCGCCGAGACCATCGCGGATGCAGGTGGATGTCTCGGCGCTCAATTCTCCGGTCGCCGTCAGCGGCTCGCTCAGAAACATCCTGATCAGCGTTTCATCTTGCAGGCAGTCAATGATGGCGTCTCCATCTTTCAAGGGATCGGCCGATGTCATGGCGGCCATGATCCGGGAGACGCCGATGTCGTTGTCGGACAAACAGGATTGTTCATCAGCCGACAGACCGGACAGAAAAGCCTGGGGATCGTCCATGTCGAGAGCGGCCAGGCCCCGAGAGGTCTCCGGAGCCTCCTGCGGCGAAGCTGCCGTTGTCGTAGTCGTTGGAGCGACCGTTGGCGCGGTAGTGGTCTCAGGCGCCCGGGTGGATGTCGGCTCGGTCGCGGGCTGTGTCGCCGGCGTAGGATCGTCGCTGGAGCAGGCCAGGGTCGCCATCAGCGACACGAGTACGGCTAGGACGGAAAGCTTCGACATGCGCTGCCTCCATATAGATCGTCATGGCATGAGAAGATTTTAACTTCTCGTTGCCGAGATCGGAGGGGTTTAGCACCTTGTAAGAGGCCGACTGTCTTCTATGGGATGCCAGGGTCGTGGGGCCTGTGGGCGGGACGGGACACCCTGGGGGCCGTTGGAGGCGTGAAACCGCTCTCTGGGAGGTGGTGTGGAGTAAAGTGGGAGAAAAGATACCACAAATAGAGATAATTGGTATAGAATGGAAAAACCTTCTAACATATACCCAAGCAAATTGACCGGACAACTTCCCCGAGGCATCGATGTTCCTAGGAACCACCACACGCACAGTCGACGACAAGGGTCGGGTGGTGTTGCCCAAGCTGTTCCGAGGCGAGTTGGCCCCATCCTGTGTGGTCACCAAAGGCCAGGACGGGAATCTCTTGATCTACTCCCAGGAAGGGTGGAATCAGCGGGCGGCGGAGGTCCGCGCCGGCCACAGCCGAGAGACGTCCGCCGGTCGGAGGTTTCGACGGTTGATGTTCTTCGGCGCCGCCAGCCAACAGTCCATGGACGGACAGGGACGTCTGACGGTGACCCCCGAACTCCGCAATCATGCCGGCATCGAGTGCGGGGAGGAAGTGGTGGTAGTGGGAGTGGACGACGAGATAGAAGTCTGGAGCGCCTCGGCCTTCAGAAGCCATGTGGAAGAAGCCGAGAACCCATCCCCAGGCGCGGAAGAGAGGTGAACGCTTCCGAATCGGGATGACAGACGAACCGAACACTGTGGCTCATAGCCGGCTCCCTGGAGCTATAGAAGGCCCCAATCCGCCCGCTTCCATTAGGCGCCGATCTTCGGGGGGCCGGCTATGAGCCATGGTTCCAGGCACGAGCCGGTCATGGCCGACCTTGTGTGTGAACTTTTCGAGCCCATCCAAGAAGGAACGCTGGTGGACGCCACTTTTGGCGGGGGTGGTCACAGTCTGCGGTTGCAGCAGGTGGTCGCTCCTCACGTAAGAATCATGGGAATTGACCGGGATCCTGCAGTCGGCGAGCGAGCCGCCGCCCTGGGGTTTGACTTTATTCCGGGCGACTTCGCCGACATCGAGCGTCTGTTGTCCGCAGCCGGGGTGGAGAACCTGGCCGGCGTCTTGTTCGACTTCGGGCTCTCCTCCGATCAGTTGGATGATCCCGAGCGGGGCTTCTCCTACCACAGGAGGGGTCCGCTCGACATGAGAATGGACCCCGGCTCGGGTTTGACCGCCGACCAGGTGGTCAATACCTGGGACTGTCGGAGCCTCGCCCGCGTCATAGCCCGGTACGGTGAGGAGCCTTCTTCCCGTCGCATCGCCAGAGCGATCGTTGCAAATCGTCCGCTGGCCGATACCCTGGCCCTGGCCGAAGTGGTGGCGGCGGCCGTTCCCGCAGCACTGCGTCGCAAGGGTCACCCGGCCCGGCGTACCTTTCAAGCCATCCGCATGGCGGTCAACGACGAGCTGGGAGCGGTGAGAACCGGGCTGGAGGCCGCCCTCGGACGTTTGGAGGAGGGAGGGCGCTGCGTGGCGATCTCCTATCACTCCCTGGAGGACCGTCTGGTCAAGCAGCGCTTCAAGAAGGGCGGCGCAGATTGCGTTTGCCCCTCCGACCTTCCGATATGCGGATGTGGGCTCACGGCCGAGTTGCGCCCTCTGGTCAACGGGTCGGCCCGGCCCGAACCGGCGGAGGTCGAGATCAACCGCCGGGCGCGTTCTGCCCGGCTGCGGGCCGTGGAGAGACTGGCCGCATGACTACCCGCCCCACCTCCCCCGCTCCCTCCTCCAATCGCAACTCGCCGCTGAGGCTCATTTCCGCCGGAACCGCCACCAGCGCACGCGGCCCCTCGCTGCTGATGCTGCTGGCCTTCATTCTCCTGGTGGTCCTCACTTTCCTGGGGATGGTTTGGAGTCGCACCCTGCTGGACGAGGGCGCTTTTCAACTGGCCGATCTCCAGACCAGGATCGAACAGGAGACCATCAGGAACCGGCTGCTCCGCCTGGAGGTCGCCCGATTGGAGAATCCCGACCGGATTGCTTCTCTGGCCGAGCCCCTGGGGCTCTTCTACCCCGACGAAGTAGTGCACATCCAGGTGCCGGGCCTGGCGCCAAGAGAACCGGGTCTCGGCCCGCCCGGTTGACGGTGGAAAATGGATCCCCCCCGGCGCCCGGCCCTCGGACGGCCGCCAAGCGGCTGGCCCTGGTGGGCGGCGTGCTGGTCCTTTCGTGGCTTGCGCTGGGGTTCAAGATGTACACCGTCCAGGTGGTGGAGGATGACGGATACGCGGCGCGCGGGTTGAGACAACGCCTCTCCATTCGAGAGGTGCTGCCCGAGCGGGGTGAGATCTTCGACCGGAACGGCGAAGCGCTGGCTCTCACCGTGCTGGGCGCCAGCCTGTTTGCGATACCCTCCGAAATAGAGGATCCGGTGTTGATAGCCCAGCAGGTGGGCGCCAGGGTGGGCGCCGACATCGACCGGTTGGTCGCCGACCTCCGCTCCGAAAAGGACTTCGTGTACATCAAGCGCCAGTTGGAGGTGGATGTCGCAGAAGAGATCCTTAATCTGGGGTACGCGGGGGTGTACAGCGAGCCCGAGTCCAAACGCATCTACCCCTCGTCGGTGGCGTCCCAGGTGCTGGGCATGGTGAATGTGGACGGGACGGGCATCGAAGGGCTGGAATACCGGTATGAGGATGAGCTGGGAGGACAGCCGGGCCGGGCGGTGGTGGAACAGGATGTGAAGGGCCGCCAGATCCCCACCGGCCAGAGCGAGATAACCGAGGCCGTTCCGGGCCTGGATCTCGTGACCACCCTGGACCTCCTGCTGCAATACAGCCTCATGGAGGCATGTAGGGACGGCGTCGCCCGCACCGCGGCGGAGCAATGCTGGGCTGTTGCGTTGGAGGTGAAGACGGGAGAGGTGCTGGCTTTGGGAGGGGTGCCGGCGTTCGACCCCGAGAGGCGGGCCTCCGAGGACGGTTCGGGATTCTCGAATTTTGCAATCCGCGGCCTCTATGAGCCCGGTTCCATCCAAAAGACGGTCACCATCGCCGCCGCACTGGACACGGGGACCTGGAGGGCTTCCGACCTGATCCCCGAAGTGCCCTATGAGATCGAGATCTTCCCCGACGCCTGCGAGGACCCCGACGACGAGATCTACGGGTGCTACCGGAATTTCACCCTGCACGAACCCACCGACATGACGGTGGCCGACATCTTCGTGCATTCCTCGAACGTGGGGACCATCATGGTGCAGGAGCAACTGTCGAGGGGAGTGCTGGCCGGATACATAGAGGAGTTCGGCCTGGGCAGTCCAACCGGCATCGACTTCTCCGGCGAGGCGAAGGGCCTTCTCAATCTCGACCCTTCCTGCAGCACCTGCCTGGCGTCCGCCGCCATAGGCTATTCGGTGGCTGTGACTCCGATCCAGATGGCGGCGGCGTTCGGGGCGGTCGCCAACGACGGGGTGTGGATACAGCCGCACCTGGTGAAGGCCCTGGTGACCGAGGATGGCGCCCGCCGGCCCGCGGAAATTGCCCGGCGGCGGGTGATCGATGCCGAGACGGCCCGGATCATGCGTCTGCTGCTGGCTGACACGGTCAGCAAGGGAACCGGCCAGGCCGCCGCGGTCCCGGGGTTCGAGGTGGGTGGAAAGACCGGCACCTCCTCCAAGCTGGGCTTCGACGGTTACGAAGAAGAGTTGAACATCGCCTCCTTCGTGGGGATGGCGCCGATCGAGGACCCCGAGGTGGTGGTGATGGTGGTGATCGACGGTCCTACCCGCCCGGAGTACCGGACAGGCGGTTCAGCAGCCGCTCCTGTGTTTTCGGAGATAATGGAAGTCGCATTGCGGCGATTGGGGGAGATACCCAATGAGCCCGGTACCTGAGATGACGGTCGGGACACTGGCCGACCGTCTGGACGGCTGCCTGCGAGGGAGAGCCGACGCCCCTGTCGGCGGAGTGAGCCACGACAGCCGCATGGTCCGAAGCGGGGATGTGTTCGTGGCGATGAAGGGAGCAAACGCCGACGGTCACGACTTTGTCGCAGAAGCGCTGGCCCGCGGGGCCGCGGCGGTGATCTGTGAGAGGCCGCTCGAGAGTCCCGCTCCCCAGATCGTGGTCGGGAACGGACGTGTGGCCCTGGCTCGGGCCGCCGCCGAGGTATACGGGCATCCCTCCCGATTCCTTCGCCTGGTGGGAGTCACCGGGACCAACGGGAAGACCACCGTGGTGCACATGATCGAATCGGTGGCGCGGGCCGCCGGAGAAAGCACCGGGGTGATAGGCACGCTGGGGGCCCGGATAGGGGACCGGGTGCTTGCCACTCCCCTCACCACGCCGGAGGCCTCCGATCTGCACCGGCAGTTGGCGATGATGCGCAGCCGGGGGGTGGAAACCGCCGTGATAGAGGTGTCCTCTCACGGTCTCGCCCTGCACAGGGTGGACTGTGTCCGCTTCGATTTGGCGGTGTTCACCAACCTGGGACACGACCATCTCGACTTCCACGGCTCCCAGGAGGAGTACTACCTGAGCAAGGCACAGCTCTTTTCGCCGGTCCTGGCGGAGACGGGAGTGGTGTGGATCGACGACCCGTGGGGCCGGAGGCTGGCCGCGGGGGCTGAGATCCCTCTCACCACGGTGGGAACCCGACCAGAGGCGGACGTGAGGGGACAGATGGTGAGCCAGAGCCTCTCGGAGGTGGTGATGAAATGTCGGGTGGGGGGCGCCACCCTGACGCTGGAGGCGCCCATCGGGGGCCGGCACAACGGGAGGAACGCTCTCCTGGCCGCAGCGGCGACCCTTCGCATGGGATACTCGCCCGCAGAGGTGTCCACCGGAATCTCGTCCCTCCCTCCCGTGGCGGGTCGGTTCGAACTGGTCGCCGAACATCCCCTCTCGGTGGTTGTCGACTACGCCCACACCCCGGGGGCGATCGGAGCGGCGATCGGAGCGGCCAGGGCGGCGACCGAGGGGCGGGTGATCGCGGTGATGGGGGCGGGAGGAGACCGGGACCGGAGCAAGAGGATCGAGATGGCGAGGGCGGTGGCGGCCGCCGACCGCGTGATGCTCACTTCCGACAATCCCCGATCGGAGGATCCCGCCGCCATCCTCGCCGACCTGGCCGCCGGTCTGGAGGGCAGGGGTTTCAGGGTGGAGGCGGATCGGGAGGAGGCTATCGGCGCCGCGGTGGGATGGGCCCGTCCCGGGGACGTGGTCCTGATACTCGGGAAGGGACATGAGCAGCACCAGGAAATCGCCGGCGAGCGCATACCCTTCGACGATCGGAGGGCGGCCCGGAAGGCGCTGGGGGTGGCCGACGGCGACTCGTGGGAGGCGGCGCCATGATCAACCTGCTGGTGGCGTCGTCGGTGGGGTTCCTGCTCTCGGTGTTTCTCACCTCCCATGGGATCAAACTGCTCCGCCGCCTGAATATCGGGGACTTCATTCAAGAAGAGCTGGAGGGAGAGCACGGTCACAAGCGGGGAACCCCCACCATGGGAGGGGTGATGTTCGTGGCCTCCGCCACCATTTCCTACCTTCTCACCCACCTTCGCCCCGACTTCACCGACGGGCTGTCCATAGCGGCCACTCCAATCGCCACCGGAGGGCTGCTGTGCCTGGTCGCCATGCTGGGGATGGCCCTGGTCGGACTCCTGGACGATTTGGTGAAAACCCGCCGCCGCCGATCGCTCGGTCTGGGCAAGGCGGCCAAGTTCGGCGGTCAGGTGGCCGTGGCCGCCCTGTTCGTGCTCGGGGCCCGGCAGGCGGGAGTGGTGACCGAGCTCTCCTTCGCCCGCCCTCTGGGGTTGGAGTTGGGAGGATTCCTGTTCACCGTGCTGGTGCTGATCATGCTGACCGGCACCGCCAACTGCGCCAACTTCACGGACGGGATGGATGGCCTGGCGGGAGGATCGGCGGTGTGGATGTTCAGCGCCTATGTCATAATCGCCTTCTGGCAGGTCCGGCACCTCGACATCTACGAAGCGGTCGATCCACTGGCCCTCGCCACCGTGGCGGCCGCCATGACCGGGTCGCTGTTGGGATTCCTGTGGTGGAACGCCCCACCCGCCCGGATCATCATGGGCGACGTAGGCTCCCACGCCATCGGGGGACTCTTGGCCGCGTTGGCGGTGCTCACCAACACCCAACTTCTGCTGATCGTGATCGGGGGACTGTACGTCGCCGAAGGGCTGTCGGTGATAATCCAGGTGGTCAGCTTCCGGACCACCGGACAGAGAATTTTCCGCATGGCGCCCTTTCACTTCCACTTCAGCCTGGCCGGATGGGATGAGTCGACTGTGGTGATCCGATTCTGGATACTGGCGGGGATCGGGGTTTCGCTGGGCTTGGGGCTCTTCTATGCCGACTTCCTGGCGCTGGAGGGACTGTTGTGAAACGCTGCCTGGTGCTCGGCGCAGGCGTTTCCGGACGGGCGGCCGCCCGACTCGGAGTGAAGCTGGGGTGGAGAGTGAGGGTCTACGATGCCCGCCCCGAGGCGATATCGGCTCTCAACGGTGGTGAGCGGTGGTCGGCGGTGTCGGGCTGCTGGCGTCCCGAGTGGGTCGCCGACTGCGACCTGGTGGTGGCCAGCCCGGGGTTTCCGGAGGGATCCGAGCCGATCCGGGACTCCCTGGCGGCGGGCAGGCCGGTTTGGAGCGAGGTGGAGTTGGCGTGTCGGCAGCTTCGCACCGAGATGATCGGCATCACCGGCACCAACGGAAAGACTACGGTGGCGAGGTTGACCGGAGAGATGCTGGCTCGCTCGGGTATGGAGGTCCCGGTGGTGGGAAACATCGGCTCCCCGATCTCGGATCTGGTGGGAACCGACGCGGACAGGGCCGTGGTGGAGCTCTCCAGCTTCCAGTTGCGTTTCACCGAGACGCTCTCTCCCCGCGTGGCCGTGATCATCAACGTGGCCCCCGACCATCTCGACTGGCACGGAACGATGGATCGATACCTGGCGGCAAAGGCTCGTATCCACGCCGCCCAGACCGAGGGCGACATACTGATCTTCGACGCCGACGATCCGGGTGCCCGGAGGGCGGTGAGTGGCGCACGGAGCCGCCTTTTGGGAGTCTCGGCCGCCGGTGCGGTTGACGGCGGCGACCTGATGACCGGCGGCCTCCGAATCCCCCTGGCGGACCTGTCGGCGCGTGACGATTCCTATCTGACCGATCTCCTGATCGCCGCCGAAGCCGCCCGGGTCTGGGGCGCCGACGACGCCGCAGTCGAAGCCGCCATCCGAAGTTTCCGTCCCGGTCCCCATCGCCGCCGGGTGGTCGGGGAGCTTGACGGGGTGAGGTTCGTGGACGACTCCAAGGCCACCAATCCCCATGCCGCCCTGGCCTCGATCCATTCCTTCGGGTCGGTGGTGCTGATCGCAGGCGGCCTCAACAAGGGACTTGACCTTGCCCCGCTGACCAGCGCTCCACCCGTCAGGGCGGTGGTCTCCATCGGTGAGGCCTCCCGCCAACTGGTGGATGCCGCTCCTCCCGGCCGGGTGACCCCTGTCGACTCCCTCGAAGAGGCGGTGCGGACGGCCTTCGGCCTGTCCCGTCCCGGGGACGTGGTGCTCCTTGCGCCCGGGTGCGCCTCTTTCGACCAATTCGCCTCCTATCAGGCCCGCGGAGAGGAGTTCTCGCTGATTGTGTCGGACCTGGTGGGCCGGAGGGAAAAGACCTGATGGCCTCCAACGTAACCACCATCTACCGGGCTCGGACCGAGAGAATCCAGACCGAGTCGCGGTTCCGCACCAATAACCAGATCATCATGCTGTTCGGCGCCGTGGTCTTCACCCTGGTGGTGATCGGGCTGGGCGCTACCATCTCCGCCTCCTCAACGGTGGGGATCAACTGGGAATACGGCCAGTACCACTTCTTCTTCCGCCAGTTGCTGGGTGTATTGCTGGGAACGGTGGTGTTGTTGGTTACTGCCCGGGTGCCTTATCAGCTCTACCGGCGTTTCGCCGTGTATTTGTTCGTGGGGGCTCTGGCGCTTCTGTTCCTGGTGCTGTTGGTCGGCGTTGAAGTGGGGGGAAGCTCACGGTGGCTCCGGTTCGGCCCCTTGGGCTTCGAACCCTCCGAGTTGGCCAAGTTCGCGGTGATCGTGTTGATGGCGTCGCTGATCAGCCGGGGCAGGGGGGTATTCGACGATCTGAAGAGCTACACCTCGGTTGTCCTGCTGGTATTGGGAAGCGTGGGGTTCCTGCTGATCCAGCAGCCTGACTTCGGGACCACCGTCCTGATCGTCATCTGCGCCTTCGTGGTGCTGTGGGTGGGAGGAGCCCCCCTCTCCTACATGGCGGGATCCACCGCGGTGGCTGCCGGCCTGGCGATCCTTTTGGCAGTCATCGCTCCATACCGCTTGGACCGTCTCAGGGGTTTCCTCGATCCATGGGGAGATGCGGCGGACACCGGGTACCAGCTCATCCAGTCGTGGGTGGCTTTGGGCACCGGGGGTCTGTGGGGGGTGGGCCCCGGCCAAAGCCCCGCCCCGAG